>CAZJOQ010000210.1:0-3845 GCA_964547625.1 uncultured Nitrospira sp.
ACTCCCCGGCATGGCTCGCAAACCCCGCCTCGACTTTCCCGGCGCCTTCTTCCATGTCATCGTCCGCGGCAACCAGCGGGCCACCATCTTCCATGATGAGGCCGATTACAGTGCCTATCTGAGTCGGCTCGAACGCTATCGTCGTCGAGACGAGGTTACGCTCCACGCTTACGTCCTGATGCGGAATCACGTGCATCTCTTGCTGGAGACCGGCCCCCAGCCGTTGTCTCGCACGATGCAGACCCTGCAGTTTACCTACAGCCAATACTACAACCGCCGGTACGGTAAAACGGGCCATGTCTTTCAGGGGCGCTATCACGCCATTCTCTGCGATCGAGACGCCTATCTCCTCGAACTCGTCCGCTATCTCCATCTCAATCCCGCCCGCCTGCGCACGCCGGTGAGTCCCTGGACATATCGCTGGAGCAGCCATGCGGCCTATCTGGGGCGGACCGGTCCGGTGACCGTGGAGACCGCTGCGGTTCTCGATACGTTTCATTGTCAGCTAGGCCCGGCGCGACGCGCCTACCGCCGCTTTCTCTTGGATGGCCTGGCCCTGGGACACCAGGAACGGTTCTATGACACAATCGACCAACGCGTTCTGGGTAATGAGCGGTTCGTGAGCACCCTCGCCAAACGAACGACTCCAACGCATGCCCTATCCACTAGTCCCCCTTGCATCAACTTTGGGCCGCTTCTCAATGCCGTGGCGACGGTGCATGGAACAACACCTCGCGCCATTCTTGCTCCAGGACGACAACGCGCCTTGGTACCAGCCCGTGCGATGTTGGTGTTCCTGGCCCGCGAGTGGACGCGTTTAACGACTCGCGATTTGGGGCAGCGGCTCCGGCGTGACCCCTCCATGGTCAGCCGACTGGCAGGTGCGTATGCTGCACATCGTGATCCAACAGGAGAAGCTCAGGTGCGTCGGATGCTTTCCTTAGACTTCGACAAGTAATTCACTCCTCGCGCCAGCTCTACCCATATCCCAATAACTCAATAGTCATGCCTGACCCTCTTTTGTCGATGCCCTATTTCGTCGATGCCAAACCAGTGACGGATTCCTCTCTTTCCACCGTCATTTCTATGAACATGAACTGCCACGTGCAACTACCTAATGATGCAATCATTGCAATACTGAAGGCTGGCACTTGGGCGCAACTCTTGCTTGAGTATGTCGCCAGCTGTGAACGTAACCATTCAAGGAGGGGTCGATGAGATGTCCGAAGTGTAAGGGAACAATGATGCTAGAGCGGTTCTCGGATTTCTTTCTCGTGTTTTACGCATGGAAATGCATCAATTGTGGAGCCATTATTGACCGCACAATTTCCAACCATCGCCGAAAGAGTCTAGCTACCCGGGAATCGCAGACTGTTGCTGCGCGCTAAGTTCGTAGAAATGCGCACGTGAACGAGCGCACAGTGGAGAGTAAGTGTTTTCATGACACCACGTCGCGTTAGCGTGCTTATCCAATAGGTGACTGATAAGGAATGAAACAAGCGGAGTCTGAACGAGCGTTATTGACCAGCTCGATCTAGGCTGCGGATGAGCACGGCGCGCCCATGGCGATCAAGCCAAGATTGAATGCGGTCGCCCACATGGGCCGGTCGATCGATCCGAGTATTTTCATCATGTGGAATACGGACTTCCTGCCCTTGGACGTCTTGAAAACCAGAAAAGATACCGGGAGTCTTTTCTATTCGCTCGATGCCTATGATGCCAAGGACGTGCGAGCGGAAACTGCAGCTGGCGCGAAGATAGATGAGGGAAACGCACATCACAGTTTGTGATTCGTCAGAAAACGGTCTTACATCACGGACCTTTCCATGCTGACAAGAGCGCCACATGCCCTTTCGTTTTAGCGCGCTTGACGTAGGCCATATCGGCGGTGAGGTACAAGCCCTTGGCACGAATAGCCAGCACGTGGTAGGCGGAGTCATAGAAGGTGACGTGCTTCACCTCCCGCATATGTTCCAGCACAGCCAGTCCATACTCCGTCCGCAACGGAACCTCGTCAAATTCGTACGCCAACAAGGCACTCATCAGTTCGACGGCCAAAGTCGGCTTTTTGAGGCCCAACACATTCCCCACTTCATACCGCCAGAGCGTCGGTAACCGAATCTCAATCGATTCGTCGAGCAGTGCCTGTTGCAATTGGATGGCTTTGCGATGGTCAGGCTCATCCTCTTGTTCCAAGACCCACTTCAAGAAGACGGAGGCATCGGGCACAAGAATCATCGATCAGTTCGCTCCCGATCTCGACGGACCGCATCGACAATTTCCTGCCCCGTCAGAGTTGCACTTCGCTTCCGCAAGCGATGCACCACTTCGGTCGCCTGTCGGCGTTTACGTCGAAGCAGTTCATGCCGGAGCGCTTCGTTCACCACATGGCTCCGCCGTCGAGGTGGAACAAGCCTGAAAAGCTCATCTCGTAACCGATCGTCGATGGACACGTTAAGTTTGGCCATGGTACCACTCCCCCCAGCAAATGCATCTTTCCAGACTTCATCATTATGCACCTATTAGAGGCGCCCTATTAAGGCGCTTTATAAAGACCCCAAAAAGTGGAACCTTATGGGTAAGGCTTGGTTTATAGATACGCTGAGTCATTCTCATGACTCAGCGTATCTGGACCATCGTCTGATTGTTCAGGCGTGTGGCATTCAATGCTGTAGAGAGCGACCGCTATCGTTCGCTTCCATCCAGATTGCGGATCAGCACGGCGCGGCCGTGGCGATCGAGCCAAGATTGAATGCGGTCGCCCACATGGGCCGGTCGATCGATCTGAGTATTCTCGTCATGTGGAATGCGGATTTCCTTCCCCTGGACGTCTCGGATCAGGTACGCGCCACCCTCCAAGGCCTGCACTTGGCCAACTACGGATACAGAGGACAGCTCCCCGACGCACTGGGCAACACGTTGCTGTTCGCCTAACGTCCCTGACACGATTCCCATTCCAAGGTATTCCTGCGACGAATGTCCCTGCACGCCGGATTGGGCACAGCCTGTCACCAAGACCAGCAGAGAAGATAGCAACACCGCATATCGGTAGGAGATGAGCATAGACATCATGGTTCGGACCTCCAGATATGAAAGTGATGGGGTCGGTGCGAGAGAAGTTATGACGCGCACCGTGTCGCCACTATTTCATAGAGCAACAGATTGCTCAAGAAAGAGAGAGAAATCCAACCACCGGCGATCGACTCATGGAGAAAATGCACCCTGACTGTAGGGACTTCTCGATAGGCACACGAGTGAGTCAGGTATTTCCGTCTGACGGAATGAGGCTGGATTGGGAGAGAGAACAACGTGCTGCTAGCGCGTTTCCAGCATGGTGATCGTTAGACTCCCCTCTCCCAGCCACTTCTTGTACTTCTTATCGTGTTCTTCAATGGCGCTGCGCACCCAATTTTCGTGTGTAGTGCGGCCTGAACAATTGGGTAGCTGGCGTTCAAACTTATCGATGTCGGCCTTGGTCCATTCGCAAGCTGATCGAAGCAGAACACGCACTGCTCATTGAGTAATTATTCTAGAACCGGACCGACACCAAATAGTCATTTGAGATCATCCGGACTGCGTCGAGGAGCCTTCCTGACATCGTTCGGTGTAGTTGCTTCAAGCGGCTTGGTCCGGCTCGGTTTGTCCCGGTACACGACTTTTTCCACCACCTTCTCGACGATCTCCGGCGGCCGCGCCTCCAGCTTCGCAATCTGTTCCCGCAATCCCCCGATCACCGCCACTTCACTCTCCAATGCCGTGATTCGTGCCAGGTGCGCCGGGTTGTCTACCTGCCGCTCCACCGGCTTCTCCACGATCTTCTCCACCGGCACGTCCACCCGTTTCTC
>CAZJOQ010000210.1:3945-5454 GCA_964547625.1 uncultured Nitrospira sp.
GCCGCTCCACCGGCTTCTCCACGATCTTCTCCACCGGCACGTCCACCCGTTTCTCCACCACCTTCTCGACGATCTCCGGCGGCCGCGCCTCCAGCTTCGCAATCTGTTCCCGCAATCCCCCGATCACCGCCACTTCACTCTCCAATGCCGTGATTCGTGCCAGGTGCGCCGGGTTGTCTACCTGCCGCTCCACCGGCTTCTCCACGATCTTCTCCACCGGCACGTCCACCCGTTTCTCAATTGTCCGAACTCCCAGCTGGTGCTTTTGCCACAGAGCAAGTTCTTCGGTTAGTCGTCCGATTTCCTGCTTTTTTTCAGCCGCCCACGGACGAAATCGCATACCTTGGAAACCCCACCCGATCAGCCCTGCGCCCAGCAAGGCAGGCAACCAACAGACCCACGAGCTCATGGCTGCTCTCCTTTCACCCGAACGAGGAATTCGATTCTCCTATTTCGGGATCGCCCTTCAGCCGTTGCGTTATCGGCGAGCGGACGCGAGGCTCCATAGCCTTTGAACGTGAGTCGATTGGCAGCCACTCCTTTTGACACCAAGTAGTCCATGACGGCTTTCGCGCGATTTTCTGACAGCGCCAGGTTTCTGTCCTCCGCCCCAACGTTATCGGTATGCCCGCCAATTTCAAAGGCGGCAGTGTGGTTCTGTTGTAGAATCGGCAAGACCTGACCGAGAGTCGACCGGCCTTCCGGCAGGAGGACAGCACTGTTGGTTTGAAAGGTGATGGTTCGGCCAGTCAGCACGTCATCAATCTTTTTCTTCATGCCTGCCGGGGAGGGGATCGATGGTTCGGCCGGTGTTGTCACAGGGGAAGAGGTACCCGTTGATTGGGTCATGGATCGCGATGGAGTCGATGTGGGAGACTCCTGACATAGAAGGAAGGTCAAGATAATCAGGATGACTCCGATTCCAACCAACTTGGAATCCTTGCTGTACATGGCTATTACCTCGTAAGGACCGCGCAGTGGTATTGACGCTGTGCATTGTACTTGTGGAGCGGGCAACGGCGTCAAGGTGTTTTCACCGTTACCATTGGATCTGCTTTCAAAAACTTGATCGTGCGGAATCAGCAGAACAACGGGTGCAAGAGAAGGATCGGTTCGGTCCTCGGCAGGAACATGTATGGGATAGGCAACAAACTGAGAGCACCAGAAGGATCGTACAATGGAGAGTTTTTGCAGTAGTCCATTAACAAGCTATTGGCACAAGTTTGGCTTTCGCGTGCCCGCTCGAACTTGATGGAGGAGTCCCTGTTCGGCCCCCCCACTCTCGAGAAACGCTATCGTATCCCTCGCGATGCCAAGACTGATCGGCAGGCGATTTTCATTTCCGATTCGTCATCACTGCCGGGAATCACACGGGACCACTCCTGTGTGGCCTGTGCCGCATAGAGCACGCGGCCTTCTCCAATCGGCTGCAGATAGAACCGATTGTGTAGTGATCGACTTTTCTTCTCATGGCAATCGTATTGGCGTTTAATTCTGAGTGAGCGATAG
>CAZJOQ010000211.1:0-5442 GCA_964547625.1 uncultured Nitrospira sp.
CCTTATCCTTGAAGGTGTAGTAGCCGCCGTTCTCTTTATCGGTGGAAATGCAGGCAGGTGAGAAAATGATTGCGCAGCCGAAGATATCGCCGATGACCCACCAGGACCAGGTTCGCGTCAGGGCCACGGTCTTTGGCTCATAGCCCTCCTTGGTGATGACAACCTGGTGGTCGTCCTTTCGACTGAGAGAGACGGTCCCTGGTGCTAAGAGATGAACCCGTTCGTCAATGATCACCTGCGCATCGAGTGGCGTGGTGAAAATGGTGACGGACTGATATCCCCCATGCCACCAGCTGCCGCAGCCGGAGAGAAAGAGAAGCCCTACGAACAGTCCGATGCTTCTGAGTCGTCGTTGGCCAGTTTTATACGTCATCACGATCGCTCCTCGCAGATAGTCTCCTGCGAGGCATTCTTCCACCGACTGGCTTGTTCTTCTAGCGGATTCGAAAATCTTACAGGGAGGTCGGAGGAAAGGGCTCGGGTTAGATCTTCATCGCCTCGTTCACTTCGCGCAGCGTGCCGCCGGCGACCGCGGCGGCTCGTTTGCTGCCGGCATCGACAATTTCGTCGACGCGAGATGGCGCTTGCGTAAGCTTGGCACGCTTGTCCCAGATCGGCGTCAGCTGTTCCACCATGCGGTCTGCAACGAGTTTCTTGCAGTCGATACAGCCGATGGCCGCGGTTCGGCAATCCGTATTGATCTGGTCCTTCACTGCTTGAGGTGAATACATGTTGTGGAATTCGTAGACGGGACAGATGTCCGGATTGCCGGGGTCTGTCCGTCTCACTCGCGCCGGGTCTGTGACCATGGTCTTGAGCTTTTGCCGGACGACCGGTTCAGTATCCGAGAGATTGATCGTATTGTGGTAACTCTTGCTCATTTTTCGGCCGTCAGTCCCCAACACCTTGGGAAACTTGGTCAGATGTTCATTGGGCTCCGGAAACACCGAGGTCTTGTAGATGTCATTGAAGCGCCGGGCGAGCTCTCTTGTCAGCTCAAGATGCGGAAGTTGATCTTTTCCCACCGGCACGAAATCAGGTTTGTATAGGAGGATGTCGGCTGCCTGTAGGACTGGATAGCCGAGAAAGCCATAGGTGGTGAGATCTTTTTCTTTGATCTCCTCCTGCTTTTCCTTATAGGTCGGGTTGCGTTCCAACCACGAGATCGGGGTCATCATCGAAAGCAAGAGATACAGGATGGCATGTTCCGGAATACGAGACTGGATGAAGATCGTGGACCGTTCCGGATCGATACCGCCGGCGAGCCAATCGATCAGCATCTCGCGAACGAATGTGCGAATGCGGCTCGTGTCGGCATAGTTTGTTGATAGGGCGTGCCAATCGGCGACAAAGAAGTAGCAGTCGTGTTGTTCTTGTAACGCTTTCCAGTTTTCTAACGCGCCCAAGTAATTTCCAAGGTGCATGAGTCCGCTCGGCTGCATGCCGCTGAGGACTCGCCTACGTGATGTTGTCATTCCGAAACTCCTGGGCGAAGGCCAAGCGCGGTTGACAGGATGGTACCGGACAGACCTTTGGCAAACGTTCCAGTGATGGTGTGAATCACACCCAGTTCTTTATCGAACACGATGAGTCCGACCAAGATCAGCATCCCATACGGTTCCAATCGTGCCAACGCAATCGCCGGTTTGGGGGGGAGAATCGCAGTCAAGATTCGTCCTCCGTCGAGGGGTGGGATCGGAAGCAGGTTGAAGAGCGCCAGCAACACGTTGATCATCACGGAATACAGCGCCATGACGGCGATGGGGCGCAAAAACATGGTTCCAAGCAGGCTCGTCGACGCCTCGGCCTCTGTCGATCCTCGGAGCGATAAGGTTGGCTCGATCGTCAGGAGTACGGCCAACAACAGCGCGCTTGCGACGGCTAAGAGTAAGTTCATCCCAGGTCCGGCCACCGCGACTAAGGCCATGTCACGGCGAGGCTGATGCATATTTCGTGGGTCGATGGGGACCGGCTTCGCCCAACCGAATAGAAAGCTTCCCGGCAGCAATAAACAAATCAAGGGGAGCATGACGGTGCCGAATGGGTCGATATGGGCGAGAGGGTTGACGGTGAGTCGTCCTTGAAGTTTCGCGGTTGAGTCTCCGCATTTCTCCGCCGTCCACCCATGGGCGAACTCATGGAGCACCATTGCGAGCAAGAGGGGGAGTCCCATGTACGAAACGGTGTGAAGAATTTGTGAAAGCGAACTCATGAAAAGTTGTTCAGTTCAGTTGTACAAACTTACCCTGTTTCACCTGCAGAAGAAAGAGTGGACGGTGGAGGGTGCCGTCTGGTCCGAAGTTGGCCGGGCCGGCGAGTGACGGCAAGTCACGCTGGGTGGTGAAGAATTCTTGAAGGGCCTCTCCTGAGGTTGCCCCGTGACGGATTCCTTCGATCACTACTCTGGCTGCGTCATATCCCTGCATGGTGAAGAGGGATGGGGATGATTCAAAACGGTTCCGATATCGTTGAACGAAGTCCTGGACGGCGGGATTCGGACTGTCGAGGAAGAAACCATCAACAAAGGTTGCTCCGTTGACTGTCCGATCGGCGGTTCGGACGAAGTCTTGCGAGTTCCAGCCGTTTGTACCCAGGAGGGGCGCTCGGATGTCATGGAATGCCAGTTGGGCAGCGAGCAGGCCGATATCTTGGGAACGACTCGGAATAAAGATTGCGTCAAATCCGGGAGTGTATAGCATGCGCTTTTCGGTCCGGCTGGCCGTTTTGCCGGTTGGACGAGGAACCTCCACAGGAACTGCCAGGCCATACCGTTTGAGATCCTCGGCCTTCAGTCGCTGGATTTGCGGTGCGAAATCGGTTTCCCCTTCCTTGAAGGCTTCGATGGCAATGATTTCACCGTCGACACGATACACCTCCTGGGCGAAGAGCCGGGCAAGTTCCCGCCCATAGACGGTGTCAGGGTGGATGATGCAGAATCGTCGGTGCCCTTGTTCTTGTGTGGCGTAGGTCGCAATGCGTTCGGCTTGCGCTGCGTAGGTGAGCGATGTGCTAAAAAGGTAATTGCCCAATCGTCGGACATTAGGGAGGGTTGCCGCCGGCGTAATCAAGGGGATTCTGGTCTTCTGTGCCATCTCAGCCATGACCGGTAGATTTCTGGACAGCATCGGGCCGATCACGGCCAGCGGTCGATCATCATGGAGCAGGGTTGAGAGATCATCCAGAAAACCAGGCCGATCCGCATCATGGTCCTTTACGATCAAGCCCACGGAAGGGCTGCCGGGCTGCTCGCGAGCTTTTTCCACCGCAAGTTGAATGCCTTCCAAGACATCGGTGGCAAACGTCGACAGGTTTCCCGACAAGGGGAGAACGGCGGCGATGAAATATTGATTGGTCCTCAAACGTGACCGGATGAGTTGCAACGATTCGCTGGCTTTTTGAGCAGAGGGGTGGGCAGAAAACGCCCCTAGAAAATGCCGAGCCTCCCGTTCCGCCAGGTGGTCTTCACCCCGTCCGATGTAATAGTCGATCAGCCGAAGCGAGGCCAGGTCGCCGGGGTATGAGCGCGGGTAGGCGTTGCGCACCCGGATCAACCCTTTTTTGTCTAGCTTCTCTGCGACAAACTGCCTAATCTGCGCTCGGGTTTCTTGGACCTGATCTTCAGAACTTCCAGTCATCCCCTCTAACAGTGTGTGAATAGCCCGCACATAGTCCTGCTTCTGAGCCAACACTTCGGCCGTAAGTTGCTGTGCTTCGCGCTTGGTGACTGTGTCCAGCGTCGTCGTACGAACTTGGGTGAGCAGTGGCATTGCCAGGTCGACATTCCCCAGTGCCGCATGGGTCCGGGCCAGGAAGAGTTTACTTCGGTCGACAAGTTCTGATTCCGGGAATTCTGTGTGGAGTTGATTGAGATAACGGAGCGCCTCGCCATAGTCCTGCATGCCATAGAGGGCGGCCCCTAATAGCAAGTAAGTGTCATCGAGATGTTCGGGTCGTGGGCTAGTGGTCAAGAATCGTCGCAAGACAGTTGCCGCGGACTCGTGGTCGCCCTTCTCAATCAGTTGCTTGGCCTGGTTCAAAACCGGCGGATTCGGAATCAGAGGCTTGACGGTCTCCGCCGCCTCCGCCTGACCTGAAGGGGTCAACATGGAGTCCGGGACAAGGCATGCCGCAAGAGCTGTGATGACGATCACCAGCGTCCAGGCAGCAATGTGAGAAGGATGGTGCGAGTAGGCGAGCATTCCGTTCGATCAGCGGTGAGCCATAAGGAGACTAGTATCGGAAAGGGTGTCACCTGTCAAGGAGAACTGCTACGTTCTCGTTGTGCCTACGGAATGAGTTGGCTATAGTTTGTTATCCAATGACGACGGATTACTCATCAGTTCTTCTGCTGGATCCTCTGGTAGAGCGATATCTCAACCGGCTGCGGGTCGAGGGAGGATTGGCGACCAATACGCTGGAGTCCTACCGGCGAGATTTGTTCCGAGTGCAACGCTATCTGTTGCGGCATCGACTCCACATGAGTGACTTCCTACCGCCACAGATCATACGGTCGTTTCTGGCTTCACTGAAACAGGAAGCGCTGGCGGCATCATCGGTGGCTCGGATGCTTTCGGCGATGCGAGGATGGTATCGCTTCTTGGTCCGTGAAAAAATTCTCAAGGCCAACCCCCTCCGCGATGTGGCTACTGCGCGTCGCTCAGTACGATTGCCCAAGACGTTGACCCTCCAGGAAGTGACGGCGTTGCTGGAGGCGCCAATTCGTGACCGGGCTGAGGATCGCCGTGACCGTGTGATGTTGGAGTTGCTCTATGCGTCTGGGCTTCGAGTATCAGAGCTGGTTGGACTGACCCTTGCGCAGATTGATCTTGATCTTGGTTGCCTTCGTGTGATGGGGAAGGGCGGTAAAGAGCGAGTTGCGCCGATGGGAGGGACGGCACGAGATTTGTTGGTCGAGTATCTTGAACAGGTGCGACCGACGCTCCTGAAGCGTCGCTCCTCTCGTCACGTGTTTGTCAGTCGTCGTGGGCATGAACTGACACGGCAGGGATGCTGGAAGTTGCTTGCATTGCGCGCGCGACGGGTAGGGATCTTCAAACCCATCTCACCACACATGCTGAGACATTCGTTCGCCACGCATTTGCTCGAAGGCGGCGCTGATCTCCGCGTTGTTCAAGCGATGCTAGGGCACGCTGATATCGCAACGACCCAAATCTACACGCATGTGGACCGTCGCCGACTGAAACATGTTCATCGACAGTTCTTTCCTCGGCAACTGAGTCATCGACGTTCAAATGGAGAGAGGAAGGTGAGGAGACAACAATGACCTGACGCGTGTCACAGGTGATGTACTGAGAATGAGCACGACGCGCGGCCTGGTTGACAAGGAGAAATGGACTTGATACGCTCCGCGGCGGTTACTAGGGAAGTCGGGCGGATAGCTCAGTTGGGAGAGCGCTGCCCTTACAAGGCAGAGGTCACAGG
>CAZJOQ010000212.1:0-5391 GCA_964547625.1 uncultured Nitrospira sp.
TCAAGGACCTTCCCTTAATCGCGTTCAAAACTCTTGATCTGCTTCCCTCGAACGGGCTAGTCTTGTGCTGAATGGAGAAGGTGCACGATGAGATTTTTGCTCGCCGGCATCTTTACACTTCTTCCGCTCAACACACCATCCGCGTCATTCAACTGCACAAACATTGTCGAGCCTGATTCATTCGCGGCAACTGACCTTTCCGATGCAGAGCCTCAAGTCGCTCCGCATGGTCTTCCCGACAGCGTACATCGTTCCGGCAATGCCTACAGCCCTGCTTCCCTGACAACTTTTGAAACGCTCATCGGACCATACCCATTATATCCAAAGGCGAGAGGGTATAGCCCACTTTCTTCACCGACCTCTGATGTGCGCAACGGCGAATTGAGCAGGATGGGACCAGTCGACAATCGCAAGACAACCGGGCACTCTTCAACACAAAGATTTTCAGACACGCCCGCAGCTCCTGACGATTGGCTCAGAGACACACATTCTCACTGTGTTGATCGCAATCTGGGTAAATCTTTTTAGAAAGCGAGGCATCTACCTACAAACAAATTCAGGAGGGATATCCGCGATGAGACACTATAAGATCGGGCTCATCATTCCCCATCCCGAAGATCAGAAATGGGACTCGGTCTGGAAGCTGTTTCGGACGCCGAACTTGAACCTCCCGACCCTCGCCGCCCTCATCCCCGAGGATGAATGGGATATCGAGATTCAAGACGAAATTGTCGGACCTCTGAATTTCGAACGTGACTACGACTTAGTGTTCATCACCGTCACCACCGTGGTGGCCATGCGCGCCTATGAGGTGGCGCGGCTGTTTCGAGAACGCGGGGCCAAAGTGGTGCTCGGCGGCATTCACCCGTCGACTCTTCCCGACGAAGCGATCACACATGCCGATGCCATCGTCATCGGCGAAGGCGAGCTGACGGTCCCGCGGCTGATTGAAGACTTTAAGAAGGGCACGATGCAGCCCCAGTATCGCATGCCCTACATGGTGCCACAGTGGGATGAGAAGCCGCCCCGCTGGGACCTGTTGCCGCAAGGCTACATGTTCCGCGACGCCCTCACCGCGACTCGCGGGTGTAACTACCGCTGCAAATTCTGTTCGATTCATTTAGCCCTGGGCGGGGGCGCGTATGGGTTCCGGAAAAAACCACCGGCTGATGTTGTGAAGCTTGTCGAACAGATGACCGGGCCGATGGTGATGTTTTGGGACGACGATTTACTATCGGACCCGGCCTATACACGAGAGCTCTGCCAGGCCTTAAAGCCGCTCGGGAAGAAGTGGATGAGCCAGATGAGCGCCACGTACGTCGCCCATCATCCGGAATTGCTCAAGACGCTGAAGGAAGCCGGGTGCTCGGCCATGTTCATGGGCATCGAATCCATCAACCAGGATTCGCTTAAATCCGTCGATAAGCAAAATTCCGCGAAACTCTATGAGGAGATGATCTGTCGTATCCATGATCAGGGGATCGACATTCATGCAGGCTTCATCTGCGGATTGGATCATGAAGATGTCTATGACTTTGAGCGGACCGCCGAATGGGCGACGAAAATGGGATTAGCCGGGGCGCTGTGGCGCATCATGACGCCCTACCCGGGGACCAAACAGTTTGCGGAACTCAAGGCTGCTGGACGGATTCTGACCGAGAACTGGACGGCCTATACCGGTGAACATGTGGTGTATAAACCGGCGAAGATGACCGTCGAACAATTGTACTGGGGCCATAAGTGGGCCAAGGGGCAATTTTATTCGTTCAAGTCCATCGGCCAACGGGCGATTCAACGGGCCTCGCAGAACGGATTCGGCGAGTTACTCAACATCACCGGCTGTGGACTGGGCTATCGCTCCATGTTCCATCTGGCGGCCGATTCCACACCGGTGAATGTCTATCGCGACATGAACCATTTGCCGCCGCAGGAAGAACCGATCGCCTATCGATTCCCCTACCAGCCGAAGAAGCGGTTTAGTTTTATCACCGATCGAGTAGATCGACTCCGTTCGAAAGTGCAGCCGAGGCCACGGGTTCATAAATGAGGGGATCTATACCTCAAGGAACTCTACCGTCGTTCAGTAGAATGGTTTGTGATTTGGCTCTCCTTGTACCAATCACTGCCGTGGTACTGTTTGGTGGATCGACGTATGCGGAATGGGTGGCGATTGACAAGCGCTACCAATCAGCAGGGTTACGGACAATTTACATCGATCCCGATTTTGTCCACCGAGAAGGCAACCTATCGATAATTTCGGCATTAATTGATTGGGTGTGGATGCAGGGGAATAGATCCCCGACCCGCTTTTATTCAACCAAACTCACCAAGCAATTCGATTGTGCAGAAAAGCTGGTTCGAACTCTCGCGGCCACGGACTTCTTCGAGCATATGGGGTCAGGTGAGGTGATCGGTGGCGGTGGCCATACTGGCGAAGGCCAGTGGACTGCGATTGAACAAAACACGATCAATCAAGGCTTGTGGGAGGCAGCGTGCGGGAAGAGATAGCGGTGCGTATAGACTCAGCTAGCAGTTGCCCTCAGAAAACGTAACCTCGGCCCATGGCAGGCACATCTTATTCTCTCGAATCCACCATGGCGTCCTTTAGCAGGTCAAGTGATCACCGTATCCGTGTCTGCCCGCAGGATAAAACTCATCTCAGCTCACTGTGATGTCCCCGCTTTTCGAGAACTTGTCTGAATACTAAACCGCCCTGTGTTCTCGCCTTTCACCGGAACCTTACCCAGAGATATGGAAGACCATATCTCTGGAGATTCCGTGGTATGTCCAAGGGGACATCTCTTAACCACCGAGGGACCCTAGACCTAACATGATTTTGAGGTAAATCCTACTTCGATCCAAACTGCAGAGCGAGCTCACCCGGTTTGAAGACACCTCGTTCGGTAATAATGCCGGTAATGAGCTCTGCTGGGGTCACATCGAACGCAGGATTGTAGACTGGGACATCCTTCGGTGCGACTGGATGGCTACCGTGGATGGTCGTCACTTCGAGAGGATTTCGCTGCTCAATCGGAATCTCATCTCCAGATTTTGTATTGAGATCGATGGTCGAATAGGGAGCTGCAACGTAAAAGGGAATGTTGTGAGCCTTGGCCAACACCGCTACCGAATAGGTGCCGATCTTATTAGCCACGTCCCCGTTCGCAGCAATGCGATCTGCTCCGACGATACAAAGATGTATCTTCCCTTGTCTCATGAGCGAGCCAGCCATGCTGTCTGTGATCAACATAACTGGAATCTGATCTTGCATCAGCTCCCATGCGGTGAGGCGTGAACCTTGAAGAACAGGACGAGTTTCATCGGCTATCACATTAATTTTCTTGCCTTGTTCATATGCTGAACGAATGACTCCGAGCGCGGTTCCATAGCCTGCTGTCGCGAGGGAACCAGCATTGCAATGGGTCAACACTGTCTGCCCATCCTTGATCAACTCAGCTCCATGGCGCCCCATAGTCTTACAGAGATTGATATCTTCTTCGAGTATCGCTTGAGATTCTTTTATGAGCGCCTGTTGTATGGCTAATATTGAATGAGCTTCCAATGATTTCAGCTTTCGTTTCATTCGCTCAATGGCCCAGAAGAGATTGACGGCGGTTGGTCTAGTCGTGGCCAGCTCATCGCAGATTTTGAGCACTGCCTGGGCAAACGAGGAATACTCCGTTGCATTGACTGCTTGTGCCCCTAATGCGACACCTAACGCTGCCGTTACACCGATGGCCGGTGCTCCTCGAACCTTTAATGTGCGGATTGCCTCTGCAACAGTCTGGTGGTCACGGCAATCGAGGAATTCAACTGATTCTGGAAGTTTACTTTGGTCGACGAGACGGACAACACCGTTTTTCCATTCAACCGTGGGAACCATGGGGAGATCTTCTAGCGGGAATCGAGCAGGAGTGCAAGCCTTTATCGGCGGCGATCGCTTATTTCCAAGACGGTGAGCATCGCGGCAATTAACCCAGCCTGAATGAGCAGGAGAACGGCTTCAATGTTGCCGGCGTGGCGGAGTGCCAGTGCAGACAGCCCAAGGCAAATCGTGAAGAGAAAAATCATGGCGACGCTCGCCTGACGCGAGCCAAGCGCACGTTCCAATCGATGGTGCAGGTGGTCCTTGCCGACATAGTTTAGCCATTCCTTCACGGATCTGACCTTGCCCGTGACGACGCGCTCCACGGTGATATGAATCATGTCATAGATGAGCACGCCGATAATCAGCAAGGGATTACTGAAGGACACGATCGGGCTGGAATCCGCCCAATTACCTGGCGGTTTCAAGTTCCAAGTGCAACGGGTGAATGATGGCGCAATTGCGCATAGACTTCCAGGGGCGTGGCACAGTCGAGACATTTCCGCGGGCGCGTGTTCAACCGATGGGCGATGGCGTTCAACTCGCGCTGGGTGGAGCCCGACAGGTCCGTGCCCTTGGACAGGTACTGGCGCAGCAGCCCATTCGTGTTTTCATTCGTGCCGCGTTGTCCCGGGCGGTACGAATCGGCAAAGAACACTTGGATCGCGAGCCGCTGGGCCAATTGCTCATGCTCGGCCATCTCTTTCCCCCGATCGTAGGTCAGGGTTTTCCGCAGCGGAGCCGGCACATGCCGGAGGTTTTTCGTGAAGCCCTCGCGGGCACTCCGCGCATCCGTCCCCTCCATCCGGGCCAGGGATGACCAGGCGTGTCGTCCGCTCCACCAGAGTCCCGACGGCCGAGCCATTCCGAGCCCCCTTGATCAGGTCGCCCTCCCAGTGGCCGGGCACCGTGCGGGTGGCCACGTCGGCCGGGCGCTCTAGATCTTGGTCGCGGTAGCGCAGACCGATTCCAACCTTCGTGGCCAGAAGGGCGACATGCAGCGCATTGTCGACCAGATAGTCATCTGTCTGCCCGTTCAGTGCCCATCCGACAAGGTCATCGCTCTGCTGCAGTCGCTGAACAACCTGCTCAGCGTAAATGGCACAGCTTTTGACATCCTGGACTTTGTTGAAGCAAACGGTTTCCTTGATCCGAAAGATTTCTTGCCTCGTAGAAGTGATCCAAGAACGATCGGCTTGTTGGGACGAGGAGGCAGCCGCATGGTGAGGTTGCGCTCCACTCCCCTGGGAATGAGAGACTTTCTCTCGGATCAAATCAGATAATCGTGCCACTGGCTTATGCTCTCCTCGAAACGAAGGTCTTCATTTCGTGACCGCTTTTCGAACCGTGGGATCTTGGCGTCGATTAAGTTTATTGGGTCTTCGTGAAGTCGTGTGGGTCATTTTTTACGTTTTTCAGATCGCAGGAAGAATGCAGGTGAGGACTTTTAACCGCAAGTACTCTTCGTCCTTCAGCCCGGATTCCGCAGTAGAGCGGTGCTTACGGGGAGGCTCTTGGCGTGTGGG
>CAZJOQ010000213.1:0-5389 GCA_964547625.1 uncultured Nitrospira sp.
CTAGGGAGGAATGGATGAAAGAGCCAGGGAAAAAAAAGTCTTCTTCGCCTCGAGGGACTCACACACAGAAAAGACCCAAGAAAGAATCGGTCTTGTTTGAGTATTTCGATCCTTCGACCCAAGTCGTGGCCTTGGTGGGAAACTTCAATCAGTGGAAACTGGAGAGCAAGCCGATGAAACGGGATGCCGGTGGCCTATGGAAGGTGAAGGTCATGTTGGCTCCAGGTACCTACCAATACAAATTCGTGATCAACGGAGAGCGATGGGAAGAGGATCCGCTCACTCTCCAACGGGTCATGAATGAACACGGTACCTTCAATTCCATACGCAATGTCGGGGCCAATGCCGACGAGAGCGTTGGCCCCATCGCATAGGGAGGTGAAGGGGACAGCGATGGACACACTAGCACAGGCGGAGGCGTCGCTCTCACGGGTCGAGCGACGAAAAGCGCGGACAAAGAGGCGGCTCTTCGAAGTCGCACGGCGGCTGTTTTCCAAAAAGGGAATCTATTGGGCGAAGATCGAAGATATCACGGAATTGGCCGACCAAGGGAAAGGGACCTTCTATAAATATTTTGATTCCAAAGAAGCGATCATGTGCGCCTTGCTCAAGGAAGGGTTGGATACATTGACGGCCAAGACGGAGCAGGCCGTCCAGAAGGTCCCGAGAGGACCGAAGACGCTCTCGGCGGCCATTGAGGCGCGAGTGGACTTCTTTCTGGATTCCCCTGAGTATTTGCTCTTTTTTCACCAGGTCAGGGGACTGATGCAGCTTCAGGTGGGTGTGGCGAATGACTTGCGGGCCATCTACGACGCCCATTTAGCCCGGCTTGCGGAACTCATCAAACCGGACATGAGTGTCGACGGTCAGTCTGGGAGCGCACGAGACATCGCCAGGGCGATGGCGGCCTATACATCGGGAGTCTTGACCTATGATGTGTTATTTGAAGGCCAAGAATCTACCGGGCGCAGGCGCCGATATTTTATGGACATACTCGATCGAAGCCTCCAGCCACTGCTGAAGGCAGGCAGTGGATCTCGGTCAGGAACTGATAACCAATCGGTGAATTGAAATTGCCTCCGTATCGCATAACTAGGGGTTGCCCAGGTGATGACGTCAGAATAGCTTGCGGAGGGAGAAGCTGCTTGCGGAAAGCATGTGGAAGAGGCAGTATGGGATACGGTCGCGAACCGCATGAACCTTCGAACGATTGCGCTCAATGAAGGATTCGTTCGAAGAAAATGGCGGGGGAGGCTCAATACCGAACTGTGCAGGCGTTCATGAGAGGCATCAGCTGGCCGGTGGTAGAACAACGATTTTCAATGTCGCCCTACGAGCCCGTGCATGTCGGAGCGGTCCGGAGGCGAGCATCATGAAGAAGGAGAGGCTACGACAGAGAGGTTGCGCGGAGTGTCGAGGGAGAACGTGAGTTGAGTAACGCAGCGAAGCGTGTGCTGGCGATCGTGATGGCTGGAGGGAAAGGCGAACGGCTCATGCCGCTCACGGAAGTGCGCAGCAAGCCGGCGGTGCCGTTCGGAGGCAAGTATCGCATCGTCGACTTCGTGCTGAGCAACTTCTTGAACTCCGACATCATGGCGATGTACGTGCTGGTGCAGTACCGTTCGCAATCGCTGATCGAACATTTGCGGCGAGCGTGGCGGATTGGGGGACGGATCAAGCGGCAATTCATTACGGTCGTCCCACCGCAGATGAAGGCTGGCGGCGGCTGGTACGAAGGTACCGCCGATGCGGTTTTCCACAATCTGAATCTCATCGAAGATTTTTCGCCGGACCTGGTGGCAGTGTTCGGCGCTGATCATATCTATCGGATGGATATTGGCCAGATGGTACGGTTCCATCAGGAACGCCGGGCTGATGTGACAGTCGCGGCCAGGCCGGTCCCACTCCATGCTGCGCGTGGTTTTGGAATCATCGAGACTGATGCGCATGATCGTATCGTGGGTTTCGCGGAAAAACCCAAACATCCGAAACCGATGCCCTGTGATCCTGAGCATGCCTTCTCGTCAATGGGCAACTATGTCTTTGAGACGGATGTCTTGTTGAAGGTACTGTCGGAAGATGCCAGAAAAGGAGGGTCTCACGACTTCGGTCGGGACGTGATTCCCTCCATCATGAAAAAGAACCGTGTGGTGGCCTACAATTTTATGGAGAACGTCGTCCCGGGATTGAAACCCTATGAAGAACGTGGCTACTGGCGGGATGTCGGGACATTGGAGGCCTACTGGCAGGCCCACTTGGATATTCTTGGGGAATGTCCGATTTTTGACCTGCGAAATGGAGACTGGCCCATCCTTACTGACACATTCGATGGCCCGACCGCAAGTTTGGCAAAAGCCTATGTAGAGGATTCCATGATTGGGCAGGGGAGCCAGGTTCTTGATGCTGACATCAGGCGTTCTGTCATCGGTCGGAATGTGCGCATTGAATCCGGCACCAAGATCGAAGAGTGCATCATCCTCGACGGTTCAGTCGTGGGCGCAAAATCGCATCTTCGACGAGTGGTTGCAGACCGGTTCAACGTGATTCCCGCTGGCTCCGAAATGGGATTGGATCCGGCACAGGATCGCCAACGATATCACGTCTCGCGGTCCAACCTGGTCGTGTTGCCCAGACAGTTCCGTGGAATTCCCCATGCTCGACCAAGGACGGAAGACACACAGGGAGGAGCAGTATGAACAAGAAAAGGCTGAGCCTGACGAGGCCTGTCAAGATGTTGACCATCGTGGCGCGTCCTGATCCGTCACTCAGGCCGGTCGGGTCGGAACTGGTTCCACTACGGACTCGAGTCCATCTGTCCTGTGGGCGGGCGCAACGTGTTACACAGGCCTGTGTCCAACAAGCGGCCGTATTCGTGAGTTGGTTGCACCGAAAGTCTTGGAGAGCGACGGAACTAGGTTGGCATACCGCCAAAGCTCTGGGAAGTGGAGTGTCTTTTATTTTTCAGGGTGCAAGCACGACGGCTCACGCTCTTCGAGATGGAACGGCCAAGGCTGCTGGATGGGTTCGACCTCAACCTCGAGTGTCTGAAGAGCGGTTCCAGATCGCTGCCTCGCCTGCGCTGGAAGCCGTGCCACACGAGCCAGACCTCATTCACGAGGTCCGAATGTTACGGGCGCAGGTACAGGCGCAGAACAAGATCCTGGCGGAGTTGACCTACGTATTGATGGAGGACAGAAAACGTATTCGTGAGACGGATCAGCTGATAGGACACCACGACCGACAAACCGAAAGCCGGTTGTTGCGCGTCCTACAGGCGAACGCGGGTCCCGAGGAGAACTGGGGGAACACCAAACCCGCCAGCGCGCACGTTATCGCCGACTAGCTATACCATCCCGTTCGAATCTTCGGGTGTTGACCGAGTTCATCCAACGTGCTCAAGGACATGTTTTGACACCAATCACAATGCCACGAATCCCAGTCGCCACTTACCGCATTCAGCTTAATCGCACATTCACCTTCCAAGACGCGACACAACTCATCTCATATTTGGACGACCTGGGTATCACGGATCTCTATTGCTCCCCCTATTTCAGGGCAGTACCCGGGAGTCTCCATGGATATGACGTGGTCGATCCGACGACGCTGAATCCTGAGATTGGAAGCGAGGACGACTATCGGGCGATGATCGATGAGTTGCATCGACGTGGTATGGGGCATCTGCTGGATGTTGTGCCGAATCATATGGGCATCACTCAGCAAATCAACGCATGGTGGCAGGATGTGCTCGAGAATGGACCCATCTCACCCTACGCGTCCTTTTTCGATATCGATTGGGACCCGCTCAAGACCGAACTGCGGAACAAGGTGCTCCTGCCGATTCTCGGCAATCAATACGGCGTCGTGCTGGAAAACCAAGAATTACAGATAGAATATCAGGACGGGCGATACATCATCCGCTACTACGAGCATCGTCTTCCAGTGGCGCCCAAAGCGTCTGTCCTGATTCTGGCACATCGTCTCAAAGAATTCGTTGACGTAGAGGGAGTCGGCAGTCCCCACGTGATGGAACTGCAGAGTATCATCACGGCTCTCACGCATTTACCCCCGCGCGACGCGCTCGATCCAGAGGCGGTCGTCGTACGCTATCGAGAGAAGGAGATTATCCGTCGTCGCCTGTCGGCCCTGATGGAAGGTCATGCGGTCATCCGGAGTTTTCTGGACGAGAACGTTCGGCAGATCAATGGGATCAAGGGGGACCCACGCAGCTTCGACCAGCTCGACACGCTGTTGAACGATCAAGCCTATCGCCTGGCTGACTGGCGAGTAGCAGCTGAAGAGATTAACTACCGGAGGTTTTTCGATATCAATGAGCTCGCCGCCCTCCGAATGGAGAATCCCGAGGTCTTCGAGGCGTCGCATCAGTTGGTGTTTCGACTGCTGAAAGAGGGGGCGGTGACCGGCCTTCGGATCGACCATGTCGATGGTCTCTACGACCCGCCCGACTATCTCCAGAAACTCCAGGGGTGGGCGCGAAAGGAATGGCCGGAGGTTGCCGACTCGGAAACCAGACCGCTGTATCTGATCGTCGAAAAGATTCTTGGCGCCAACGAAAGGATTCCCGAGTCATGGCCGGTTCATGGCACCACGGGGTACGACTTTTTGGCGCTTATCAACGGGCTTTTCGTGAATCGTGCCAACGAGCGCTCAATCGGCGCGGCCTATGCCCGTTTCGTCGGCAAGGAAAAGACCTTTGAGGAGTTGGCCTACCAGTGCAAACAGTTGATCATGAATGTTTCGATGGCGAGCGAATTGAACGTGTTGGGGCATCAGTTGAATCGCTTGTCGGAGCGGGATCGACGGTTTCGCGACTACACGCTCAACAGTCTGACGCATGCGATTCGAGAAATCATTGCCTGTTTCCCAGTCTACCGGACGTATATCACGGCGTCGCCTGAGGGGATACTGGATCGAGACCGGGCCTTTATTTGGCAGGCCGTGATTAAGGCCAAACGTCGCAATCCTGCGCTCAGTGGGTTGGTATTTGAATTTGTCCGAGATCTTCTCTTGCAAGCGACGGATTCGCGCGAGGCGCACGATGCCGAACGGCTTCGGTTCGTCATGAAGTTTCAGCAGACGACAAGTCCGGTTACGGCGAAAGGTATCGAAGACACTGCATTCTACCGTTACCACCGCCTGGTCTCATTGAACGAAGTGGGTGCCGATCCGCAGCACTTCGGCACGACACCGACGATGGTCCACCAACAATTGAAGGAGCGGCAAGGCCGGTGGCCGGCCACCCTGTCGGCCACCGCGACACATGATACGAAACGGGGTGAGGATGTGCGCACCCGCATTTCGGTGCTGTCGGAAGTGCCGAAGCTCTGGAGCCAGCGGGTGACCCAGTGGAGCAAGGTGAATCGAAAGTGGA
>CAZJOQ010000214.1:0-5381 GCA_964547625.1 uncultured Nitrospira sp.
TGGTGATACTCGGCGTCGTGTTCCTTCTGCTCGAAATCTCCGTCACCAGCTATGGATTGCTCGCGTTAGGAGGCATAACCGCCATGACGCTAGGCGGTCTGTTCCTTATCAAGAGCGATGCACCTTATCTACAAGTATCGCTTTCGTTCTTGTTGCCCACGATCATGGCCGTCGGGGCCCTGGCCGGAATCATTGCATGGATGGCCGTCAAGGGAACCCACGGAAAGCCGATCACTGGAGCCGAGGGCATGATCGGATCGATCGGAATCGCAAAGACAGATCTGAACCCATGCGGTCTAGTTACCATACAAGGAGAGATCTGGGAGGCAGTCAGCCAAGTTCCCATTCGTCAAGGCGAGGCCGCACAGGTGCTGTCGATCGAGGGGCTGACACTTACCGTGGCCCCCACTCACACATTACGCTGACCGAAGAGAAGGAGCCATCATGTCATTCCTGTTGCCATTAATCCTAGTAGGTGCGCTGCTGTATGCCAGCTTCAAGCGCGTGATGGAATATGAACGGCTTGTAGTGTTCGCTCTCGGCAAATTTCAGACGGTGAAAGGGCCTGGAATCAGATTGGTGATCCCAGTCCTTCAGCAGATGGTCCGCGTGAATCTCCAAACCGTCACGATGGAAGTCCCGTCGCAAGACGTGATCACGCGAGATAACATTTCCGTAAAGGTCAACGCAGTCATTTTCCTCCGAGTAGTTGACCCCCAACGCGCTGTGCTTGCCGTACAAGATTATCTGTATTCCACTTCACAGGTGGCCCAAACGACTCTTCGCAGTGTCCTGGGTCAAAGCCAACTCGACGACTTGTTGGCGAAACGGGACGATATCAACGCAGAGCTGCAGCGAATCATCGACCAGCAGACCGAGCCTTGGGGGGTTAAGGTCGCTGCCGTCGAGGTCAAGAATGTGGATATCCCGCAAGACATGCAACGAGCAATCGCTCGACAAGCCGAAGCTGAACGAGAAAGGCGGGCCAAAATTATTCACGCCGAAGGTGAGTTCCAGGCCGCGCAGAAACTCGCTGAAGCCGCCGACGTCATCAGTCGAAATCCTGCAGCACTTCAGCTGCGATATCTCCAAACACTTGTCGAGATCGCGGGTGAGAAGAACTCGACTACCATCTTCCCCATTCCGGTCGATACGCTTGCGCCGTTTATGAAGGGGCTGTTCTCAAAGTAGTGTGGCATTTCCGTCGAATGCTGGCATCAATCCCACACAGCTGCCGCATAAGTGCGACAGTTTCTGATAAGGTTCCTCATTAGCTCTGTCTAATCTTTGTGATTTTTCGAGACGATCTCTCCTTCCCCCTCTCATCTTCGCTCCAGCATCCGTTTTGCTTCATGAAAATCATCAAAAACGTGCGTACTGAGTCGAATCTTCTCAACCCAATTTGGCTCTAACGTAACGGAAGGTATTTAACCAAACCACAAAGGGTGACACGATGAAGAAAGAGCTTCGGGTCGCTGAAGAAATAGACATACAGAAAACATTCGTCCCAGATGTCGATGCTGATGATGCCAAAGCGAGCGGCATGCTCGGAATGATCGGCCGTGAGGAGGTTGAAGAAACGACAGCCGACGAGAAAAGTCGAGCAGTCATACGGACGAGCCAGGGAACGAGCCCGTTCATGTTGGAGAGTCTTTACTTTCGTTCGTTTGGTGAGCGTGGACTGCTAACGCGAGAAGAAGAGACGGCCATCGCGAAGCGTGTTGACCTTGGAACCAGCCGTATCCGCACCGCATTGCGTCAGGCTGTGCGGACTATTCGGAAGTCCAAACGGACGTCTCCTCTGGTAGAAACAGTGGAGGGACTTCAACTCGTTAGGCGATTAAGTGGACTGTCTGCCACCGCCCTAGACAATGCAGAGAAACTCCTGGTCGCGGCTGTAGGCTCATCAGAGCCGGATGCCAAACTTACAGGGAGCGCAGCCAAGGAACTGAAGGCGGTACTGAATGAAATCCGATCCGCCAGAATTGTGCTGGAAGAAGGCAAAGATGAACTCGTGCGGTGCAATTTGCGCCTAGTGGTCGATGTCGCGAAACACTACACGGGAAGGGGGTTGACCTTACTGGATCTCGTACAAGAGGGCAATATCGGGCTTATGAAAGCTGCTGAGCGATATCAGTATCGGAAAGGATTCAAATTTAGTACGTATGCCACATGGTGGATACGACAAGGCATCACTCGGGCTCTCGCAGATCAAGCGAGAACGATTCGCATTCCGGTCCACCAAACTGAAGCATCGCATCGAATTCTCCGTGTAATGCGGCGACTTGGACAGCGGTTTGGACGGCCTGCCAGATTAGACGAAGCAGCTCAGGCATTACGCATGAGGCCGGAACGCCTCCGTGAAACCGTGCAAGCGTTTCAGGAACCGGTGGCATTAGAGACTCCGATCGGTGATGGAGATACCCAGTTCGGAGATATGATCCCAGACCAACAGGCCGTGTCACCCGACGCCCATGTGCACCGAGGTGAGCTGACTCAACAACTGGACCGGATCCTTAGCACCCTGACACCTCGAGAGCAAACCGTTATCAGGCTCCGATTTGGGATTGGCTACGACGAAGCCAGCACCCTTGAGCAGGTTGGCCAAAGCTTATCTGTCACACGCGAGCGTATCCGCCAGATTGAAGCGAAGGCTCTCAAAAAGCTCAAGACTCCGGGGATCAAAGAACTCTTCGCCTCTATCAAATAGGACTTCTCGATCTACTAGGTCCGAGGGCGACTTCCTCGCTCTCGGACCTCGACTTTTCTCAATCCAGCCAGTTGTGTAACAATGACACCCGCCGAGGGGAGCCCACGGCTCCTTCTCGTACCCGCGATCAATACGGGTGGACGTTCTCCGATGGTTTGGATCTCTTTATGAAAGAAGCTGTTCCCGTATGCCACCTCATCGGCCCAGATATCACCACCACCTCATCCTGTAACTCTCTTCGATATCGAGATACCCTTGTTCACACATTTCCAAAGCCTGTTCCCTATCTCACAGCGTGGGATCTGCAGTCGCGCTTACATAACGAACGACTCCTCGATCGCCAACCGGACACCCTGTTGATTCTTGAACACTCGCCCGTCTATACGCTAGGACGCAGGACACGACCATCAGACTGGGGTGGGAGTCAGGCAATTTTATGCGAGAACGGAGCGGAATTCCACCATGTGAACCGTGGTGGATCCGTAACCTTTCATGGCCCCGGCCAGGTAGTCCTCTATCCAATCCTGAAACTTAATCGGTACGCCACAGGGGCCAAGCAATTAGTGTGGTTACTTGAAGAGGTTGTCATTCGCGTACTTAGGGACTGGAATATCACCGGTGTTCGTATCGTTGACAAGCCTGGCGTGTGGGTCATGCTGCCGAAGATGAAAAAGATCAGTTTTGTTGGCATACGAATTCAGCAAGGAGTTACACTACATGGAGTGTCTTTGAATGTCGATCTAGACTTGGCCCCGTTCCGCCGAATTCACCCATGTGGATTCCCCGATTGTTCTGTGACCTCCATGGCGGCTATTACTCAAAGAGCCGTCCCGGTCGAGGCAATTAAGCAGCAGCTCGCTGAGACCTTCACCATGGTGTTTTCCTCACGCGCCCCACAACCGGTATCCACGCAAGGACAGGAGTACGCCCACACTGAATCTGAAGGAGCCGTATGCAGGAACTTTTGACACCGACCTTTCGCTTGGCCGTCTCGCAATTCGATCAGGCCGCGGAGGCTATGCACCTGGACTCCAACCTCCGCGAACGCCTGAAGCTCCCACAGCGCTCACTCGTCGTCAGTCTTCCCGTCCTCATGGACGATGGCCATGTCGAGGTCTTTACCGGTTATCGCGTGCAGCATGACTCATCACGCGGACCCTCCAAGGGTGGGGTGCGGTACCACCCCGATGTAAATCTTGGCGAAGTGGCGGCCTTGGCCATGTGGATGACATGGAAATGTGCCTTAGCCGGCTTGCCATATGGTGGAGCGAAAGGCGGAGTCCAAGTCGCACCCAAGAGTCTCTCCTCTCCTGAATTACAGCGACTGACCAGGCGCTATGCGGCGGAAATTTTCCCCTTGATCGGACCGGATAAGGACGTGCCTGCCCCTGACGTGGGGACTGATGCCCAGATCATGGCGTGGATGATGGACACCTACAGCCAGCAGGTTGGATATGCTGTACCTGGAGTTGTCACCGGAAAACCACTGGCGCTCGGTGGCAGCTTGGGTCGAGAAGAAGCAACCGGACGAGGCGTCGTATATGTGACGCAAGAAGCATTACGTCATGTGAAGCTGCCGTTAGAGAACGCGACAGTGGCGATTCAAGGCTTCGGGAACGTCGGCTCACATACGGCTCGCATCATGCAACAACAAGGGGCACGTGTGATTGCCGTCAGTGATGTGAATGGCGGCATCTACAACGACAAGGGGTTGGATATCGCACATCTTCTCCGTCGTGATTCGAGCCAGCCACTCCGTGAAACGAAGCAGGGAGACGTGATCACGAATGAGGAATTACTCCAATTGGAATGCACTGTGCTCGTTCCGGCAGCATTATCTGAACAGATTACGCATCGCAATGCGAATTCCCTTAAGTGTCGAATTCTCTCTGAAGGAGCCAACGGGCCGACGACACTAGAAGCCGATCGCATTCTGGAGGACAAAGGAATATTTGTGATTCCCGATATTCTGGCAAATTCCGGTGGAGTCATCGTCTCATACTTCGAGTGGGTTCAGGATCTTCAGCGCTTCTTCTGGAGCGCAGCCGACATTCAGAATCGTCTACAAAATATCATCACATCCGCCTTTCATCGCACATTACACTTTTCAACCGAACGCCGAGTTTCAATGCGCATGGCGGCGCTCATGAGCGGGATTGACCAGGTCGCTCAAGCCCACCTCCAGCGTGGATTGTACCCATAATTGCTTCCCCGTTCGGCTCACATTTGAATTGTTCACCGTCTCCGGTTCTTGCTTCACGATGGATGTGTACGCTAGGGTAATGCTCGGCAGCAGGAGGAAAGAGCACCTCATGACGCGACACACAATCGCAACAGCCTGGGAACAGCACTGCTCTAACGGTTGGCCTCGATTTTCAAGCCCGCACGAAGGACAATTAATGACACTCGATACGGTCATCAGCGGTTGCGTGGTCTACTACCTAGATAGCTCTGATAGTCTTGACGCCCAACGACTTGCCATCGTGAAGGATTGCCTGCGCGATCTAGATGAGTTGACGACAGAGCTGGAAGCTGATTGTCAGCCATATTTTCTCAGGCTTCGCGAGCTGGGCGACATGTTACTACACGTACAGTCGTCGCCATGATCGATGGATTTAGGGGAGCTGCGTCTTCTCATAGGAGATGGACATCGGTCCATCAACCATTGATC
>CAZJOQ010000215.1:0-5345 GCA_964547625.1 uncultured Nitrospira sp.
CTAGAAGAGCGCCATGACTGACATTCCAACACCTACCGTGCAAGCATTCCTAGTCTGCGACCAGGTCATCGAAGACAGTTTAACGAAAAAGAAAAGTTTGATCGGAATTTTCACCCATCTTCAGGCGCCTTCATTTCCTTTTCAGCATCAACAGATGGGACTCTACTTCTGCCTAACCGACGCAGAGGGCCTGTATCATTTCGATATCGACTTGATCTATCTCAACTCGGAGCAACTTGTCTGCCGGGCTACCCTTCCCAACATCGACATCGTCGATCGGCTCCAGATTTCGGACTTCGGAATCAACGTTCCCCTGCTCATTTTTCCCGCGCCGGGGCGATATGAATTTCGGCTGCGCATGGAGGGCCATCTCATCGCACAAAAGGATTTCAGCGTCATGCCGCCACCGGACCATTCCGCTGCTGAACCATCTACGTAAGCATTCCCCGTTTCTCTCTTCAGCCAGTCTATGATAGAACTTCCTCGTGCGATTCATCTGTCCTCATGACCGAACGTAGATCACCATAGAAGACTTTTTGATGGCTTCTGACTCCACAACCGCATCGAATTTCATTCGAGACATCGTCGCCGCCGATCGCGCATCCGGCAAACACGGAGGTCGAGTTGTCACACGATTTCCTCCTGAACCCAACGGCTACCTCCACATTGGGCACGCCAAGTCCATTGTCCTGAATTTTGGAATTGCGAACGAGACACCGGCGGGAGTCTGTCACCTGCGGTTCGACGATACGAATCCCACCACCGAGGATCCGGAGTATGTTCAGGCTATTCAGGAAGACGTCCGGTGGCTGGGATTCGATTGGCACGGGAAGATGTTCTATGCCTCGGATTACTTTGAGCAGCTCTACGCGTTCGCCGTTGTTTTGATTCAGAAAGGCAAGGCCTATGTCGATAGCCTCTCATCCGACCACATTCGCGAGTACCGTGGAACGCTGACAGAGCCTGGTCGCAACAGTCCCTTTCGAACTCGGTCCGTGGAAGCGAACCTGGACCTCTTTGCGCGCATGCGAGCCGGAGAGTTTACCGATGGTACTCATGTCTTACGTGCCGTCATCGATATGGGATCGCCTAACATCAATCTGCGCGACCCCATCCTCTATCGAATTCGTCACGCCACCCATTATCGGACGGGAGCCGCATGGTGCATCTATCCCGCCTATGATTTTGCCCATCCACTCTCTGATGCCATCGAGGGAATCACCCATTCCCTCTGCACCCTTGAATTTGAGGACCACCGACCGTTGTACGATTGGGTCGTGGCAGAGTCAGAAACTCCGCATCGCCCCCAGCAGATCGAGTTCGCGAGACTCAATCTCACCTCCAGCGTGATGAGCAAGCGCAAACTGCTCGAATTGGTCTCCAAGAAGCTGGTGGCCGGCTGGGACGACCCTCGCCTTCCCACACTCAAGGGCCTTCGACGCCGAGGTGTGACGCCGGAAGCCATTCGCGCCTTTTGCGACCACATCGGTGTCGCCAAGCGCGACGCCATCGTCGAGATGCAGTTGTTCGAACACTTCATCCGAGAGGACTTGAACAAACGATCGCCGCGCGTCATGGCGGTCCTCCGCCCGTTGAAAGTCGTGATCGACAACTATCCGGATGGCGTAGTCGAAGAACTCGACGCCGTGAATAACCCTGAAGATGCCGCCGCGGGAACTCGGAAGGTTCCATTCGCACGGACACTCTATATTGAGCAAGACGATTTTCGTGAGGATCCACCGAAGCAGTTTTACCGCCTTGCGCCTGGCCGGGAGGTCCGGCTCCGCTATGGATACATCATTCAATGTGTGAGCGTGACAAAGGATCCTGAGACTGGGGCGGTCACTGAACTGCACTGTACGTACGACCCTGAGACAAAAAGCGGCTCATCACACGAACAGCGCAAAGTGAAGGCCACCATCCACTGGGTATCGGCTGTACATGCGCTCAAGGCCACCGTCCGTCTCTACCATCCGCTCCTGCTCCCTGACGAGGTCAAGGGCCAGACCGATCAGGACTGGACTCATTCACTCAATCCTCAGTCTCTTGAAACCCTCAGCGGGTGCGTGGTTGAGCCAAGCCTTGCTTCAGCCGCGCCAGGCTCCCGCTTTCAATTCGAGCGGCAAGGGTACTTTTGTGTCGATCTCGAATCATCACACGAATCCCTCCTCTTTAACCGAACCGTGCCTCTCAAAGATGCATGGGCCAGGGTCGAGAAAACCCAACCAACACCCCGCCGCTAACACTAGGTACGGCTTGGCGATCGGCAGCCTCTCAACACGCAAATTCTTCCACAATGCGTGCCATGGCGAACCTCCCGATCTATACTATCCCTCCAGGGAGATCAGTGGCTGCCGCTCGCGGACTACTCGAAGACGCCTCGCTCACGTGTGGAGGTCACCATGATCGAATGTCGAGAACATCCAAGAATTCCCGTTGAACTGCGGGTCCTCTTTTCCACCACTGAGCATACCGAGATTCGCCAAGGCACGATGTTCGATATTTCTGCCGGCGGCTGTGCGGTCACCAGCACGGTTTCGATGTCACCTGGAACAGGAGTCAAACTGCTGATCCATGCGACTGACTTGGCCGTCCCGATTACGGTCCATTCTGCCGCCGTTCGATGGGTGAAACACGGCGAGTTCGGTTTTGAGTTCTTACGCCTCACGGATTTGGATCGAAGCCGATTGCAGCGGTTGCTCCATCTCGCCAGGCCGCGATCGGTCATCCAAGACTGACCGACCTCGCCACGACTTTTCTTCATCCGGCCACCACGCTACACTACATCCATGACCTGTCCCCTCTGCCATCGACCCACGACGTGGGAAGGAAACCCCTGGCGCCCCTTCTGTTCCGAGCGTTGTCAGCTCACGGACTTGGGAACTTGGGCCGCAGAGCACTACCGGATTCCGGGTCTGCCGCTCACAACCGAGACAGGCATTCGGGAGTCCCTCGCGCAAGATCAGCGGACGAGCGAAGGGAACGGTACAGCGAGCGGTTCATCGACCGACTGAGCGACGCCTGACACGATAACGCCATCGCTCCCCCTTTCCCTGGTTGAATCTCGACTACATCTTCCCGTGAGCGATCCGTATTGTCGTTGACAGATACCCCTGCATTTGCTGTTGGCAAGTCAGATCGAACTTGCTAATGTCTCACTTCCATCCGCGCTATAGAAGGAGACCCTCCATGCTCCCGACCAAAGGCTATGCGGCGATGGCCGCGAAGGAACAGTTACAGCCGTTTTCGTTTGAACGACGCGATGTCGGTCTGCACGATGTCTTGATCACGATTTCCCATTGCGGCATCTGCCACTCAGATATCCACCAAGCCCGGAACGAATGGGGCATTTCCCTGTTTCCAATGGTACCCGGGCATGAGATCGTCGGAACCGTCGCGCAAGTCGGCACAGCAGTCACGGCCTTCAAAGTCGGGGATCGTGCCGGGGTCGGCTGCTTTGTGGATTCTTGTCGAACGTGCACAGCATGCCGTGAGGGTCTGGAGCAGTATTGCGACGGTGGCACAGTCTGGACCTACAGCGGCCAGGATAAAGCAGGCCAGATCACTCAAGGCGGCTACTCAACCCACATCGTCGTCGATGACCACTATGTCCTTCGGATTCCCGACGCGCTCTCATTAGCTGGTGCCGCGCCGTTGCTCTGCGCTGGCATCACCACCTACTCGCCACTGCGCCAATGGGGCATTGGTCGCTACCATAAGCTGGCGGTCGTCGGCCTCGGTGGGCTCGGCCATATGGCGGTGAAGATCGCCAAAGCGATGGGAACGGAGGTGACGGTCTTAAGTACGTCCGAGAGTAAACGAGAAGACGCGAAGCGGTTAGGGGCTGCTCACTTTGCCCTGACGTCGGATACTCAGGCCTTTACGAAGCTCCAAGGATATTTTCACTATATCCTCGACACAGTCTCGGCTCCACACGACTACAATGCCTATTTGAACCTGCTCAAGACCGACGGCACCATGATCTTGGTCGGTGCACCAGAAGCGCCGACCTCGGTCCAGGCATTTTCGCTCATTTTCAAGCGACGGCGCCTTGCCGGCTCTCTCATCGGCGGGATTAAAGAAACCCAGAAAATGCTCGACTTCTGCGCCCAGCATCAGATTGAGTCCGACGTGGAAGTTATCCCAATCCAACAGGTCAACGAAGCCTATGAACGGGTCCTCCGCGGCGATGTGCGGTACAGGTTTGTCATCGACCTGGCCTCGATGAGGTAATCACCGCCAGCAAACCAAGTAGCGACTCGGCGGGCTATGCTCTCCTTTAGCCTGTTTTTGGAGTTTCCGTCATAGGCATTTCATCAAACTGATGGCCGCTCATCCTCCTGGGCTTCGACGGTGACCATGAAACGGACGATTTCGTTAATCTTTGCGCGGCGGTTCATGGCCTCAGTAGATTTCCAGACAGGCAGCAGCAGGATCATGCTCGAATGAGGCAATGACCTGGACATGGTTGCGGAACAGTGTCTCGATATGCGCGGTAGGCTGATTGCCGCAGCGCAACCAGATGACTTGAGGCGGAGGCCCAAACAACGCGGCCATGTCGGCAAAGTCCGAGTCCTGCGAAACCAGCGTGAAGCCATTGGCTTGGGCATAGTGCCACACCGCCTGATCATCGGCTTCCGCCAGACCGAGCAGCCGAACCTGACTCGATCCGGGAAAGAGGTCGGCCAGTCGTTGACAGAGTTTGAAGCTGAGGTTCTGATCGAACAACAACTTCATTGGACGGCGGTCACCAGCCGACGTTCACGGTCGGCGGCGTAGGCCAGGCAGGCACGAATATCTTCCTCAGTGAGTTCGGGGTAATCGGTTAGGATTTGTTCGTGCGTCATGCCGGACGCCAGCCAGCCGAGCACATCGGCCACGGCGATGCGCATTCGACGTATACAAGGACGGCCGCCGCGCTTGCCCGATTCGATTGTGATGATGTGTTTGTAGTCCATTAGCCCTAATGTAGCATACCCCTGCAAATAAGTGTGCGTAGCTGTAATGCGCGCTTCATGAGCCGACCCGTATTCGACGATGCGCCGGGGGTTGTCGTGATACACTGGTTCCGCGGTCATAGGCGGGTCGTGCCCTGCTGCGAGGTTTCAACCTTTCTCACGAATTTCTCAATCGGCACACAGTAGAGGCTCGAACCACTTCACGGAGAATCATCCCCCATATGATTACCGCAGTTGCTGCACGATTCAAGATCCCTACGACTTTGCAGCAGGATGCCCACGAACATTGTTTCCTCATGGCACCGTCAGACTTCTTGTTTGGAGATACGGTCTTGGGGGCGTCGCAATGGGGGCAATGACTCGTGCGGAACAACCAGGAGAATGCTG
>CAZJOQ010000216.1:0-5339 GCA_964547625.1 uncultured Nitrospira sp.
CTGTTTGGTTCAATCCTGGAGAAACTCGGATTTGGTACTGCTACGGCGAAAGCTTCGCCGCCGCCACCAACCTCTGCCCCTGCTTCAGCCGCGGCTCCCGCTGCCAAGCCTGCTACCCCTCAGCCATCTACCATGTCGGCTGTTGATGTCGTGGGGAAGCTGGAAGGGCTCGCCGCAAAGAATCCGCAGAAGCTGAATTGGAAGTCGTCAATCGTGGATTTGATGAAGCTCTTGAATTTGGACAGCAGCCTTACGGCACGCAAAGAGCTTGCGACCGAATTGGGGTGTCCTGTAGATAAGATGGGCGATTCGGCTCAGATGAATATGTGGCTGCACAAGGCGGTATTGCAGAAATTGGCGGCGAATGGAGGGAACATTCCCAAAGAGCTTCTGAGTTGAAGCAGCGAAGAGCGAGGGAACGCTATTTCCCTCGCTCGCTTTCAATCAGAACCGGACGGGAGACGCTCAACCGTTGGGGTGCTTCCGTAATGACCAAGGGAGTTTGTTCGAGCTCATCGACCACTGGATGGGAGCCCATGTCGATCGACCCTTTAAAGAAGGCCCCTTCTTCCATCGAAAAAGACGGAGAGGAAACGTCGCCCAGCAGAACGGCAGGCTTGAGCAACTGGATTTTCCCGGTTGCGGTCACGTTCCCATGGATCTTTCCTCGGTTCACGACGGTTTCGGCGATAATGGAGCCTCGAATAATCGCATTCTCCCCGATCACGAGCATTCCCTTCGCGTGAATTTCTCCCTCGATAGAACTGTCGAGCTGGACGGTACTATGAAAGTGGACGATGCCTTTGAATGTGACATCTTTCCCTAGAACTGTAAAATTTCCATTCTCGGGTTCCATCTCGCCTCGCTTTTTGTCCCACATAGTGACGATCCTTTTTTAGCTGGAGATAAGGTAGTCGGTACCCGTTCTGTTCTCGGACTACACATGCCTGTCACCCTAATTGCCCGCAATCGCTTGTGCGCTGTGTCAGCGGAGAATACGCACAACATACAGGAGTCGGCAGTAAGAATCAAAGGCTGAATTTAAGGAAATGACGAGGTGATGAGGGGACTATTTCTTGTCAGACGTTCGTGGCTGAGTTTGTGTCTTTTCCGAACTATTCGCACTAATGGACTTGAGGGCTTTCCCAACTGCGGGCCCGATCTTGGGAATTTCTTTTTCGATGTTTTGCGCGGCACCTCGTGCCCCGCGCACGAGATCGTCGACGGTCAGGCCTTTACCACTTTCGGCTTGCTGGGACTGGGGCCGCTGCGATTCAGCCGCCCACACAACAGTTCCTAAGACCAGAAGAACGGTCATGAGCCAGAAAGGCACGGTGGCCATGGCTTGTGGATTCATAGCATCACTATAGCATACGAAGAGAGCATCGCTGTCTTGCCCTGCAGGATGGAGTATTCGGCAGGGATCGCGTATGATCGCGCTGGTCTGTAATTGGGATAGCAGGAGGGCAGTATCCGATGGATGTCGATGCGTCATCACGATGGTTGGTGCTGATCGGCTGTGTTAGCGCTGGATTGGGCGTGGCAGCCGGCGCATTCGGCGCTCATATGCTCAAGGACATCTTGGAGCCACCAATGTTGGCGGTGTACGATACGGCGACCCGTTACCAGATGTATCACGCCTTCGGGATGGTCCTGAGTGGGTTTGCGGTTCGCATTGGGCGCGACGCAGGTGCAGCCAAAGCCGGGTGGTTATTTCTTGCGGGGACGTTCTTATTCTGCGGAAGTCTGTACGGAGTCTCGCTACTGGGTATCCGTTGGCTGGGCGCCGTGACGCCCGTCGGAGGCGTGCTGTTTATTGTGGGGTGGCTGGTGCTGGGTTGGCGCGCCTGGCGTGGAGCAGGATGTTGAAGAAGGTTAGGGCTGGCAGGCAGCCGTTCGTTTACCGGTAATCGATCCCCATCCTCCGGTATTGTTCACAAACGATCCTTCGATCTTGGCATCATCTTTGATGAACAGCAGGCTGTCTTCCTGAATGCGCCCATTGTTTTCCCACCTTAGATAAATGGCATCTCCCAGGACAATGGTCTCTGTTGGTGTCGCGGCATGGGCCGATGCGTGTCCGGCCGGAGGAAACATCACGGCGGCCTTCTGCTCCCCATGGTTCTGATGATTATGGATGGTCCATTGCCAGGTTCCGCAGAGTCGAGCGAGACCTTTTGCCTGCCGGATGCGGTCTTTCCATCCGTGCATATCCCACCAGGCCTTGGTTGCCTGTCGACTGGCCTCAATTGCCGTACGCTGGGCAACTAGCAGTAGTTCAGTGTTGTGTTGGTCGGAACGTTTCTCAGAGGTGCCGGTGCCACTGGCCTGCTTTTCTTGAACGAGACGGAATACGTCGGAGAGCGATGTGCTCCGACCACGACGATGCAACCAATCTTGTCGGGCCGCAGGAAGTGAGATGGTGGTTGAGGATTGGTTTGCGTCACGGCCGATGGATTCAGCGAGTTGCCATGCGGCCAGCGCACCCATTAATTCAGAGACCGACTCCGATAATTCAGCCAATCTGAGCTCCTTGACGATCTTACTCGGCAGTCGTGTGGCTCCCAGCGCTCCTGCGGCATCCTTTAAACCCAGAGCGGGGCCGACGGCCGTTGTAAACAGCGTCATGGCTTTTTCATCCGAGTCGATTGCTGCGAGTTGGTCGGCACGTTGAGTTACCACGTCGGTCAACAACATGGGTGACGCTTGGTCCTCTGCTCCTGCGAGTGAGGGGAGGAGGCTCACGAATCCGATAATCAACAGGTATCCAACGCCAGCTAAGGTCAGGCGGGGCGGAGTACGAAGATGTCTTTGGTCATCAACCTGTGGGGGAATTGGGAAGGGAAGGGGCTGACTGCTTCGGGTCATGTTCCTTGGAAGCAAGCCTTCAAAAAGCTCACGGTTCGTTCCCAGGCAAGGGTCGAACTTTCCGCGTTATAGACGCTCGGCTTCATTTCGTTACAAAAGGCCTGGGAGGCGTCCGGGTAGAGATGAATTTCGACACGCTTGGCAGATTCCGTCAAGCTGCTTCGGAACTGCTCGATGTCGTCTGGTGTGGCCCACGTGTCTTTTCCTGCCTGGTGATACTGTACCGGAGAAAACAGATTGTTCAACAGTTCTTTGGATGCGACCATCTTGCCGTAATACGACACAGCTGCGCGTAACCGTTTCCGTTGACAGGCGAAACTCAGCGCATAGGACCCGCCCATTCCGTACCCGACGACTCCGTGGATGTTTTTCTTTGTGATGGTGCGAGTATTGAGATATTCGCAGCAGGAATTGATATCGGTGAGGACCTGTGCATCATGCTGTCGTTCCAGCAGAGCAGCTGCGACATCGTCACTGGCGGTCACCATCCCACCCTGCCGGCCGTAGAGATTCGGGAGGATCACCATGTAGCCTTCACAGGCAAGTCTGGCTCCCAGGTCTTTCATCTGTCCTGTTAAGCCCCACCAATCGTGCAAGAGCACAAGCCCTGGATAGGTACCAGGTAGCTGCGGCCAGAATAACAGGCAATCGACTTGATGCTCCTTGGGCATCTTGGACTTGAAGTAGGGGTCGACCATCTGATCGCTATGCGTAGGGATCGGCACGCCGCTTGGGAACCGCGCGGTTCCTGTTCCGATCTGATCCAACGTGAATGGGGCGGGGTGTGTTATGAGCATGGTTGGAATGCCTTTAGAGAAGCGGCCTTGCACTCAGTATCGCGAGTACTATATGAAGCCGCTTGCGGGAATGTCAAATGGGTGCCGATGATGTCGATCTACAAATATTCTCACTCAGATATTGGGGAGGAGCATGGCTTCTGATCGCATCGGAGTCGGGTTGATCGGAGTAGGGCGGCACGGGGTTCGGTACGCCCGACACATCGTACACGATCTGCCAACCGCTTCTCTTCGGGCCGTCTGTCGGCAACATCCTGAGGAAGGATTCGATCTTCCTGGTGCCCAGCCGATCAAAGTCTACGGAAAAGCAGAGTCGTTGATGGCTGATCCTGCCGTTGATGTGGTCATTGTAGTGACTCCTCCCATCTATGCCCGGGACATCTGCCGGTTGGCGGTCCAAGCTCGCAAGCCGGCGTTAATTGAAAAACCCCTAGGTACGTCGGTTGCCGACGCCAGCGCGATGGTTACCATGGCTCGCGAAGCCGCGGTCCCGCTGATGACGGCGCACACTCTCCGGTTCGATCACACGATACAACAGATGAAAGCGCTCAAGCCTCGTATCGGACGGTCCGAACGACTCCATCTCATCAGTCGGATCGAGAAACGGGAGACCGCCCCAGGCCATGCCGATGGCTACGGCAAGCGAGGGGCGTTGCTGGAAATCGGTGTCCATATGCTTGATCTCGTTCGGTTCTTGACGGGTGAAGAGGTGAGGGAGGTGCGTTGCACGATGGACGTGCGCCCAACTGTATCACCGGAAACCGCGGCGTCGATTCGTCTCGTGACGTCCGGAGGAACAACGTGCCAGATAGAAATTGCTCGAGTGGCGACAGGCCGGGTTGGTCGAGCAGACTGGTGGGGGGCCAAGGGACGACTGGAAGTCGACTGGGCAGCGTGCCAAGTTCGCTGCTGCGACGATACCGGAACCCATGCATTCGATCTGGCTCCCTCTCAAACGGTCCTTGCCACAGTCACGGCCTTTCTAGAGGCCGTCCGAGAGGGCACGCCTATGCCCATTACGGGAGAGGATGGATGGCGCGCCGTAGAAATCGCTGAGGCCTGCTACCAGTCCGCACAACTCGGTGGGGCTCCGGTCACCTTTCCCATCTCATCTTAGGACTCTGCGACGATGTGCGTGTCGGTTTCTTCGATCCCGTCGATTGCATGGATCTTGGTGATCACGACGTCGGAGAGCGCCCGTTCGTCATGAACATTGATGAAGACAAAAATATCCGGGCGGCCGAAGCACGAGTGGGCTTGTTCCACGCCGGGGATGCGTTTGAGTGATGCGACGACGTCCTTGGTTTTGCCTGCTTTTACCTTGATCAGAATATACGCTCGGGTTGCCACGTGTTCCTCCTTGCGTCAAAAGTTGAGCTGCAGATGTCGTACGAGATTGATAATCTCTGGTCACTGCCCTTCGCGAGCAGCCGTTCCCGGCATTGCGTTTCGATGACGGGCATACACTTCGCTAAAATTCTGCCCTCGCGCCTCAAACGCTGCTCGACCCTCTCTCACGAGTTGCATAAACCGCCGAAAATCGTCCACGGAGAGGTTGAACTGGCCAAGACCAGCCGCCATCTCCCGTCGCTCTTCAGCAGACGCTCGACCATCTGCATCTGCGAGCGCCACCAACATGTCGGCGGTCCATCCCTCGGAGCGAAACCGTTCTAG
>CAZJOQ010000217.1:0-5324 GCA_964547625.1 uncultured Nitrospira sp.
TGCAGTCGTTTACCCAGCCGGTAACAGCTCGTGTCTACACCGACTCACAGTATGTCCAGAAAGGCATCAGTGAATGGATTCATAGCTGGAAACAGCGTGGCTGGAAAACCGCCGGTAAAGAACCGGTAAAAAATGAAGACCTGTGGCGACGTCTCGATAGTCTGGCTTCTGGTCATACGTTGGAATGGCACTGGGTCAGGGGCCATAACGGCCATCCGGAGAATGAGCGAGTCGATGCACTGGCTCGTGCCGGCCTTGAACAGGCTCGTTGTGCCAAGCGACCCGTTGCCGGCCAGACTGATCCTCCGGCCCACGATCCGAACCGATCAGCCGACTCTCCTCTCGTTCTCGACATTCAGCATGCCACGGTCTATCGCGGGGAGACCTGCATCTTTTCCGACTTCTCCTTCAAGCTTCGAGAGGGTGAGCATGTCGCGATCCTGGGCCCCAACGGATCAGGGAAATCGACATTACTCAAATTGCTCTCAGGCGAAGTTCATGCGATGCCGAAGGATGAAACGCGAATAGTGCTCTTCGGCGATGAGCGGTGGAATGTTTGGGATATGCGGAAGCAGATTGGCATTGTATCGCACGATCTTCAGCGGGAATATCTGATTTGTGCAGAGGGGTTAAACGTCGTGCTGTCCGGCTATTACGCCAGCAACGATACCTATGAGTACCAGCAGTTTAGCAAGACCCAGATGACGTGGGCCTGTGAGCTGATGCAGGAATTGGGTATTGCAGCTTTGGCTGGTCGGCCGTTCGGCCATCTTTCGACCGGCGAGCAGCGGCGCTGTTTATTGGCGAGAGCTCTGGTCCATGACCCATCCGTGCTGGTCCTCGATGAGCCCACGAGCGGCCTCGATCCCAAAGCCTGCTTTCAATACCTGGATCTGTTGCGTGCCCAAATGGCTAAAGGGAAGACGGTTCTGCTTGTGACTCACCATCTGCATGAGATCCCGCCTGAGATCGATCGTGTGGTCTTCTTGAAAGCAGGAAGGATCATGGCCGACGCCCACAAATCTACTGTGCTCACGACTGACCGTGTCAGCCAGATCTTCGACAGTAAGATGACCCTTGTCCAGGCCAACGGTTGGTATCAAGCCTTGCCTGGATGATGCTCAGCGATTGAGCCTGCCGATTCTCCACAAAATTCCGTGGCTTTGACGAAAGCGGCTTCTGGCGCTAGGCTTCAGATGCCGCTCATTTACCTAAGCCAGCATGTACCCAGAGATCCCAATACTCACGCGCTGCCGACCTCTGCGTTCTCTCCTCTTCCTATTGACCTGTGTCGGATCGGCCCATGTTTGTGCCGGTACGGGGGGGGCTGAAACCTGGATTTGTCCTCGACCCGGACAGTCGGATCTTTATACGGACCGTGAATACCCAGGCTGCCGACAGCTTGGAGAGGCGAAGACCTATTCGCCGCTTCAGATTTCTCCTTCGTTGCGCCCTACAACGCCGATGGTCGTTCGCCCTCCTGTGTCAAGCACCGTCATTCCTCATGTTCCATCACAACGTCACGGCAGAAAGCCGATGCCTTTTGCTGAAGTCTCCATGCCATTGCCGGTGTTGGGTGTGACGCAAGCCAAGGCAGGCTTCATCACCGGCGCATGGGCCGGGTTGGTCGCGCACCTTATCGTCGCATACAAAGCGGATGGAAAGGGACCGGAGGTGATCCCGGATTCGAATATGATGCCTGTGTCCGTACATTCATTGTGGACGGCTGTCGCCGCTGCTGCCAAAGCCGTCGGGTACGATCCAAGATACCTTTCGGTGCGCTTGTTGGTTCCAATGCCGATGGACGGGCCCAGTGCCGGGGGGATATTCGCCGTGGGCATTGCTGCGGCACTGCTCGGCGATTCGATTCGCCAGGATATCTGCATGTCCGGGACCATTGAGCCGGATTTGGAGATCAGGCCTGTGGGGGGATTGGTCGATAAGATGGGGGCCTGCCACGATCTCAGAAAGACCACGATGATCGTGCCTGACGGCTTGGACAACAGCCACCTCAGCTTTACCGGTGCCGAACGATCGATCCAGGTAATTCAAGTGTATTCACTGTCGGAAGCCTATAGCGCCGCGACGGGCCAAGCGCTTCGGCCCGCACCCTAGAAACCAACAGAAGAGGAGGGATCATGATGCAGCCTCATACGCACAGCTTAGAGCGATTCTTGAAGGCAATGGTGACGAGACCGGTTGGACCCATGCTCTTCACCCTTGCGCTCCTAGCACCCACAGCCTGGGCGGCGGAACCGGTCAAGATCAGCTCCTTACAAACCTACCCTGAATCATACAAGATGAAAGTGGTTCAGGTGGAAGGGACAGTCAGTGGGTATCAAATGCATCATTTCATCGGCAACAACACCAAACTGGAGAAATGCATACAAGATTTTATGGTTGATGATGGCACCGGAACGATTCAGGCAAGCTATGCGGCGCTTTGCCAGATGGGACCGGTCATGTTCCGAGACGGCGATGAGGTCACGATCGAAGGACACTATTTGGGGACGTTAGACGTTCGATCGGTGAGGAAACATTAGGAGGCAGGGCATTCCTGAGGAGAGATTCGGGAAAAAGTTAGAAGCAGATCGCTGTCCCGACTTCTGCTACTTCCTCAAAAATCCAAACAAGGTTCCGGCGGCACCGGCGCCGATCGAAGACAGGTAGCCGGTTACTATTTCTTTGAGACCTTGAGCCTTGCCGCGCGCCCAATCGAGGGTGTGTGTCACATCCGCTTGGATCAAGTTCCACTCCAGGTGAATCCACCCGGTCGCTTTCAGGGCAAACACGAGCGCGGCCAATGCGGCGGTGATCAGCAAGGCAAGCACCAAGGTCTTTCGAAGTGCCCATCCGATGAGGAAGCCGCCAAGGAAGGCGGCTCCTCCACGAGCGAGCGCCGGGGACATCATGTCGTTGAGCCAGGCGCCGAACCCGGCGACGGTGGTTGCGCCGGCAGCAAGAAAGGATTTCGCTGCCCAGGGAGGATTGGAGAGAATTGTGCCGAAGGTCTTCCCAAAGAACCCGCTGTGAGCTGAGCTTTGTACGGCGCTCATAATCGACTCTCCTCAAATGTGTTGCAGACCGAAGGATCGCCGGACTCGAGTCCACGCTTGAGCCACGTCATGCGCTGTTCCGATGAGCCATGGGTCCAACTTTCCGGCTGCACGTGGCCCCGTGACATTTTCTGCAGCCGATCATCTCCGATAGCCGCTGCTGCCCGTAGTCCTTCCTCAAAATCTCCCGGTTCGATCAAATTGCGTTCTTGCTTGGCGTGATATCCCCACACGCCGGCATAACAGTCGGCCTGAAGTTCCATCCGGACCGAAAGGGCATTCCCTTCCGCTTCGGAGACCTGTCGCTGGAGGCGATGCACTTTTTCTGCGACACCGAGGAGATTTTGCACGTGATGGCCGACCTCATGCGCGATCACATAGGCCTGGGCGAAGTCTCCAGCTGCTCCTAAACGATGCGCCATCTCGTCGAAAAATGCAAGATCGAGGTATACCCGGTGGTCGTTGGGACAATAGAAGGGACCGACGGCCGAGGAGGTCGTGCCACAAGCGGATTGGACGGCGCCGGTGAACAGCACCATGCGCGGGTCCTCGTAACGGGGACCAAGGAGCGTGCGCCAAGTGGTTTCGGTATCGGCCAGGACGACCGAGGCAAATCTGCCGAGTTGGTCTCCTGGCGCGCCGACGGGTCCGGACTCCGATGGGGCCGACGGCGACATGGTCTCAGTCACACTCTGGACCCCGTTGATCATGTTGAAGACAGTCAGGGGATTGGCCCCGGTGAAATAGCTGACGGCCAACACGAGCACGATCGTCCCGATGCCGAGGCCACCCCTGCCTCCGATGCGGGCAGACCCCATACCACGACGATCCTCAACGTTGTCACTTCCCCGCTGGCCTTCGATACGCATAGCCGTCCTCTCTCACGTCTGAAAATTAGTCCGATTCTTTTTCCATCGACTGAATGAACTTATCAGCTTCGGCAATGGAACGGTTCATATCCTTGACCAACTGATCGACCTGCGCATCGACCTTGACCAGTTCGCCCTTAATGGCGGCTAGCGCTCGGGCATTCAGGTTATGTTTGAGGTAGAGCACCTGGTCACGCAGTGGTTTGAGAACCGGTTCGATTCGCTGTTCAGCCCGTTTCATCGCTGCGAGCATTTCTTTGTAGCGGCTTTTGGTTTGGGTGAGTTTGGCCTGGCTCTTCCGCCGCAGATCGGCGCTGGAGTATTGACCGAGTTCTTGTTCCCATTCCGAGAAGAGTGCGTCGGCGACGCTTTCGACATCCTGGATCCGCTTTTTGACGGCCTCGGCGCTGTCTTCGCTCGTCTCCAGTTCGCCACTCAGCTTCTTGTATGTCGCTTCCAGATCGCCCCCTTCGTAGGAAACGACTTTCCCAAATTGCTCCAAGGTGGTTTGGATCTCTTGCTTGGCATCTTCCTGCGCATCGCGCGCGGATTTGACGCGGCTGCTCAAAATGTCGCGTTTGGCGTAGCCCATTTTTTCCATCGTTGCGATGTAGGCTTTGTCGCAGGAGGAGAGGCTCAGCGGGATCCACAGTAGTATGACGGCCAGAACGACTCTCAACATAATCACCTCTTCCAGTCGCACAGGGCAAATGATCGAAGAAAAGCGTACATGGACCTAGGGCTCCCATCATAACTGATGCGGAACGAAGGGGAAAGACACTAGTTGCCATTCTCAACGATCATTGCTGTCTAGCAACGGTGCTGCGATAGCGTTATAGTGTGTACATGCGTGGGCTCTCTCGCAATGTGTTCTCGCTGCTGGTCCTGCTGCTGATCGTAGGCTGTGCTTCTCAGCGGGTGGTGCCTGACGAGCTGGAGCCATTGGTCGACCGAGCGGTGACGTTTGGCGAGGTCGTCGCGGCACCTGAATCGTACCAAGGGCGAGTGCTCGTACTTGGTGGGGAGGTGCTGAAGGCTAAGCGACTAAAAGATGGAACGCAGATTGAGCTGCTACAGTTGCCGCTTGATAGGGACGAAAGGCCGATCTTGGACCGCCAACGATCACACGGACGTTTCTTCGCGATCCAGCCGGAGTTTCTGGACCCCGCGACGATTGCTGTGGGTACCAAGATGACGATTGTTGGGGAAGTCTCTGGAGCCAAGACCGATCAGCTCGACGAGGTTGAGTATCGGTATCCGGTCGTGATCGTCAAGCATCTGCATACCTGGCAACAACAATCTCAGGATTATGTCCGCCCCAGGCCAGGCTTTTCGATCGGAGTCTTTGGAGGCACAGGATTTGGCGGCGGTCGTGGCGGGTTAGGGATCGGGTTCTGAT
>CAZJOQ010000218.1:0-5317 GCA_964547625.1 uncultured Nitrospira sp.
CTGGTCTCCTACATGAACAAACTTCGCGACGATGGCCATAGCCTGGATGAAGCGGTGACTTCGGGAGCACTCCTGCGATTGCGCCCCGTACTCATGACTGCCTTGGTCGCGCTATTTGGCCTTGTTCCGTTGGCATTTGCGCAAGGGATCGGGTCCGAAGTGCAGCGACCGCTTGCAATCGTCGTCATCGGCGGCCTGGTGAGTTCGACGCTGCTGACGCTGATCATGCTGCCGGTTCTCTATCGCTGGCTGGAAGAGAGTTCGCAGCGAACGGCGCCTGCGAGCGATCCGCAAGGAGGAGGAACAGGTGACTCGCATGATTCAGCCATTGATACGCCTCAGGGCAACGGTGAGGCGAGACTCCCCCACCGTCCGGGCAGTTTGCCGGCGACGTAATGGCGGAATCAGGAGAGATGAGGGTTGCGCAAATATGAAGATGCGGAACGTGATTATGGGAATTGTGTTGAGCCTCGCTCTTCTCTCCGTGGGAGGACCGCGCGGGATTGCGGCTCAGACGGATACCGACGTACGAGGTGCCGACCATGTGAGTGGGAAACTGATTTTTACCCGGCATTGCGCAGGCTGTCATGGGCCAAAGGGTAAAGGCGATGGCTTTATGATGTTGGGGCCGGACCCGGCGAATCTTACGCGGCCGTCGACCACGAAAAAGTCCGACATGGCGCTGCTGGAAACCATCCATGAAGGAAAGTCCAACATGCCGTCCTGGAAACTTCGTTTGTCGGAGGAGGACAGTCGCGCCGTGTTGGCCTATATCCGGACACTCGCGAAGTAGAGAGTTTGGGCTTAATCCTCTGCCTAAAGCACTCGGTCATTCGATCTCGAGACGGCTTCACCTCACCTCATTCTATTCCGCCTCAGTAACCAAATAATTTGATGATTATCTATGCGAGCAAGTCTGCGAAATATGGTGTCGAGGGATCGAACTGTCAACACCAACCTTTTCAGGACAGGAAGAAAGTGAGCGAGATCAAATGGATAAGAGGAAAGTGTAGTGCAAAGAGTGACATTTCATGTCATGAAAAATCAATGAGTTACAGAACCAGGTGCCACTAGTGGCACCTGCATTTTTGGAGTTCTCAATGCTCAATGGCTACCGTGTCATGACAATGTCTTGACAAATCCAATTCACTGGGCTAGTCTCACTACCATCAGGAGGTAAGAAGATGCTGGCCAGGTCGGTTCGTAGTAAAAAGCTGGATCTTCGATTGAGCGCTGCAGATAAACGGAGACTGGAGGCCGCTGCATATGCTTGTAGCCGCTCCTTGAGTGATTTTGTCCGGGACAGTGCGTTGTCTCGTGCTGATGAAATGCTGGCTGATCGTCGCACCTTTATCTTGAGTAAGGCAAAGTGGGCTGAGTTTCAAGCCGCTCTCGATGCTCCAACTCGCATGCTCCCCCGTATGCAGCGTCTCTTGACTGAGCCGGGGTTCTTTGACGCTGATACTTCTTCCGCACCGGCAGAGAAGCATTGACCCGGACGATCGAAAAACTTCGGCGGCATCACGCCGTTGAGGCGTTCGATTGTGGCCGGGACGAACTCAATCGCTTTCTAACACAATACGCATTACAGAGCCAGCAGGGTGGGGGAGCGCAAACCTACGTGGGTCTGGTGGATCACACCGTCGTTGGCTATTACGCGCTGGCTGTCGGCTCCGTGGAACAGGGACAGGCTCCGGAGCGAGTGAAGAAGGGACTAGCCAAGCATTCCATTCCCATCATGCTGCTTGCAAGGCTGGCGGTAGACCATCACTGGCAGAATCAGGGGATTGGCGCTGCGCTGGTGAAGGATGCGGTGCTTCGAACGCTCCAGGCTGCCGATATTGCCGGAATTCGTGCTCTGGTGGTCCATGCCAAAGACGAGGCGGCAAGAAGCTTTTACGCGCATTTGGATTTCCTTTCTTCGCCAAGCGACCCGTTGCATTTCTTCATGCTCCTCAAAGACGCTCGCAAGGTAATCTCCTAAGCCTCCTCAGCACCCGACAATCACAAACGAAACAGCGGGGTCGGACAAGGAAGTCCACAGAGGGCCTGAGGTTTCCCCTAGATTACGCTCAGCGCTTCAGTGTGCGAACGGTCATCCACTCCTTCGCCTCAAAGGTCGTTGCGGAGAATGAGCTCTTTTGCTGATGTTAGGTTAGATCACCGAGCAGAAGCTCAACGCGCTTCATAAATATGAATAAATATGTATCCACTTATAGCTAAATCCAAACGTTTGTACCCAGACAGGGACCACTGCCGGCCAGCCTGATTCACGGTTCCTTGATGCCATACTATCCAATGACCTACTGCTCACCCCATTCCGGCCCTTTTCTCATCGAGTTCCAATGGCACAGGATGTCCAGCCTGTAGGAATTGCACTGCAGGGCTCTCTGGGGGGAGGCTCGGGCAGCCACGCCGCTGAGGCACCGCGTCGAGAGACGCCGTGCCAGGTGGAGTCCGGCACCGTTGTCCCGCGCGACGCGGCCTGACCGTGATGATCGGTTTTGTGACGATGGGGAGGTTTCTTGAGTCAACCGTCCAGCCAGATTGACCGCCACACCCCTCACGCGAACGCTCAGGGTAGGTGGACGGGTGGTTACGAGGCCTGTTTCATACTCTCGATCCCACGGAGAATGAAGACGCGCATGAGGACCTGATAGGGAATGCCTTGATGAGCCGCCAGCGCCTTCAGTTCTTTGAGGGTGCGGTCGTCGAGGGCCACACTCGTCGGTTTCTTCCTCGCCGTCTTGTATCGTCGCAGGGCCGCGAGTACATGTTCGGGCGCGAGGTCAAAAGGGCCTTTATAGGTCGGGGAAGATTTCACGCGCCATCGTGTCATATTGATTTCGCTCCTTTCGATGCGCCGGGCGGGCGCTGATCACGCGGATCTTGCTTACTCGGAACGTAAAAGCGACCTGCAGCACGCGTCCACGGTCCGACTCACCCGCGAGTCCCATACGCAGTTCGTTGACAACGGGGCTGGTCTGTACGCCGAGTGGGACGGCTCGTTTCAGCCGAAACACGCTCTCTACCTCGTCAGTGGTCACGTCGTGCTTGGTTGCATTCTTGGTGCGGTTGCCCTGATCCCATTCGAACGCGAACGTTGTCGTGTCCAAGTCCAGATCAACAACCATTCAACAAATAGCCATGTCGCCATATGCCACTATTGAGACACTATACTAACACTATTCTATGATTAGGTGCCAAGAATCTCACAAGCGCGCCGTGCCACGTGGCGTCACGCACCGTCGTCCCGCACGACGCGGCCCGACCGTGTGGAGAGCACACCCATCGCCCATCAGGGAGTGTGGCACGCCCGTGGACACCCGCGCCACTGCGGACGGTGTGACGGGTGCAGTCGCGCGTGGCCACAGATTCAGAAGATGTGTTACGCCCTCGCCAAATGAATCCTTGCCCACCACCTTGATCGCTCACCCTGGATTGTCTCGACAATGCCGACGACTGTGCGATCTCCAACGAGCACCTGGGGATTCTTGCGCAATGTAATTACCTTGTCTTGCTTCGATGGTTTAGCTGCCTATGCGCGGTGTGCTTTCTCTAGGGTAAGTTCCAGTCGTGCAATGTTGAACGCGGATGTATTAGTAGGAGGAAGAAACTAGTGAAAGCGAGGATGGCGATGTAATAAAAGGAGGGTCGAGTTATGCGATCGAAGGTAATAGCGAGTTTCACAGCTATAGCATTGGTGGTTACGTTCGGATTCACCTCCTCGGCCTGGGCGGATCACACGCAGCCCGAGATCGTGAAAGGCAGTAAGATCATTGGGAAATCTGTCCAAACGATGGGAGGCAAGAAGATCGGCGAAATTGAGGATTTAGCCATAGATGAACTTGATGGGCAAGTTCGGTACGCGGTCCTCTCCTTCGGTGGCATCCTCGGTTTGGGCGAAAAATATTTTGCGATTCCTTGGGCAGCCTTGAGCTTAAGCAATGACAAAGATCATTTCGCATTGGCTGTAACGGAAAAGGAGCTTGAGAAGGCCCCAGGCTTCAACAAAAACAACTGGCCGGACTTTGCAGATCCCGTCTATTATGCCACCATTTATGATTTTTATCAGGTTCCTCTTCCAAAGGTAGGGGAGAAGCCTCTGTCAAAGACCGATTCCTCGAAGACGAGCGAGGGCAGCAAAACAAAGGAGTCGAAGAAAGAGCACAAAAAATAGTACGGAGTACATATGTCTTACTATGCCCCAACCATGATCGACCCCAGAACAGCAAATAGCAGCCATGCCATGGATTGGGCCAGGAAATGGTCCATCTTGCTGTTCGGCGTTGCGACACTACTTACAGGGCTTGGATGCAATAAGTATGATGTGATTCCTGACCATTTGGAATCCCAGCTCGCACCCGATCTTACCTATGAGACGGTTCGAGCCGATCCGAATAGCCATCAAGGGAAACTTGTGGCATGGGGAGGAGAAGTGCTTGCGGCGACAAGGATCAAGGAGGGGACGAGAATAGAAATACTTCAATTACCCCTGACCGCCGATCTTCACCCGACTGAAGAAAGAGTACGTTCGAAGGGTCGTTTCATTGCGTTCGACATGGAAGGCATGATCACCGATCCTGCGGCCATTGAACCTGGCACGCCGGTGATCATCATCGGACGAATCGGGCCAGCACAGCATGAAGAGTTGCAGGGCGGCGCTTATGATTATCCAAGAGTGGATGTGCTGGACATGACCGTCTGGGTAAAAAAGGTTGTCCGAGGTTGGCATCGTCTGGGAGCGTGGGGAGGGTGGCAATACGACCCTCGGCCATGGACAGTCTATAGAAGTTATCGCGTTGATTAAAAAACATGAAGACATATCGAAAAAAGGTCAAACCTACGGAGCTGAAGAAGTCAGGCGTTGTTGCCAGGCGAGAGCGACCATCTTCGAACCAAAAGAAGGCTGAGGTTATTCGACCATGGATCCATCCAGAGGAGCGAGTCTCAGTGGACTTTGAGGATGCATTGAATCTCAATGCCGAGGTAGTGGACTGTACGACACAGGTTGTGACACTTCGCCTTGAGGCCTCCAGGCTGGAGCTACCTCACTATCATCAGAACGCAGTCATCCCACTTCGCCTTATCACAATAAGTGAGGATCCGACCAGATACACGAGAAACCCCGATGCACCACTCCATTATGGTCGCCTCAAGCTGATCGTAAAGAAAAAACGACCCTCAGTTGCGTTGAGTCGATGACCCGACACTCATTAAGGGACTGGCTTCGCCTGCACAATCGGATGACCTACCCACTGCACCAGAACATCGAGGCGGCCGCCTCTTCGTAGTTGAGATCTTCATCCACACAGGA
>CAZJOQ010000219.1:0-5291 GCA_964547625.1 uncultured Nitrospira sp.
CTGGATGGCAAGCGGGTGGTTGTCGATGGACCATGGGCGGTGGTTTTCTGATGGGAAGATTGACGCGCAAGAGCGTGAACGCTTTATGGGTGGCCGACTCGTATTGCACGATCTTGGAGTCCTACCAGATCTCGCAGTGATGTCTGGGCAGGCAGCGGTAAAGGAGATTCGGCTGATCAAGATGGCCGGCATGGTCCACATCATGGCCCGCACGTCTTCCTCGCAGCAGGCCATTCTGGCGGTGCCCTCTCAAGAGGAGGCTTCGCGGGAAGCCTTTCAGGATGAGGTGGTAAAGGCAGCAGCCAGATCCCTACTCGGTGATGGGGTGCTGACCGTTATGAAGGTTGAAGGGAACGAGTCTGGCGCCTGTTCGGCAGTTGGCGATGACACAGCACCACCGCTCACTCGGGTGGCGACCACTGATGTCGAACCAAAAGAAGTGCTGGTGGATAACCGAACCGGTACCCTCGTAGAACGAGTGGATGCCAGCCGCCGACTCTATCACCGGCTCTTCAATACGTTTCATCGCTGGGATGTCCCGTGGCTTTCGCATCATTGCGATCTTCGCCGGATGCTGATGTCACTCTGGTGTCTGCTCGGTGCGGGCTTAGCGGGGTCGGGCATCTGGATGGGGCTATCTCGCTCAGGCGTAATGGTTCGGCACCGATGAGCGGGGATGCGGAGATGGTCGAGTCCAGGAGCATGATGCGGGGCTGGGGCTGGTCCGTTGCGCTGCATGGAGCCCTGTGGGGGCTGGGGCTGTGGTTGATGTCGCAGGGGGCGTTTGTGTCGATGCCGACGTTCCAGTGGGAAGTGTCCATGGTCGGCCCGTCTCCGCAATCGCGTGATGAGGTATCGACAGCCCCTGTTCCGCCGGTCATGTCGGAGAAACGGTCGCCGACGAAACCAGATGGGCGCAAGGAAGCAGCTGTGTCAGCCCGATCTGCGGTTGCGGCGAAGGTCCCGAAGGGCAATGAAAGGGACGAGCCGGCCGATGTGGCTTCGTACGACATGCCATCCCCCTCGCAGAGTCCTGACGAACCCAAGGACACGATGGATGATGAGGCGCAGGCACAGTCGTTCTCCCAATCCCTCCCAACCTCGCCTGCAGATGCGCCGTCCGAAAGTTCCGCTCCACAGTCGACTCCGGCCACATCCTCGTCCACGGTTGTGGCGCAGGACTCGGTTCGTGACCCGCATCGCGACGATTTCGGCTGGTTGATGCAGATGCTTTGGAGTCGAGTAACAGAGCTAAAGCGGTATCCTGCCGAAGCACGGCTGAATCGGTGGGAGGGGCGCGTGATCGTGCGGGCTGTGATCGATGAGCACGGCCATTTGCTCGAAGTCGCCATCGCCACGAGTTCGGGGCATGATGTGTTGGATGAAGACGCCATTGCAGTGATCAAGCGGGCGTGCCCGATCGCGTTGTCCCAGCCGTTAGGACAGAGTCGGGTGGTGCTGCGGGTACCGATTCAATACCGACTGGATTCATAGGGGTATACCGAGGTAATCCATGCCCATCTACGAATACGCTGCCGAGTACTGTTTGGAATCACTCTACTGCCCAAAACGATTTGCATTTCGGCAGGGGCTGGACGATCCGCCGGTGCTGGCCTGTCCGCAATGTGGGGCGCCGTTGGACCGTGTCCTGTCCTTGTTTTCGGCTGGGGTCGACATGGTGGCGAAATCGGAGGCTTGGACCAAGACCGATGCCGGATCAGATGCGCCGCCGGCGACGATCAAGAATCTCTTCGGCGGAGGGCTCGGCGATCTCGGGTGCGGCCATCATCATCCCGATGGTCCGAAGGAAGCTGGAAGTTGCGGGCGAGGTTGTGGGGACGAATAGACCACGGGATGGTCAATGCTATACATGAATGGAGACACAGGTGTGGGTTAGGCGTGCGCTTGGATAAAACGATCCGCCCTTGTCCCCAGGCGCCGGCGTCGAGCCACTTGGGAAGCATAAATCAGTTGGCCGCCGATGGCCATCCAGACGAGTGCGGTGCAAAAATGCTGAGCAGAAGCCATGAACCAATTTTGATCATCACTAAGGCCTTTCAGAGAAAACTTCGAATCGTTCGGTTCTCATCGAAATGGTAGCAGCGAACTGGTCATTGCAAAAAAAAGGACCGGTTGGTCGACGAGAATGACGCTCCATTGAAGAAACGTCGTGATCTTTCTGCCTCCGCTGAATAATCCTCGCTCCGACTGAGCTCGCACACCACCTGTCCTGAATCGAGGAGGAATCGTCGTGTGAGTGGTGGAATGGCCGCAGATATCGCCCATCTGCGCGGATTTCTTACCGGGGCCGCTCTGTACGCGTTGCTGCTGGTGATGGTGCGAGCGAATGCGGGCTCGATCAGGTCCGCTGCCGGAGAGATGGAACTCGCTTGGCGTGAACGGGCGTGTCTCCCTCTCTATATCGCGGTCTTAGGTCTGTTTTGGAATCTGGTAAGTCTCGCCTCGATGCTGGTGGGGGAAATCACCACCGTGATCGAACCGGCGCTGTTGTCGGTTCTCGCGATCTCGGCGCTGGGAGGCTTGCCCGCCGTGACTATTCATTCGGTCTGGCAGGTGACTGCGGGAGGCATCACGCGCCGTCTCGGCCTATTGGTCTTCGCCGGGTACGGACTCAGCGTTGCGGTGGCGCTGTGGAACGGGTTGGCCCTCATCTCGGGCGACCCTGTCCCTGACGTGGGGGCGTGGAGAATGCTGACGATCGCATTTCTCGTCTTGTTTTTTGCGCTGCTGCTTGCGATGAAGCCGATGCTGGTGGGGCATAGCGGTCTGGTCCTCGCGTTGCTGGCATTCAGTTCTGTCGTGGCACTGCCGTTGAGCCATCACGTCAGCGGTAGCCTGCCGTGGTGGTCCGATTTTCTTGGACACCATGCGTCGCTCCCGGTTGCGGTCGCTATGCTGTATCAGGACTATCGGTTCGTCTTCGTCGATCGTTTTATGAAACGCGCGTTCCCTTTTCCGTTGTTGGTCGGAACGAGTTGCGGTCTGTACGTTGCTGTAGTCTTGCCATTCATCGAGGGTGGAACGCATGGGACCATCTCTCCGGTCTTGTCGGGTCTCATCATTACGCTGTGGGTGGCCACGGCCGTGGTCTATCCGTGGGCGCGCCAGAAGGTGACGTGGGTGCTCGATACGCTGGTTCTTTTCCGTCCCGACTATGGCGAGCTTCGCGATCACCTCGCGCAGCGTATGAACGAGCACGACACCTTGGAAGGCGTGCTGGGAGAGCTGTGCCAAGGTTTGCAGAAGGCGCTTAGATCACGCGAAGTCCGGTGGGAGCGGACAGCTTACATTCCGGTGCTGCCCAGTCTCTCGGAGACTCATCTCGGAACGGCTGAAACGACAGGAAGTCCGCGGAGAGGCGAGGCAGCCGCGTCAGTCCAGACGAACGACGCTGGCTTGACGATGGTCGTGTCCACGCTGGAGGTGCCGCGTTGCGTCGTGGCAATCGCTCCGCGTACGGACGGCCATCGGTTCCTTTCCGAAGAATGGCTGCTGGTCGAGGCGGCAGCGGTGATCGCTGCGCGACGGATCGACGTACTGCGCACCAGTCATGAGGGGTGCGAGATCGCGTTCCGGGAACAAGAGATGCAAAAGTTGACGACCAAGCCAGAATTGCGGGCCCTGCGCGCGCAGGTGGTATGGCGCAGCCATCCGGCGAATCAGGTCCTGCCCACGGTGGTGCCAGCCACCCGGAGCCTCTCCAGGGCTACCCTCACGAATGAGGGGAGAGGGTGTCACCTAGTAAGAAGTATCGATCAGATGGTGAAAACGCCAATGTAGGATAAGAAAGCGACGTCGTTGATTGCTGGGGTGCTAGCGGAGCACACGGCCGGTGCAGGCAGCACGCTCTTCGCGCTTGCCGCCGCATCGATTGCGGCGAACGGTGGAGCTGAGCAGTTGTGGATCTTTACCAGGAACTACAACTTGAACTTTCAATAATAATGAACTGCGTTAGGCAGGTCGAGGGGTAATCGCTTCGGCCAATTCCATCAGAAGCGCGGCGGTTTCGTTCCAACCCAGACAGGCATCAGTAATGGAGACCCCATGCTGAAGGGCCACGCCTTCCTTCCAGGCTTGTTTGCCGGGATTCAGGTTGCTTTCGAGCATAAGGCCCATGATGGCCTGACGGCCCTCTCGAAATTGCTGCAAGACTTCGCGAGCCACAAATCCTTGGCGGGTATGATCCTTTTGGGAATTATCATGCGAACAATCGATCATGATGGGACGGGCGATGCCTTCTCCGGCGACCGCGGCCTCAGCTTTGGCGACATCCTGCGCTTCGTAGTTCGTTCGTCCACCTCCGCCGCGAAGCACGATATGGCGGTTTGGGTTGCCCATGGTTCTGATGATTGCGGTCTGGCCGTCGGCATTGATGCCGACGAAGTGGTGTGGGGTGCGGGCGGACGTCATGGCATTGATGGCGACCTGCAGACTGCCTTCCGTCCCGTTCTTGAATCCGACCGGCATGGAAACCCCGCTGGCCATCTCGCGATGGGTTTGGCTTTCCGTAGTGCGGGCACCGATGGCCGCCCAACTGATGAGGTCAGCGACGTACTGCGGGCTGATCGGATCCAGCAGCTCTGTTCCGCAGGGAAGGCCTAATTCATTGATTCTAAGGAGAATCGCTCGGGCCAACTCCATCCCCGTTGCGATATCGCAGGTGCCATCGAGATGGGGATCATTGATGAGCCCTTTCCACCCAACGGTGGTTCTCGGCTTTTCGAAGTAGGTTCGCATGACAATGAGGAAGCGATCACGCAGGGCATCGGCGATGGGCTTCAGCTTGGCGGCGTATTCATACGCGGCATCAGGATCGTGGATGGAGCACGGGCCGACGATGACCAGGAGCCGGTCACGGTCCTCGCCATAGAGGATTTTGCGAATCGCCTCGCGGGACTCGACAACGAGTGCCGCCGACTGATCGTTGATCGGGAGTTTGGTCTTGATGGCGCGAGGAGAGGGGAGCGCCTTGATTTCAATGACGTGTTGATTGTCAATCGGCCTATTCATCGCTAGTCGTGTCCTTGAGCGGTCTCAACCGCAGTGGTTTTGAAGGGGAGTCACTCTAACGAATCACGCCAGAAAAGTCCATACCGGCTGCTGATGGGGCTGGATTGAGTCATCTGGCGACTGATTTCAAAGGTTCTTGCAATTCTGACCACGGATGCCTATTCTACGGCCATGTTTTTGAGAAAACTGAGAGACCTTTCCTCGTTACTCCGCTCAGGGGTGGCCTTGGGGATGATCTGCATCATCCTGGGGCTGGCTCC
>CAZJOQ010000220.1:0-2128 GCA_964547625.1 uncultured Nitrospira sp.
GAATTCGCCGAGCTGGCCCTGAAACGCATTGCGGGGTCAGGCGCTGAGTACGGCGACATCCGCATTCAGGACAGCAGCACCGAACACATCGAAGGCGAAGATCGGCGAATTGCCTCGATCCGAGACGCTCGGGACGTCGGTTTTGGCGTGCGTGTGCTCTATCACGGAGCCTGGGGCTTTGCCGCGAGTTCGGTTCTGTCACTGGAAGAAGTGCCGCGTGTCGCGGACCTGGCCGTCGAAATAGCCAAAGGATCTGCTTCGATCGCCCTTGAAAAAGTACGGCTCGCTGAAGAGCCGGTTCATTGTGACCGCGTCGTCACGGCATATCGCATCGATCCCTTCACCATACCACTTGAGAAGAAAACCGACTTAGTGCTGAATACGATGGAAGCGCTCCATCGGCAATCCGGCATCGCACGAAGCGGCGCGAGCCTGTGGGCTCGTCGAGATAGGAAGCTGTTCGTCTCAACGGAGGGGTCACGCATAGAATGGGATCTGCTGGCGGGGCAGGGCGAGTGTACGGCAGTCGCACTGCATGAAGGCCGGTTTTCTTCGCGCAGCTTCAACACACCGCATCTTCGGCAAGGCTATGAACTGATCGAGACAGCCGATTTTCTACGAGAGGCCTCACGTGTTGCCGGGCAGGCAGTCGAAAAAGTCAAGGCTCCGGCGGTCGATGCAGGCCCGTATGATTTGGTACTCGACCCCGAGCATCTATCGTTGACGATCCATGAATCCTGCGGCCACCCGAGCGAATTGGATCGGGCGCTTGGCTACGAGGCCAATTATGCTGGGACCAGCTTTCTAACGCCGGACAAGCAGGGTCGGTTTCGCTACGGCTCACCGGACGTGAGCTTGGTAGCTGATAACACGGAGCCGGAGACTCTGGCTGCAACGGGCTACGATGATGATGGAGTGACATGCCAAAAATGGGACATCATCCGTAACGGAATCTTTACTGGCTATTGTACGAATCGGGAAGTGGCGCCAAAGATCGGTGAGCTTCGTTCGCGCGGCTCCAATCGGGCCGATGGATGGAGCAATATTCCGATGGTGCGTATCGCGAATATTGGACTTGAGCCAGGCTCAGCGAGCATCGATCAACTGATTGCCGACGTGAAGCACGGCATCTACATCGAAGGCCATGGGTCTTATAGCATCGATCAGCGCCGGTACAATTTTCAGTTCGGTGGCGACGCGTTCTGGCTCATCGAAAACGGCCGACGCACCCATATGCTGCGGGATGTGATCTACCATGGAATCACGCCGGAATTTTGGAATAGTTGCGACGGAGTGGCTGACCGATCATCCCGCCGTCGGTATGGATTCATTACGTGCGGAAAAGGGCAGCCAGGCCAGTCTGGTTGGATGACCCACGCGGCTTCTCCGGCGAGGTTTCGCAGCATTCAGGTGATCAAAGGAGAGAGCTCCTCATGACTGCTGTGAGCGGCAAGGGGCCGAAGATGACCAGCCGCGATGAGTTTCGTTTTCTCAGCGAGCTGGTCCTGACGCGATCGTCTGCCGATCACACGCTTGTCACAGTCCGCGATCACCATGCCGGAACGACGAGATTCGCCAACAATCAAGTCATACAGAACGTCGATGCACGACGTGGAACACTCGTGGTGACGGTTGCCTTCGGGGGTCAGCAGGGGACTGCCAGCACGACCGATTTTACCGCCGGCGCGATCCAGGATACGTTGGCTCGGGCCGAGGAAATTGCCAAGGTTTCACCCATAGACCCTGAATACCTTCCGCCTCCGGATCCATGTGTCTATCCGATCAGGGACACTGCGAAACCGGAGACTATGGGGGCGGGGCCTCCGCGCCGTCTGGAGTACGCAAGCGAAGCGATCGGTCAGTGCCGGATGGAGAATCTTACGGGGGCGGGATTAGTCTCGTCATCAGCGACAGCCGTTGGGATTGCTGCAGACAACGGACTGTTCGGCTATGAACGTCGAGCCGATGCGAGTTTTAGTCTGACGGTCCAGGCCGGCGATGCAACGGGTTGGTGTGCGGCTGCCCATCGATCGATCGATCACTTGAGAGTCCAGGAGCGCACGTTGGCGACAATCAGCAAAGCCAAACATAGCCGTGATGTGTGCGAGTTACCCGCAGGACGGTATCC
>CAZJOQ010000220.1:2228-5281 GCA_964547625.1 uncultured Nitrospira sp.
GGGATGACGCGGGATGGGACATTTCTCATAGAAAACGGGGAGATAGTCTCAGCGGTGAAAAACTTTCGATTTCATGAGAGCCCGCTGCACGTATTTCAGCACATCGACCTATGGACTGCACCAATGGAGGCAGTGAACTCGGAGACTGGGAAGCTGCTGGTCCCGGCGATGGCCCTGCCCCAATTCCGGTTCTCCAGCGTGACCCGGTTCTAAGCCTTTGTTAAAGAATAAGATTTATTGCTATATTCTGATATCCTTCAAGATAAAAGGGTTGACTCTCACGCCATTCAGGAGTAGATAATTCATATACTTAAGAGAAGGAATCAGTCTATGGCCCCCCGATACAACCAAGAGCCCATCAATCTCATCCACCGAATTCCCTCACAGAAGCAGATAGACGAGGCCCGACCGGTCCCTCCCCCATACGGCCAATTTCTGCTCGAAGTTGGGGCCAAATGTTGGCGAAGCGTCGTCGAATTTCTTGCGCGGGTGACGCGATATGAGGATGAGACGCCGTCCTCCGTACAGACTACAACTGGTCTACAAAATGGCCAAGCTCTTTCCGCGATAGCTCAGCCTACTACGCAATCTGACCAGGTTGGTGAGTGTGTGAATAGTGAAACTGCGGTAGCGGTGCGAGTCAACGAGACGCATAATCCAGCTGTGCAGGAAGGAGTCATCACGCAACCCGGGGCGGCCCCGACTGTAGTCCAGCCTGAAGTGATCTCTGAACTCCGATCGTTTCTCATTCGACAGCAAGATCAGATCGCTCATCTCTCCAGCGAAATTGCGCAGCTGAAATCGTTGGTGGTCTCCCAGCAAGAGGTGCTTGTCCATCTCGGGCAGGACCTCGAAGCCGAAACCTTTTCCACGGTTGCAACGGGCATGGGCCCAAATCCGGCTAAGCGGGGACGAATTTCTCGGAAGCACCTCACCCCAAAAGAAAAATCGCTTCCTCCTCAAGAACCGGAAAGCCAATCACTCAATCTATAGACAGCTGATCACAGTGCACGTGGACACCCTCCTCTAGCCAGGTCCTGGCCTGGTCTGTTAAAAAAACCGCCTATGACGATCTCTCGTCTCGTATCGGGGAGTGCATTCTGGCTGGTTCTGTGTATGAGCGAGATGATCGTGGCTGCTGAATCTTCTCTCACTCAAATACCGCTCTATGACAATCTCGGCACTCTCCATCATCCCATTACAACGACCTCTATCGTGGCGCAACAATACTTTGATCAAGGGCTAAGGATGGTCTATGCCTTTAACCACGAGGAAGCCATCCTAGCGTTTGAAACAGCGGCTCGTCTGGAACCTACTGCCGCCATGGCCTACTGGGGGGTCGCCCTCGCATTGGGACCAAATATCAATACGGCCATGGGTAAGGCGGACGAGCGCCGCGCGTGGGAGGCTGTCCAGAAGGCCAAATTCCAGAGCGCACATGTGAGTGCTTCCGAACGCGCCTACATTGACGCGATCAGCCAGCGGCATAGCCAAAAATCGCAGGCACGGGGACCTCTTGATAAGGCATATGCGGCGGCGATGCGAACGGTATGGCGCCAGTTTCCTGACGACCCGGATGCTGGAGTCCTGTTTGCGGAAGCTTTGATGGACCTCCGGCCATGGGATCTATGGAACGCTGGCGGACAGGCTAGACCCGGTACCGATGAAATCGTGTCGACATTGGAATCGATTCTCGCAAAGTTTCCCAATCATCCTGGAGCCTGCCACTACTATATCCATAGCGTGGAGGCCTCGCCAAAGCCTGAACGGGCGCTGGATTGTGCGGAGCGACTACCCGGAATCATGCCGGGTGCCGGTCACCTCGTTCACATGCCCGCGCATATCTACATGCGACTTGGTCGGTACCATGAAGCGTCTGAGCGGAATATGCATGCGGCGCAGGTTGATGAGGAGTATTTGGCGAAACGGAAGCTAAACGGCGACTATGCTGACGGCTACTACACACACAATCTCCACTTTCTCTGGGCTTCCTTGCTGATGGAGGGAAGAAAAGCGGAGGCCCTCACAGTAGCGCGACAATTGGCTCAGACGATTACCGAACAGGAGGCGAAGAAAGATACGTGGAAGGAATTCTATCTTCCTGCCGCACTGTGGTCAATGATTCGATTCGGCCAATGGGATGTCCTGCTTCGCGAGCTACCTCCTCCCAAGACATTACGGCTGCAGCAGGCCATGTGGCGATTGGGAAGGGGTATGGCGCTGTCGGCCTCTGGTCGCTTGCCAGGCGCCGAGGGCGAGCATTTTGTGCTGGCTGGGTTGGCCAAGCGAATAGGACGTGATCGAACTGCAGAGGAGAAAACAGAACGGGTATTGGTCAAGATCGCCGAGCGACTGTTGGCAGGCGAAATCGCCATGCATTCCAATAAGCTGGATGAGGCGATCACTTCCGTCTCGGAGGCGCTGAAGCTAGAGGACGCATTGCCGTATAGCGAACCGCCTTTGTGGCCAATCCCAATTCGCCATTATCTGGGCGCGCTCTTATTGAAATCTGGGCAATTAAACCGTGCCGAATCAGTCTATCGGGCAGATCTGGGGAAGAATCCACAGAACGGCTGGGCGTATTACGGGCTACTGCAAAGCCTTCGTGCTCAACAGAAGGGGCGGGAGGCAGCGAGGATTGAGGAGCAATTTAAGAAGGCATGGGCTCACGCGGATGTCACACTCACAGCCTCTCGATTTTGAAAGTTTGTGCAAGTCTAGTAGGGGGAAGGCATGCGATTTGTGGTAGGTGTCATGGGGCCAGCTAAAGCTCCAAAGCGAGATCTGGACAATGCACGGGTCCTTGGAGAATTCATTGCGCGACGCGGCTGGGTCGTCTTGACCGGGGGCCGTGAAGTCGGTGTGATGGATGCCGCATGCGAAGGTGCGAAGCGAGTCGGCGGTAGCCTGACCATTGGGGTCTTGCCGACCGCCAAGGATAAGGTGTCGCGCCATGTGGATGTATCGATCATCACGGAGATGGGAAGCGGACGGAACAACATCAATGTGTTGTCCAGCCATGTCGTGGTGGTATGCGGGTTAACGGGCTCGGG
>CAZJOQ010000221.1:0-5265 GCA_964547625.1 uncultured Nitrospira sp.
CGGATAGATCCGTCGGGATTTTAATTACATACAGCAGGGTGACCTGAGTCCCTAGCACTGTCGCCAGCTTGATGCCAAGGAGCAACGCCCGCCTGGACGGTTCTTGGAAGTCCATCGGCAACAGAAGAAAGGACGGTCTCCTACGTGCACCGCCGTGGTTCATAGGTCTCTCATGACGTTCATCCTTGCCTCTCTATTTTCAGAAGTCGCGTCTCAACAATAGCGAGGTGTGCGTGACAAACACAAGTTCCGGGACAGGCGAACATCGTGGACCTCTTCCCGAGAATGACATTCCGGTCGGCAGAACGGCAGACGAGGTAATTAGCCTTCCTTCGAGTTATCACTCCGAACTCGTCCGCTGTCACGCAGCGGCCAGGGTGTACGAATGCCGACCATCTCACTCTTTCTTCAACACCTTCACGATACCTTGTACCATTTCGCGACCGTCGCCGAGCAGCATGATCGTCTTGTCATCCGCAAAGAGTGGATTTGGTATACCGGCGGAGCCCTGGCTCAGGCTCCGTTTGACGATGACGCCCATGGCGGACTTGTCCATGACCAGGCCCTCCTGTTGAGGACTTTTGACCAAGGCCCATGCGTGAGCCTGTTGCAAAACACCACAATCGCGATTCTGCGCAGAGAACCGGGCGCACAAAACATCGATATTCCTCTCACAGTGCCATCTGCGGACTTGCCCCCTGGTGGCATGGGAGATGCTTAGCAAGGAAGCTTAAAGCCGTCATCCGGCATCAGGAGACACTAGACATCAAACCAAGGAGGGAGGCGATGGGGATTCGCATGGGCCGATTTACCGCATGGAGGCTTGCCATCCTGCCGGTGGCAATTGCCGTCGCAAGTACGAACGCGCACCTAGTGGACGCTGGCAACGAGGCAATGTTGGCGCCTCCGACGCAGTTCGAAGTCGAAATCACCGAGACGGAGAAGGGATTTGATTTCAAAGGATGGGCCTTTAGTGAGCATCCCGTGAAGATCATCATCCGGAACAAGAACCACGTCACACACGGGTTCACCTCTTCGCTGTTCAACGAGATTCCGATTCGCATGGAAGGACAGGGGTCGGAGGTTCGCGGGAAGCACTTCAAATCCTTCCACCTTGAACCCGGCAAGACCATGACGCTGCACTTCACGCCGCCGATGAAGAAACATCCCACGACGGGCCAACCGGAACACCAGTACTACATGGTATGGTGCGACATCCACCCGGAAGCCAAGGGTGAGCTGCATATCGTCGAGACGCTGGGCGAAATCGGCGGTGGATGACCGGCCAGGCGGCCCATTGCGGCAGGGTCGGCATTCTGATGTGAGATTGGGCATCGCGGTGAGGATTCCCGTCGGGTCGCTCACCCGATGCTTTTCTGACGAGTGATGAGGGAATCCGGTGCCCGAAGTGGTGTGCACTACGCCTATCGGTTGAAGCGGAAGATCGTCACGCAAGGCTCCGGAGGAGAGTGGACCATGAACAGGGTGCCATCGCCGATCGGTCGCATCGCCCCCGCATTCTCACTGATTGCCTGGACGGCTCTTGATCTGCGTCTCAGTGAAGCGGAGACCGTTCGCTTCAACGTCAAGGAATTGGAGAATCAGGAGGCGTCCTGGACAATTCGCCTGACCGAGCCCATGCCTTTGAAGGTCCCGGGGTGCTTGAACTGATTCGTCGCCGAGAATCTCGATCACATGACGAGACCCCTGCAGGTTCACGGTGGCCCCCAGGGAGACGATGGCGGTGCGAATTCGCGACGGTGACCCGGAATTCCTGTGCGAGGAGAGCGGCGTCACGTGCTATCGATTCTACTGCCCGCTGCATCGAGGCGACAATGATCCTAGCGGCACCATCCGCGTGATCCACTAAACTACCCCGCTCCACTTCCAGGCCGGTTTCTGCCGTTCATTGGCCTGTGCGCACCCCTAACGCGCTCACCCGGTTATGATGCCGACAAAGAGAGAGTTCCGTGTATCCGGGCCGATTCACACGCTCGATCTCGACAACTCGGCTGTTATGAGCGTCGCCCTTTACTCTGCCGTAGTTCTGAGGTCCATCGCCACCGGCTGATCTCCGGCATGTCTTCCCCATGCTGCGCGATGTACTGCTTGTGTGCGATGCGCTTGTCACGGAGGGCTTGCTTGGCATAGTCGGCCTGAGAGCCATGAAGCGGTATCCGATCGATAACATCTGCTACCAGATGAAAGCGATCGATATCGTTCATCACTGTGATGTCGAAGGGAGTGGTTGTCGTTCCCTCTTCCTTATACCCACGCACATGCAGGTTCTTGTGATTCGTCCGCCGGTAGGTCAGCCGGTGGATGAGCCAGGGGTAGCCATGGAAGACGAAAAGGATCGGCTTATCCGTCGTGAACAGTGCGTCGAAATCTCTATCTGACAATCCGTTCGGATGCTCGGCCTGCGGCTGCAGTTTCATCAGATCGACCACGTTGATGACGCGAACCCTGACATCTGGCAGATAGGTCCGCATCAAGGACACGGCTGCCAGCGTTTCCATGGTGGGGACATCGCCGCAACAGGCCATCACCACATCCGGTTCGCTCTCCTTGTCATTACTGGCCCATTCCCAGATGCCGATACCCGCCGTGCAATGGATGATCGCCTCGTCCATGGTGAGCCACTGAAGGGCCTGCTGCTTGCCCGCCACGATCACGTTCACACGGTTGCGACTGCGAAGGCAGTGGTCCGTGACGCATAACAGGGTATTGGCGTCGGGCGGGAGATACACGCGGATCACCTCCGCTTTCTTGTTGACGACGTGATCGATAAAACCGGGATCTTGATGGCTGAAACCATTATGGTCCTGCCGCCACACGTGGGAGGAGAGCAGATAGTTCAACGAGGCGATCGGTCGCCGCCACGGGATGTGGTTGCAGACCTTGAGCCATTTGGCATGTTGATTGAACATCGAATCGATGATGTGAATAAAGGCCTCATAGCAGGAAAAGAAACCATGTCGGCCCGTCAGAAGATACCCTTCCAGCCACCCCTGACACTGGTGTTCGCTGAGCATTTCCATCACCCTTCCATCCGGCGCCAGACGATCGTCGTACGGAAGACGGTCCGCCATCCACGCCCGGTTGGTGACGTCCAAGACATCCTGCCAGCGATTGGAGTTGTTTTCGTCCGGACTGAAGAGGCGGAAATTCCGTTGCTGCATGTTGAGTTTCATCGTGTCCCGCAAAAAGGCCCCCATCACACGGGTGGCTTCCGCTTCGAGGACGCCGGGCCCCGGAATCCTCGCGGCATACTCCCGAAAATCGGGTAGCCGCAAGTCCTTGAGCAGCAGGCCGCCGTTCGCGTGGGGATTCGCGCTCATACGGCGGTTTCCTCTTGGCGCCAACTCCGCCAATTCCGGTCGAAGCGCCCCTGTCTTATCGAATAACTCGTGGGGTTTGTAGCTCTTCATCCATCGTTCGAGAATCTTAATATGTGCTGCGTTGTCCATGTCCCCCATCGGCACTTGATGGGACCGCCAGGAGTCTTCGGTCCGCTTCCCGTCGATCTGTGGCGGGCAGGTCCAGCCTTTGGGCGTCCTGAGCACGATCATCGGCCAGAGCGGCCGCTTCACAGAGCGATCTTGGCGCGCAGCGGCTTTAATACGTTCGATGTCACTCACGATGGAGTCGAGCGTCGCGGCCATGAGCTGATGCATCGCGCAAGGATCGTTGCCCTCGACAAAATGGGGGATATACCCGTAGCCGCGCATCAGGTGATCCAGCTCGTCGTGACTGATCCGAGCCAGCACGGTCGGATTCGCGATCTTGTAGCCGTTCAGGTGAAGAATGGGCAGGACGACGCCGTCAGTGACCGGATTGAGAAACTTGTTGGAGTGCCAGCTTGTCGCGAGTGGACCGGTCTCCGCCTCCCCGTCGCCGATCACGCAGGCTGCAATCAGGTCGGGATTGTCGAAGACGACTCCGTACGCATGCGAGAGCGCATACCCCAGTTCGCCCCCTTCGTGGATCGAACCGGGTGTCTCCGGCGCCACGTGGCTGGGAATACCGCCGGGGAAGGAAAATTGCTTGAACAAGCGTTTCATCCCCTGCTCGTCCTGCGAGATATGCGTATAGACTTCGCTGTAGGTGTCTTCGAGATAGGCGTTCGCGACGAGCCCGGGACCGCCGTGGCCGGGCCCGGTGATATAGATCATGTTGAGGTCGTGTTCGTTGATGATGCGGTTCAAGTGCACATAGATGAAGTTCAATCCCGGCGTCGTCCCCCAATGGCCGAGCAGGCGCGGTTTGATATGAGCCCGCGTGAGCGGCTGCTTCAATAACGGGTTGTCGAACAAATAGATCTGACCGACAGACAGATAGTTGGCCGCCCGCCAATAGGCGTCCATGTTCCTCAACAGCTCAGGACTCAACGTCTTCGATTCTCCTCGTTCCATAATCTCCTCCCCTTTCCTCGTCACGAGTCGCCTCCGATCATCTCCGCCACGGACCAGGCGATTTCACGTTCTTCATCCGTGCGAATGACCCGCACAGTCACTCTGCCGCCCACCTTCGAAATCACGGCCTCACCGGCCTCGTTGCGCGCAGGGTCGATGACGACACCGAGAAACTCCAATCCCTCGCAGATGCGCGCGCGGATCACCGGTGCATGTTCCCCGATGCCTGCACTGAATACCAGTGTATCCACTCCACCCAAGGCTGCAGCCAGCGAACCGATGGATCTTTTCGCGTGATAACAAAACAGCGCGACCGCCTCGGCCGCCCTCGCATCGTTTCGTTCCTCCTTGAGGAGATCGCGCATATCAGAACTGGTCTCCGAGACGCCGAGCAAGCCCGACTCGGTGTTGACCATCCGATGGAACCGATCCACGCTCATGCCTTCCGTCCGAGCCAGATAGGAGACAATCCCCGGATCGAGATCCCCCGATCGGCGGCTCATCGGCATGCCCGAGGTCGGCGTAAAACCCATAGTCGTGTCGACAGCCTTTCCATTGTGGACTGCCGCCATGCTCGCGCCGTTGCCAAGATGGGCCAGAATGACGCGACCATCGGCCTCGCCCGGCTTTCCTACTTTAGCCAGCTCCTTCATCAAAAAAGCGTAGGACAGGCCGTGAAATCCGTATCGTTGAAGGCCCAGATTTTCATACCGTCGCGGAATCGCCAGGAGACGAGCCACAGCCGGCATATCGCGGTGAAACGCGGTGTCGAAGCAGGCGATTTGCGGGAGATGGGGATACCGTTGCGCAAACCCCTTGATCAATGCGATCTCACCCGGGAGATGTTCCG
>CAZJOQ010000222.1:0-3349 GCA_964547625.1 uncultured Nitrospira sp.
GGTCGTCTGGCGATCGCACGGGCTAAGGCGACACGCTGTTGTTGCCCTCCGGAGAGCTGAGTGGGTTTCTGTCGTGCGAGAGACTCGATGTCCAACAGATGCAAGACTTCGTCTATTCGTCTTTTCCTTTCCTGCGACGATAAGCCGGTCAGTCCATAGGCGATGTTCCCTTCCACGGTGTAGTGTGGAAACAAGGCATAGTCTTGTGCCATGTAACCTAGCCGGCGGGCTTGTGGTGAGACCGTCACACGAGCGGTGGCATCGAACCACCTCTCGTCGCCGACTGAAATGGTTCCTGCTTCAGGCTGCTCAAGACCGGCCAAGCAACGGAGGATGGTCGTTTTTCCGGAGCCGGATGGGCCGAAGAGAATCGTAACGGACGGCGGATCGAGTGGGAGATGGAGCTGTGCCGTAATGGTCGCGCGGCCTGGAAAGGTCTTTCGAATGTCGAGTGTTATTTTTGCGGCCATGCGGCCCAGACTTTTCGATTCATCGCATAGACGACCAGCAACACTGTATAGGATACGACCAGAAGGAACGCGGCGGTTTTGGCCGCCGCCGTGTAGTTCAGCGCCTGCACGTCGTCATAGATATCGATCGACACGGTGCGTGTCACGCCTTCGATATTTCCGCCGACCATCAGCACGACTCCGAACTCTCCCAGTGTATGGGCGAAACTCAGAACCGCGCCGGTAATGAGACCGGTTGAGGCCAACGGAATGATGAGCTTGAAGAAGGTGTCGAGTTTCGAGACACCCAAAGTCCAGGAGGCTTCGATCATGCGTCGGTCCACCTGATCGAAGGCCGACGCAAACGGTTGTACGGCAAAGGGCAGGCTATAGAGGACCGACGCGAGGAGCAACCCTTCAAAAGTGAACGGAAGGGGGTGCCCGACGAGATCCACATAGAACGCGCCGACCGGGCTGTGCGGGCCGATGACGACGAGGATGTAAAACCCCAACACCGTGGGCGGCAGCACCAACGGCAGCGCCACCACCGACTCGACCAAGAATTTCCACCGCCATCGTGAAAAGCTGACCCAATAGGCGATCGGCAGTCCTATGACTAGCAAGACCGCCGACGTGAGTGATGCCAGCTTGATCGTCAACCAGATCGCCGTCCAATTCATCAGTGTGCCGTTCCGTGAAATAGGTTTCTGGCGCTGAGCTCCATGATGCTTTGATTCGTCGAGAGTCACTGACTGGTGACAGTTTCTCCCGGCAAGACAAAGCCATACCGTTTCATGATGGCCTTCACGTTCGGACTCCGGAAAAGATCGAGAAATGTTCTTCCGCCATCATGATGCTTCGATGCCGTGATCATCACCATGCCTTGATCGATGCTTGGATGGGCTTCCTGCGGGATCACCCAATAGTGTCCAAGAGGTTGCACGGTCGGAGCCAGCGCCAGGGAGAGCGCGAGAATCGCAATATCGGCGGCTCCCGACTGAGCGAATTGGGCCGTTTGCGAGACGTTTTCCCCCAAGACAAACTTATCCATCACTCGGTCATAGATGTTGAAGTGTTCCATGGCCGACACGGCCGCCCGTCCATAGGGAGCATGCTTCGGATTGGCGACGGCGATTCGTTTGATTGCCGGGTCGAGCAGCACGTTCATTCCTTTCGTCACGTCGATCGGTGATCCCTTGGGCACCCACAACACGATCCGTCCCGTCGCGTATTGATACAGGGAGTCCGGCACGGCAAGCCCGTCCTCGATCAATTTGTGCGGATACCCGATATCGGCCGAAAAGTACAGATCGAAGGGCGCGCCGTTCCGAATCTGCGCATAGAAATTGCCGGAAGATCCGAACGCCAATCTCACATGATGTCCGGTCGTGCGTTCATAGTCGGACACGATCTCCCTGAACGCAAAATTCAAATCCGACGCGGCGGCAATCGTGAGCTCCTCGCCGATCGCGACATTCGCACTTGTTGCAGCGAGCAGACACAGAACACAGACAAGCACGAGATGCATCGCAGCCTTCATTCTAGATTCTGACTCGCATTTGCACATAAAAATAATCACTGTCTTTCTCCCCTCCGGCTGGAAGCTCGGCGGTTGCGGAGAGTCGATCGAAGTAGGATCCTTTGAACCAATGGATGTATCCGGCATCGAAGTCCAGGTTGGCGTTGAGTGCCCATTGCGCGCGGAGCTCCACGTCATGTCCAAGCGAGGTACCGGCTTGTCCGGTGATGTCCCGCAGACCGGAGCTGCCGAAGAAGTCTTTGCTCTGCGCGAGATACCAGACGCGATGCTTGACTTGCACAATCACGTTCGGCCTGGGGGTGACGATCACGCGCCAACCAGGTGAATTGAGATTCGTTCGAAAAAACGGACCCCAGACGCCGGTCGGCATCAATTCGAATCGTCGCGCCCCGAACAGCGTGTCGAACCTTCCGCTTCGTGTGTCGTCAGGATCGCGATCTCCGCTGGCATAGTCGTAATGGAATACAATCCGTGGCGTCCAGGGAAGATTGAAGGTATATCCAAGGTCTAGGTGTTGAAAATGGGCGAAGTGGTCGGTGAGTCTCCTGGTGCCGGTTTGCCACGCGGTCTCCACTTCGTAGTCGAACTCGCCCGGTTTCGGGTCTTTATACAGGCGGCCGCCGAATGTGGAGTAGGTCCGATGGTTTGCGACATCCGGCTGTCGGTTATCGTTCAACCCCAAGTAGTAGGCATCCCCCTGGAACCATGGAAAGTGCCGGCTCTCGAAGTAGGTTCCCCAAAAAAGCGACGTGGCGCTTTGCCGGTTGACCGTTGTGAATTCTCGGATGACGGGTTCCACCAAAAAGGCTCTGAACCGCCAGAGCTGGTGCGCGATTTGCCAATGGACTCCGTCGAACGCGTTCGTCGTGTTGCGAAAGTCGTTTCGTGCGATCAGCCGGCGTCGGCCGAAGTCCATCGTCATGCGTCCGAAATGGAAATCGGTGCGCAATCCGGTTCGTAAGACATTGTTCAAAGTTAATGACCCGAAGAGTTGTAGAACATGGAATTCGTTGACCGTGGTGAGGTCTCGGACATCTCCGGGATCCCCATCGAGAAAAGAGCGCGAGTCCTGGCCTTCAAATAAGACCCGCAAGGGGCCGTTGCCGCCTAACCCGAAACGAACCCGCGATCGCATGGCGATTTGCGCGTCCGTCCGCCCGTTTCCCACCCGCTGATAGGTCCGCCAGGGGTGATCGTATGACTCGAATCGAGTCCGATTTTCGAGGCCCAGATCGATCCAGTCCGGTAAGTGGAGGAAGGCCTTTTCGTATCGATGCCAGTCGATCTCCTTCCGCTGATTGAGCGCCGCATCGGCCGGTTCGATCTCGCTCCGTCCGGTCCGATCGATCTTGTCGATATC
>CAZJOQ010000222.1:3449-5218 GCA_964547625.1 uncultured Nitrospira sp.
TCGTAGCGAGCGGCTTGGAGCGGGACGAAATCAAGCCCAAAGTATCGCGCCGCCGATCGAACCCCGATGCTGACATCGGCCTGGTGGCCGGCGACCGCCCGTGCGACATCGAGGTGGGTAGGCAGGATCCGGTCGTACCCCTGGACTTGTGTCGGCGCGATTCCTGCTGCGCGCAAACGCTGGTCGAGGAGTAGTCGCGCGCCGGAGCCTTCCTCGCGATTGACCAGCGTCACGGAGGGTTCTGCGAGATCAGCGACGGTGTGGATGGACTTGGGGTTGCCCGCTCGAACTAAGAATCCTTCCTCCCAGGTTGCAAAGGTCACCACTTCATAACCGGATCCTTTTAAAGAGCGTCGGAGAAACGGCAGATTGGATTCGCCGGTTATCGGATCAAAGAGGTGTAACCCCGCGACATGGACTTCACCTCGCTGCATGGCCTGCAGTGCCGCCATGCTTCCCATGCTCCATCCTATGATGGACGTGAGATCCTTTTGTCGCCGGAGGTGTGCTCCGGTCAGAAAAATGGCCGGATCGCAGCCAGCCACGGAAATTTCCTGTCTGATCGCCTCGCGATCGCGCGAGAGCCTGACGCGGACTGTACTGCCGGACAACTTCCTGTCTGTTTCGGTGACATAGCCGTCGGCAGGGACGGCGAAGGAGAGTTGCTCGCCCAAATCGGTGACAGGCCTCACGACCGTTCGCTTTCCAACGGAGGAGACTTTGACGCGGATCGGTTGAGTGCTCGTCTCAGTTTGGGGGAGATGGCCGATCAGCGTGCCCTCAATAATGTTCTCGGTCGGGACAAGGCTGAACAGGTCTTCCACATGGCAGGCCAATACCGAGGCCAACCGAAGGGCCACAGCTGTCGTCGGCAAATAGAGGTTTGATTCGATGGCCGAGACAGTCTGTCGGGTCATGCCTGCTTGCGCAGCAAGTTCTCCTTGGGAGAGGCCTCGTTGTGTACGGAATGCTTTAAGGTGATTGGAAAATGCCGAAGCTGTTTCCGGCTGTTGCTCTTGGGAATCCATGGTCACTGATAGCAATAACAATTGCTAAATGTCAAATAATATTGTTCTTCAACTACATAACTTATTGAATATATTCTTATTATAAAATTATATAAACCTCAAACTCAATAATACGTAATCATGATAGAAATACTATAGTATAATCACGATTCTCTGAATTGTTGAATGTGCAGGGGGCATGATGAAAATGCTTGTACGGACGATTAGCTTAGGCTTCAGCCTGCGATGTCAGGATAGGGCTGGTTCAAAGGGCGGTTGGGTACAGGCGTGAAGTGGAACGACATAACGTAGGGCTGGGCCTTTGAGTGGCGATCGCTGATGGCCAAGGAGATCTCTGTGACAATTCTGAAGGGATTTGGTCTTGGCCATTTGCTACAGTACGGGCGCGAGCGGAATATGTGGATGTAGGTGATCGGCGTCATATTGGTGGTCGTTATGATCGGGCTGACCGTGGATAAGACGCTCTTTGCTCCCGTGGAACGATTTCTTCATCGTCGTCGGGGAACTGCACATCGGTAGGCTGAGTTGAAGATGTTTTCCCTCTCCAAAAGCATTGTCCTTGGCATGGTGGTCTGGCTGGCCTTGATTACCTCTCTCCCGCGCGCGCAAGCAGCGCCTTCCCTCGTCACCGACCAGTCGCTCCACGACGTTCCTACTTCATCGCTTATCTACGTCTCCGATTACTTCTCCTTCGTCGGAGAAGACGGTCAGGGAAGGGTGGCCTTTGCGTTCGACAACAAT
>CAZJOQ010000223.1:0-5216 GCA_964547625.1 uncultured Nitrospira sp.
TTCATTGCCCGCCGTCTCAGTGTCTGGAGCACTTTCCACGGGACGCACTCAAACGGATCCGGCGACAGCCCCACGGCGCGAATTGCCCGCAGCTTCTCCACCTCGGCTTCAAATTGACCGACCCCTGGTTTCCCGGGATCCGCCTTGATTCGTTCGAACTCGGATAGGACACGACCCTCCGGCACCACTAAGAGATCGTCGATGCGGAGGCGCACCTCGGGGGGAATGGCAGCCGTGATCTGCCGTTGGGTATCCTGAAAGAACCCGCTCAGCGCGCTTTGGACCACACGCTGCAGTTCTCCTTCGGCAGGCAATTCCACCCGGATGGACCGCAATCGGTGGCAAGCGAACGCAAACAGCCCGTCCAGCGTCTGGACCTCACAGGCGGCGTTCTGCCGCAGCCATTGTTCCAGGTCGTCCTTGTCGAAGGCGTCAGGGGGACGCCATCCCGTGTATCGTCGGATCAACGACAGATGTTGATCCCGCGTGCGACTCTCCCAGACATAGGGCTCGGAGCAATCCCACAACAGGCCAAGCTGACTGGCGATAAATGTGCGGACTCCAGCCGGGACCTCCTCCAGACCGTCTGGAACGTACCCCAAGTAGTCGATGGCTTTCAGCAGGAGGGCCATCCCACACCGGTTCACATCGGTGCGACACCCGAAGACCAGTTCAAGATCGGCAGGAGTGAGGAGGAACGATTCGACGAGCTCCTCATGGGTATAGGAGGCTCGAAAGTGCGGATAGACCTCGCTCATCGACGCACCAGCCTTCGCTTCTACACAGCCTCAGGCAGAGCGGGCAATTCTAGGGCGTCATGAGGGGAATAGCTAGATCAACAGTTGATCACGGGGGTGGTAACCAGGGTCAACCTGAAATGTGCAAAGGCTCCGTGATTGGAATCGAGCCGGCTCTTGCGTGCCATCGCAGCTTCCCTCCTGTTACCCCTATGTGGAGGAAGTTCAGAAACTGCTGGAGGGGGCCGAAGATACGGTGACGCAAATCTAGAGGATATGATCCGTGCTCGTTAGCTACACGAGCAGCAGTTTCTTGGCCTTGTGAATTCTTACCACGCCTCTTCTCTTAGTCAGGATCAGACCATCCATAATGCCGAAGCGCTCCTGTATTAATTTGTAATAGTCTATTACCCATCCACGAATCTAATTAGATTCAGAGTGAATCTAATTAGATACAGGTGAAGCCTCTAACCGCAACACCCCTCGAAGTGAATTCGCGTCAAAATAAATGCTTTGCTGAACGAAGAGTGATCGGACAGCCTCGCATCAATCTTGCTTAGGAATCAGCATGAAGCATGAAAGACAGACCTGGCAGCTGTTCCATTTCAAACAACCACTGCAGGGTTGATTCCAGATTAAGGAGATGAATCCATGAATTCTTTCGAGCAACCAATAGGAATGAGCCGGCGGGTATTTCTCAAAGGGTTAGGGTATGTCAGTGTAGCGTTCATATCTTCCACCATGCTCGGCGGGTGTGAAACGCTTATCAAACAAATTCAGAACCGACCCATTCGGCGGAGGTTACGCACGGGTTCGACGGAGGTCGATACGGCTATTGCTATCTACAAAGATGCCGTCGCGACTATGAAAGCGCTTCCAGCCAGTGATCCGCGTAGCTGGGCTGCTCAAGCTGCGCTACACGGAACTATCGCTGGTGGGTTCAATTTCTGCCACCATGGAACGAACCATTTCTTTTCTTGGCACCGAGCCTACCTATTCTACTTTGAACAGATCTGTCAGGAGTTGACGGGAGAGAAGACATTTGGATTACCCTATTGGAATTGGAACCAGAATGCCGCCATGCACCCGGAATTTACCAATGCAGCCAGCCCGTTATTCCACCCGCGTAATAATACCAGCGTGGCGGGGAATCCTGCGTTTACCAATCCGGCGTTAAATCCCATGATGGGAGATGACAATTTCTTTACCTTTAGTTCTCAGATCGAAGGCACCCCGCACAACACCGCACACGGTGTTGTGGGCGGCGATATGGTAACAGGTGGCTCTCCACTTGATCCGGTGTTTTGGGCCCATCACTGCATGGTCGATTATTGCTGGGCTAAATGGAACCTCGAGTTGGAACACGACAACACAAATGATGCGACATGGCTCAATACATCGTGGGATCATTTTGTGAACGGGAAAGGGAACCTCGTTAATGTCACTGCAGGCGGCACGATCTTAATGCCGTTACTCAGCTATCGTTATGAGTCTAGTGCCATAGGAGGGTTTAGTGTCACCGCGGATCTGACGGCAGCCAGTGCAGCAGAGGTGAAGAAGCTTGAACAGCGTTTGAGGAAAGGGGTTGATGTTCGCGTTCAGATCAGAAAACGCATCCCGATTGCCAGAGGAACACAATTGTCCCTTGCGAAACCGTTTGCGTCTCAGACTCGGATGGCCGGTGATGACGTTGCGGCACTGCTCGAGAGCCAGCAGCGGAATGAGCGGGTGTTTATCAGGATCAACCATGCACAGTTGCCGGCGACGAATGACTTCTTTGTGCGGGTCTTCCTGAACTTGCCTACGGCAAACAGGCACACTCCCATGGATGACATCCATTATGCCGGGAGCTTTGCATTTTTCGGTACCGAGGATAAGACACACGGTCCGCAAGCGGGGAAGACAGACTTTTTGGTGAATGTGACTGACACATTGAAGAAACTCAGACGAAGCGGGCAATTGCAGAATGGCGAGCCGATCACGGTTCACCTGGTGGCCGTGCCTATCGCCAATGAGTTTATTCGTCCTGAAACGGAGCTGACACTCGAAGATATTGAGTTCCTCGTGACCCCTGTGGACATTCACTCCAAACAGGATCAGAAATGAGCACCTATTGGAACCCAAACAAAAGACGTACAGCGCAGTATTAGCGTAATGAAACTCTGTTATAGAGTAAGTGGTGTACTGCTGCTTCTCTACGTAGGCAGCGCTTGTGCCAGCAATCCTAACGATGACGCACAATTGCCTGGCAATGGGTATCAGCTAGACTCGACCACTCGAGAAGTTGCTCAGACCATCGACTCAGAAATTGCAGAACCACAGCACAAGAAGTTTGTGAAGATCGAAGTCGTGACGGTGGTCAATCCACGGAACATTCCGCTTTCTTTTGAGGTCCGCTATCAACCCTTAATGGGGAAACCATTCTTGCTAGGTACATTCTCACTGTTTCCACCCGATAACCCCGGAGACTTCATCATTGCCACCAAAGGCAAGCTGGAAACGGGTGGCGTAATTATCGTGTCGTTGATGCCGTTAACGAAATCGGAAGATTTGCCTGACATCAACGTGCGCATCAAACCCATTTCATTTTTAAGCCATTGAGAGTACACCGAACCAAGGACAATCTGTCTTGAACCTCCGCTATTCAACCGCCGGTTCCTGTTGTTCATGCTGAAGTTGCCTGCAGCCCAGTTAAGCTTCCTACTGGAACCGAGGAAGCCCAAAGGCTATCTCCATTCGACGGGTTTATGAATGGTGGTATTCGGGATCTGGTGTGGGAGTTGGCTTTTCACCACAGCCTCCGGTGGAATCGAGATCGTCTTGTGCGCAAAGCGCTTCAACTGAATGGCTGGGGGGCGTAGCGAGGGGTCCCCAGGGACCAGCAGCACGATTTTCTTCTTGTGCTGTTTTTTGATCAGCCGCAAGGCTTCAGAGAGATCGCTGTCATTTGAGATGATGACGGCACAGTCATAGCGATCATGCCAGGCATCATTGAGCACGTGCAGCGCAAGATTCACATCCGATCCTTTTTCCTCAGTCTTGATAACGTCCTCAAATTTCTTGGAGGGAGTCGGTTTGGCTAACCGCATGCGCACAATATTGGAAAGGTAATAGCCAAAGTGTATTTCCAACTCTGGGATGTGAGCCCGAATCGCATTTAAGTACACCATCTGTCGCAGGGGAGAATGCGGGTTGTCTGGTCTGGCCGAGATCCGAGCCGTGTAATACTTAATCTTTTGAATATGATGATCGTTGCCAAGGACTGTTCGGAGCAGCAATTTCACATCTAACCATTTATAGGGCGTTCCTTTGAGCGCGCCATAATACAGATTAAACCCATCAATGTAGGCGTATGTTCTCATGTGTGTGGAAATGGACCGTGGGTGAGTTGAGAAAGCAAAGGCCCCGATAGTTGCCCACCGGAGCCTTGCACCCTCAGACCGAAGTCTGAAGGGGAGTTGTACGAGAAATATGGCATGGGCGTCTGTCGTGGTCAAGGGAATTTAGAGCCGATGGAATATCACGTTTCCTACGAGGAATCGAATTCAAATCGGGGGGACCACGTGCGACCATCGCAACTCCTGGTCTCATGGCGAGCCTGAGGGTTCCGGTTGCAGCCGGCTTGAGATGGATTTCTATCAGACCACCCCCTCCTCCCGTTGAAGGTTTCTCCCCACCGGATCGTGAACCTCCTCTGCTCTAGTCAGGCATGACACAGTTCAGGAGGCTCGAACGGGGTTACCCTCTGAAAGAGGTCCTATGTCGCGGAGGAGAGGTCGGAGATTACTCGGTGAGCAGAGGATGGCGCTAGAAATCCACCACGCAATAAGTATATATACGTTTGGAGGCGTTCCCGTTTCCGAAGGGCGTCGCATCGGAGCAGGCGACGGTTGGGTCTCTAGGTATCAATGTGATGAAAAACAGACGTATGACGGTAGGCGCACTGAACATCTGACCAAGGATGAAGAGACGTGTCAGGACTCACTCGTCACCACACTGGAGAACTGAGACGGAACACACGAGCACACGTCCCTCGCCGGAACGGGAGGGGTGTGCACGAGGCCGCTGGTCGGGACCGCACCACGCGTGACGACCCACCGATGCTCGTCTGTGCCCGCTACGATGTGCTACGGGCGCTGGCTCACGCGTCAGGCGTCGAACAAATCACGCTGTGGGCGCTTCCGAATAAGCGCTATCAGGTAAGTTTTCGGATCAAGAACCACGCGCAGGAATGGTATCTCGCCACCCTGCGGAATAAATCGACGCCGCGGGCCTTCGTGAATCTTGGCGCGGCGGCCCATATCGCCTATGGCATCGCCCACGCATCGATCATGATCGTGAATATGTCCAAAGCGCGGCCGAAGTAACTCGTCCGGTTCACTGTCCTCCCCCGCCTACACTGTTTCAGCAAGTGCGGCCTTTCCGTAGAGGCCCATCCCTACACCGTTCTACACGGCAGAATTAATTATCGCTCATGCA
>CAZJOQ010000224.1:0-5176 GCA_964547625.1 uncultured Nitrospira sp.
CTCCTCTACATCGATCACCACGCCGGTCTCGGCGTCGATGTGGACCTCCATCACTTTGTTCTCCGCCGTGACGACCTCGACTTCCCAGACCAGCTTGCCGTGCTTCTTCTCCAATTCAGCCTCGATAACCTTGCCGGACACTTTCTCCGAAGCCGTCTTGATGGCCTGGTCGATCGTGATCTTGGCCGCAGTGGCCATCTCAACGGCTTCTTTCACCTCGTCCTTCTTACCCTTTCCCTTCTCGTCACTCCATGCAGGAGTGATCAGAACCACCGTCATGCAGAGCACTGTTGCCACACCCCCTAGCAGCTTCATGGATACCTCCTCTGTTAACATACTGATTCCCCACTCGGCATGAGCCTCTTCGGCTATGCGCGATGACGGCTAGAAGAACTGCAAGACACAAGCCGCTTCCCATATGTCGGTGAATGGGTCCAGGAAGGAGGTTACTGCCCTTTTGCGCAACACATCGGAAGCTAAGCGCTGAGGAGTTTTGCGACAGGGAGAGCAGCTCCTTGCAACAACCAAAGCCAATCGCTCTGCCCACGCTGCAACTTGGCAGTCATCTGTTTCGGGAGGCAAGCCAGCTGCTGGGGCCATACCTCGAAAGTATTTCGACGCTCATTCAGATGCTATAACTTTTGTGTGGGTTGTCCACCACCATTCTTCTGCGATGGCGTGGCGTCTTGTTTCAGCGAGGGACTGACGAATGTTTCCCCATTCAACGCAGCACGGATGGCCGGCGCGAGATCCGCATGGGCCGACTGCTTGCGCACGAGCCCGACCGCACCGGCCAAAAAGGTCTCCGCGATCAGCTCAAAATGCGCGTACATGCTGCAGATAATTGTCTTACATTCAGGCAGATCCCGGCGAAGAAGCCGAGCCGCTTCAAGACCTTCGACTCCCGGCATCACGAGATCCAACACCACCACATCCGGACGGAGACGGAGCGATTCTGTTACCGCCGTCCGTCCGTCCGACACCGCACTAATCACCACGCCCACCGTATCCGCCAATCGACAGAGGTTCGACAGAATCTGCGGATGGTCGTCGGCTAATAGGATTCGCGGTGTACGCATAGACTCCAAACATGAAATCATTGACTGCGGTGCACGCATTGGAACATTGCATTATGAGGGTTGATGTCCGATAAGAGAACTAGGCCAGCACCTAGATGTTTGAGGGAAACACCCTAGGCGAGCCTGACCCTCACCCTCTGTGCTCAAACAAGGCAAGAACGAGTGGTACCTGCAGTACGGCTCTCCCGAGAAGAGGCGACACTCACTTCAGTCCACGATAGGGATCGTCGATAATGGCCCGACATTCCAGGCAACGGACTTTCCCTGTCCGTTTCCCTCTGGCAGTTAGCACATCATCGATCATACGGTTGTGCGTACATGTGTTTTCGCCAACGGACGGATGACCGGGACCCCCCGGATGCAGCTTTGCCGCTACGATCATCGGCTCCATAAGCTCCTCCCTTGTAAATCTATCGTTCGTTCCTCTGTGTCGATCCATACTTCGGCCAGTTTGGGTGCTTCGTGTCGTTGGGACCGTGGAGCGATTAAAACCGGTTAAGGATAGCGGCTATTGTGAAACAACACTACTAGGTGGTCGCCTGGAGAAGAATGAAAAGGATACTTAAGAGAGGCCGGTATCGGCACTGACCAGCCCTTCGACGATGGCATACTTAGCCAACGCGAGCGTGGAATGCAGGTCGAGTTGCTCCATCAGCCGTGTTTTGTGGAACTCAACCGTCTTGACCGACACATTTAAGAGTTGAGCAATATCCTTGGGGCTCTTGCCTTCCGCGAGGAGCTGCAGCACTTCCCGCTGTCGAGGCGTCAAGTCCATCAGCGATTTCCTCAACTCCGTCGGTTTCGGCTTCACGATAGAATCCAAAACGGGCTTGGTGATGGTCGGCGTGAGATAGGTCTGTCCCTTGAGCACGGTGTCGATCGCGTGTGACAACTCAGAGGCCGCCGACTGCTTGAGCAGATAACCGCTGGCCCCGGCCTGGAGCGCCTCGGTGGCAAAAACCGGAGAAGCATGCATCGTCAGGAAGATCAGTTTTGCGTCCGGCACCGACTTCTTGATCTGTCGCGCGGCATCCATCCCATTCAGAAGAGGCATGGAGATGTCGATCAGAATCAGATCCGGTCGCAACCGCTCAGCCGCCTCGACCAGCGCACGGCCATCCTCGACCGCCCCGACGACCTCGCACGTGCCTTCGACCAATTTTCGCAGGCCCGCCAGCATGATCGAATGATCATCGGCCATGAGTAAGCGAGGCTTCTTTATCGTCATCGCCTCATGCATAAGATCTACTCTATGCCTCAGGCTCCGTATGATGCAAGCCGTCTTTCTGCCGAGCGTCGTCGCTCACGATGGCGCACGCATCACGATTCATGAACCACGACCATCCTTCTCAACTGGTACCCAGGCATGGAGTTCCGTCCCATCGCCCGGTTTCGTCCTGATGCGAAACGTGCCGTGCAACATCCCCACCCGCTCCGCCATGCTGGTCAATCCCAGTCCCTTCCGCCGACTCACCCCATCGACGGCCTCGAAACCATGTCCATCGTCATGGATACACAACCCCACCCCCTTGCCTGTCCCCAGCAGCCGCACCAAGACAATGGTCGCAGCGGCGTGCTTCTGTACATTCTGAAGCCCCTCCTGCAACACGCGATACAAACAGGTCGCATGATCCAGCGGGATGTCCTTGGGGAGATTCTGGGTCAGCAGTTCCGCTGATAATCCTGTTCGAGTGGCGAATTCGTCGACGAGTTCGCGCGCGGCTACCTCTAGCCCCCCAAATTCCAGAATCGAAGGATGGAGCTGGCGCGCCATCCGTTGCAAGTCCGTGGTCAGCTGCTCCGCCGACGCCCCGCAGGCTTTGAGCTGCGATTGCAACTCCCCGTCTGGCGAGGCTGCAGAGGAAACGAGACCGTACAGGTCCAACGTCAGAACTCCCATCCGCTGCATCACATCGTCATGAAGATCCCTCGAGATCCGTCGCCGTTCCTCTTCCTGAGCTCTCAACAACCGGGCGCTGAGTTCGCGAAGTTGTGTTTCTCGCTCACGCAACAGTGTCTCGGATTCCTTACGCCAGGTAATGTCCGTCTCGGCCCCGACCATGCGGACGGCCAGCCCCTGCTCATTGAAGATGGCAACGCCCCGGTCGAGCACCCAGAGATAGATGCCGTTTTTCCGTTGGATCCGGTATTCCTCCCAGAAATCCGCCTTCTCGCCACGGAGATAGGCCTCAAGACTGGCCAGGACGGACTGCCGGTCGTCCGGATGGATGCGCATCCGCCACTCGTTCGTCGATTCCAGGGAGTCGCGTTCCTGAAATCCGTGCATCTCCTTCCATCGAGGCGAAAAGTAGGCGGTGTCGCGGACCAGATCCCAATCCCACACCCCATCGGTGGTCGCGCGAACGACCCAACCCCAGCGTTCATTGGCCTCGGCCAACGCCGCCGTCCGTTCACGCACACGCCCCTCCAAGGTTTCGTTCAGGATCCGGGTCTCTTCCTGAACTCGTCGGCGTTCGGTGATGTCGAGACACACGCCGACCACATGCCGACAGCGATCGCGCTCGTCTTGTACCGGCCGACCGGAACCAAATAACCACCGCACCGAGCCATCTGCATGGATGACCCGAAACTCCTCCCTCACCATCACGCCTTCTTTCATTACCCCGCGGACGGCTGCGGCAACACGCGCACGATCTTCGGAATGAATCCTCGACAGCGCTTCAGCTCCTGTGCCGTGAAAGTTTTCCGGCCGGATGTCGAATAATTTGAACTGCCGATCGTTCCACAGCAACAAGTCCGTCTCACTATCCCACTCCCAAGTGCCCATGCTCGCACTATCCAGCGCCAACAGCAGGCGCTCCTCGCTCTCGCGCAGCGCCGTTTCCATCTGCTTGCGGGCGGTAATGTCGTGAACAACAGCGGTGTGTTGAGACGGCATCTCACCCACCTGCCACAGGGACGCCACATTAAGAATGACCCACACGATCGATCCGTCCTTCTTCACGTATCGCTTTTCCATTGTAAAAGTGGAAAGCTCGCCGCTCCGTAGGCGTTCCAAATAACCGAGGTCTTCCGCGAGATCATCCGGATGGGTGAGGCGCATGAACGTCGTCGCCAGCATTTCGTCCTCGGTAAGACCAACCATCTCACAATACTTGCGATTGACCTTCAGGAATTGTCCTGTTCGCGAATCAACTTGGGCCACGCCCACTCCGGCTTCCTGAAAAATCGTGCGGTAGTACAACTCCGTTCTGCGCAGCGCCTCCTCAACCCGCTTGCGCTCGGTGATATCGTTGCCGACGGTAATCAGACAGAGCGTTCCGTTGAGCTCCGCCATGTCGGAAGACACAAGAAGACGGCGCACCTCCCCGGATTTGGCCTTGAAGCTGCCCTCAAGATTACGCACCGGCTGGCCGGCTTTCAACCGCTCGATGAGCCGCGCTCTGTCCTCTAGATTCGGCCAGATGCCCAACATCAACGTGGTGTTTCCGATCACTTCCTCGCGACAAAAACCGAACAGCTGCAAACAGGCCTCGTTCACCTCAATACAACGACCCGTTGCCGCCTCCGTGATCCCTATCGGATGTGGGCTTACCCGGAAGGCTTTGGCGAACCGCTCCTCGCTCTCGCGCAGGGCCGCTTGGTCCCTGGCTCGTTGCTGCGCCAGGTGCTTCTGCTTGAGCAAGAGTCCCGCGACGACGAGCAACAGGAACGAAGCCATCACCCGGTTCCCAACGACTTGAGGCGTCACGTGGTCGAAAAGAAGTGCCAGGGGTACCCAGGTAAGAAGAAGAAGAATACTGCCGCTCAAAAAGACCGTACTCCGCCAACCAGGGATGTACCTCGTGAGTAAGATCGGTATGACATACAGCATCGGTACCGCGATGCTCAGCGGGGTCACCAAGTCGAGAATGAAGATCGCTGCTGCTGCTGCTGCTGCTGCTGCAATGATCCAGCCAATCGGTTTTGTCTGAGTCGGCTCAGGGGTCACGTACCAGGCTCCATGCTGAATCACCATGCAGTAAGGAGGAGTTCGGACATTGCGACGGAGCGGATCAGTTTATACCCAAAGCAAACCCCATCGCACTAGGTGATCACCTAGGGGAGGGCTGGCATCATGCAAACCGGTAACTCAT
>CAZJOQ010000225.1:0-5159 GCA_964547625.1 uncultured Nitrospira sp.
AGGTGGTAGCTCACTTCAGTTGAGATTTTCATCGCGTCATGCATCTCTTTATAAATGATGTGTGCATACCTGGGCATTCCGGTTATGATCTCAATCTGAAAATGGGAGCAAGATGGCTTCCACGGAGATGGCGGCAATTCTGTTGACGGGCCCCATGGATCTGACGTATCGTGACCCTCATCCCAGATTAAGACTTCTTTGTTCGAGCACTGAGCTAAGGAGCGACGACGACCATGAAGATATACCTCGCCAATCCCCGTGGGTTTTGTGCCGGTGTTGATCGGGCAATCGAAATCGTGGAGCTGTCTCTCAAGAAATATGGCGCTCCCATTTATGTGCGTCATGAGATCGTCCACAGCCGTCATGTCGTGAAGTCGCTGAGGCACAAAGGCGCGGTCTTTGTGGAAGAGCTGAACGAAGTTCCAGAAGGATCGGTCGTCATCTTCAGTGCGCATGGAGTAGCCAAATCCGTCTGGGAGGAAGCCAATCGTCGGCGCTTGCACGTAATTGATGCGACCTGCCCGCTGGTGATCAAAGTCCATAACGAGGTGAACCGCGATTATACGCAGGGGTATGAGCTAATCCTCATTGGGCATGCCGGACACCCCGAGGTCATTGGGACGTTGGGCCAGGTCCCCGACAAATTTCACCTGGTGTCGTCTGTCAACGATGTAGAAAAACTACAGGTCGAGAACACGGTTAATCTGTCGTATGTCACGCAAACGACGCTGAGTGTGGATGAGTGTCGAGACATCGTCGGCGCGCTGCATCAACGGTTTCCAAACATCAAGGGACCACATCAGGAAGATATCTGTTACGCGACACAGAACCGACAGAATGCGGTTAAGGAATTGTCTCGCCTCGTGGATGTCATTCTGGTCATCGGCTCGCCGAACAGCTCCAATTCTAACCGGTTGCGGGAGTTGGGGGAACAGTGCGGCATTCCATCCTATCTCATTGATTCAGCCGCGGACATTAATCCGACATGGTTAGAAGGGGCCAAGGCGGTCGGTATTGCTGCCGGTGCTTCAGCACCGGAAATTCTCGTGACCGAAGTGGTGGCGTTTTTGAAAGTGTCGGAACCATCCGAGGTTGAAGAGCTGACGGTTATTGAAGAAGACGTCGAGTTCCTTCTGCCGAAGGAACTCGTTCAAATAGAATCCTCCAAGAGATCAGTCGCTGGCATTGCCGGCTAGTTTGGTTGCAGGCGACGGCCTTAAGCATCCTGCGTACAGCAACCTTGGTGACTGAGGTTTGCTAGCCATGCCAGAACTTTTCCTGAAAGTACCCCATAAATTGTAGGCACAACCCCGTACCGCCCTATCGGCTGTGTTTTATTTTGATTTCTTGAAACCCCTATGGTACAAGGGCCGGAAATTTTTGTTTCCTTATGAGAACGCTCTACCTGTGCATGGAAGGGTGAATTGATGCACTTGAAATCGTTGAATATGTTGGGATTCAAGTCGTTCGCTGAGGCCAAGATTGAGTTTCCCGAAGGGGTCACTGCAGTAGTGGGGCCCAATGGGAGCGGGAAGAGCAATGTCGTCGATGCCATCCTCTGGGTACTGGGTGAGCAGAGTACCAAGACGCTCAGAAGCGAAAAGATGGAAGACGTCATTTTTAACGGCACCGAGGTCCGAAAGCCGTTAGGTATGGCGGAGGTCTCGTTGGTGATCGGTGGGTTGGATCAGGCGGCTATGAAACTGGATGGAAACTCGGGGCTTCCCAGCGAATTGACTGAAGTTCAGGAATTGATGATTACCCGCCGTCTGTACCGCAACGGCGAGAGCGAGTATCTCATCAATAAGATTCACTGTCGGCTGAAAGATATCCGTAGCCTGTTGCTCGATACGCGCGCTGGCAGCAAAGGGCATACCGTGATCGCACAGGGGCAGATTGATCAGATCTTGAACGCCTCTCCGCAAGATCGACGTGAGCTCATCGAGGAAACTGCCGGTATTGTTCGCTACAAGAAACAGAAAGCCGAGGCGTTGAGAAAACTGGAAGCGACGCAGCAAAACCTCTTGCGCGTTCGAGACATTGTGGCAGAGGTCAAGAAGCAGCTCAATTCTCTGGAGCGGCAGGCACGCCAGGCGCGCACCTATCAGACGTTGCAGGGTGAAGCTCGTGAGATCGAAGTGACCTTGTTAACGAGAGAGTTTAGGACACTGCGGCAGACGTTGCAGGAGGTCGAGAGTGAGGTTCTGAACCTGGATCAGCAGGAATCGGAGAAAGCGGCCGAACAAGCTCGGTTTACGACGGAGCTCGAACAGGCTCGCCTCGATGCGATTGCCACGGCGGATTCCATCGGGAAAATTCGAGAGGAATTGGCGGGTGTGGAGCAGCAGCAGGCGCATGCGCTGACCGCGGCGGAAGTTGAACGCAATCGTGGTCAGTTATTCAGCCAACAACAAGTTCAGGAGTCGGCTGAACTGGAAGAGCTTGTCCGTTCGCAGGAACAGGTGGTCGGTACACTTCAGACCATTGAGTCTTTCTTGGTCAGGCTCGAAGAAGATGTCACGCTTCGAAATCAAGCTCTCGAGGAGCTTGATCAGGAGATGACACATTTGCTTCAACAGCGTGCAGCGGCGGTCGCAGAAGAAGAGCGAGGGCGTAAAGATGTGCTGCAACTCGCCGTGCTTGTCGCCAACACCGAACAGAGCATCTCGCAGTTGGCCCAGCGGATGGAAGGGTTTACCAACCGCGCAACCCGGTTGACCATGGAGCGAGATGATCTTCGGAACCAACGTGAATCCTCGATCGCTCGTCACGAAACATTGCGCGAAGCATATGGAAATGCGGACCGCCTCGTTGCAACGCTGCAAGCGGACCAACGGACCGTCAAAGAGGAAGTCGCTCAAGCGGTCGGCCTCATGCAGTCGCTGGATCAGGTGATCTTGCGGCGTTCTGAAGAACTCGCTGGTCTGGAGTCACGCCTAGAGGCGCTGCAAAGCGTGGTCCGCGAAGAGATGGGATACGGCCGGCAGGGAGCAGATCAGGGGCCGGCCCTGAAGTCTTGTGAAGGGGTGCGCGACGCGGTCGCGGAATGGCTGGTGATTCCGTCTGGGATGGAGCGCGCAGTCGAAGCGGTGTTAGGGGAACGTGTTCGTGGGTGGTTTGTCGACGAACCGTCCGTCGGGCGACGATTGATCCGGTTTCTGCAAGAGGAGACGTTGGGGCGGGGCAGCTTTATCCCACAGCATCCGCGTTGGGCAGGGGCACAAGTTTATGACTGGTGGCCGGCAATCGCCACTGAGCCGGAAGTCGTTGGACGGGCCGTGGATCTGATTCAGACCGATGCTGCCCGAACGGTTGCTCGTGATTCGTTATTCGATCGAGTCGTGATCGTCCGCTCCTTGGACCACGCGCTCCAGCTGTGGGAGCGCCATGGTTGGGGTGCTCCAACCGGTCCGATTCTAGCGACACTGGACGGTGATGTGGTGGATGCGTCCGGCATCGTGACGGGTGGTCAGGTGCAAGGCACACTGGGTTTACTCGAACGACGACGAGAGGTGCTTGACCTTGAAACCAAGCGGCAAGTGCTTGTGATGGAGCTTGATCAGAATAAGCAGCAGCGAGATGTGGTGCATGCCCAGATCCAAGAGCTGACCGAGCGCGACCGTCAGCTTGGCGATTCCCTTCGTGAAGCCGAAATGCAAAATCTGTCGTTGCGCAAAGACGAAGAAAAGCTCCAGCATGTGTTGGCCGATCTTGATCACAGACTCAGCGCGGTGGAAGCAGAGATTCAGGAAGGTCTGAGTGAGCGTGAGCAGCTGGAACAAGAATCACAGTCGGTCCAAGCTCAACTGGGTCAGTGGATCGCAGAAAAAACCGGGCATGATACGTTGTTATCGCGGGTACGCGAGGGACTTGGGCTGCTCGATCAGAACCTGCGAACACATCAGGAACGTGTGACGGAGGCCAGGTTAGCTGTTGAGGGACTCCGGGCTAAACGAGAGCATGAGCAGCTGAATCGGGCTCGGGTGACGCAGCAGATTCAAGAAACGGAGGATCGGCGTCGAGCTTTGGGCGAGCATCTCGATAGTCTGAAAGGGCAGATCGAGCAGAGCCTGAATGAACAAACTCGTCAAGAAGCACTTTGCAGAGAACTTGGTGTGACCGCGGGGCAAGTCAAAGAAGACCTGGTAGCCGCTCAAGAGCGACACGCGCAACAGACGGGGACCAGTCAGGCATTGGAGAGCAGTCTCGATGAGTCACGGCGAGGAATGTCTGCGATTCGTGACGCGCGCATGACGGTCGAGGTCCGTCGCGCTGAAATCCGCATGCAATTGGGTACGGTCGAAAGCACGTTGTCGGGCACCTATCAACTGGATCCGTCGACGCTGATTGATATGCCTCCAGCACCGAGCGAGCCCTCGCCGGAGACCCACGTTGCAGCTGAGTACGAAACCGTCGAACGGTCCGATACCGAGTTGAAGGAGCAGCTACAGAAACTCCGTGACCGACTTGATCGTATGGGGCCGATCAATTTGGCCGCGATCAGTGAGCACCAAGAACTTGAAGAGCGCCACACATTCTTATCGGCTCAGGAGCAAGACTTGTCGAATTCGATCGCGTCGCTCAAGGAGATCATTCAGCGGATTCATCGTACGACCAAAGAAATGTTTGCGGCGACGTACGATGAACTACAGCAAAAGTTTACCGAAGTGTTCAGTCAGTTTTTCCCTGGAGGGCGGGCCGAGTTGCAGTTGGTGGAGGAAATTCCGTCGGAAAACGGCGAACCCTCCGGCAGTGAAGAGCCAGGCATTGAAATTGTTGCGCAACCACCCGGAAAGCGTCTGAAGAGCATTACCATGCTGTCGGGCGGCGAGAAGACACTCACGGCGATGGCGCTACTGTTTGCGAGCTTTCTCATTAGGCCGACGCCGTTTTGTTTATTGGACGAAATCGATGCCCCACTCGATGAGGAAAACATTGGGCGGTTTACGGCGGTCTTGAAGGATCTGGCACAAAACGCTCAATTCCTCGTTATCACTCATAACAAGCGAACGATGAGCATCGCGGATTCCCTCTTTGGCGTGACGATGGAAGAACCGGGTGTCTCCAAGCTGGTGTCGGTGAGGCTCGGAGAGTTGCAACCAGCCTAGGGATTCACCTCGCGCACAGTATCGTCACTCGCCATGGCTGGGTAGATCTGA
>CAZJOQ010000226.1:0-5159 GCA_964547625.1 uncultured Nitrospira sp.
ATGCGGAAGGCCTCAAGATGCACCGCAAGCGCATCTCGTTGGGCAAAAACTTCGAAGCGCTCGAATTTGCCCGCTCCCTCGGGATCACCGTCGCCATTAATCTTATTGCTGATCCGGACTGGGACCGGCAACGGTTCGAAGTCATTCGGCAGTGGTGTCTAGAAATTCCGGAGATCGTCAATATCAGCGTCAATACTCCGTATCCCGGCACTGAGAGTTGGCTCACGGAATCCCGCAAGCTCCACACGCGGGACTATCGTCTCTTCGACATTCAGCATGCTGTGATGCCGACCAAGATGCCGCTCCCAGAGTTTTATGCAGAGCTGGTCAAGACACAACAAGTCTTAAACAAGAAACATCTGGGCTGGGCTGCGCTCAAAGGCACGGCCAAGATTGCGGCCGGGCACTTGATGAAGGGACAGACCAACTTCATCAAGATGCTGTGGAAGTTTAACAGTGTCTACAATCCCGAGCTGCAAATGGCGGATCACCGCCGTCCGGTGACGTATGAGATGACGATGCCGCCGGAGAAGAAAGACAAGATCGACCCGAAACAGTTGTTTATCTTGCCTCCGAAAGGCCGCCAGGGTCGGGCGATCGACGATGCAACTGAGACGTTCGTCGATGAGACTCGCATGGGCACGGTGGTTTGATCACGACTGAGGAACGGGCATACAGGGCTCTTGGGCAAGAGATCGGACGCAGTGGACTATCGAGCACTACCCAGTCTCAGATACCGTCCATGCAATTCTGGATTCGATTCATCTCGTCGGTGATGCTGCTGCGCCAGGCTCATCCGCCAGTTTCAAGGTCAGCGTCGTCTCTTCTCGGCAGGTGCTCAGTCCTATACCGCAGTTGACCGTCATCGTCTTTTTGGCAATCACGTCAGAGTCGCGTACCGGCGTCCAGCTGCCGATCTCGTAACCTTTCTTCGCCATATTGAATGTCCTAAAGCGAGTGATGTTGAAGGCCCCGCTCCATCCCCCACCTTTTGACGCGACATGAGCCTCACCGCCTTGGACACCTTGTGATGCAAACAGCTCGTTTAATTTTTGGGGCGTATTACCGCTGGCACAGTGAGTCTCTGCCACTTCCCCTGACTGGCCTGGAAGAATAATCAGGTTCACGGCAAATGGATCAGGATCACTGCTGATCGAGCCTCCGTTCACATGAAAGGTGGTCGTGCCGGCGCCCTGAATGCGGATTTCGCATGAGGCCGGCTGAGTCAATGTGCGAGTTGCGTACTGCATCACGCCTTCCCCAACCCATTGGCCATCGTCCCTGCGCCGGAGCGGTACTGTCGCCTGGACGTGGGCATCGAACCCATTCGAACTCATAAACATGCCGAATGGCGGATTCGGAAGATTTAACGGTTCCTGAACGATGTGCGACTTGAATTCAAGGACATACGCAGAAGGGGCCAATTCCCATTCACCCTCCTTGGGTTCCGCGACGCCCGCGCGGGAGATGGCACTCACCCGGAATCCACTGTGCTGAACCTTGGTCGCCGGCGCCTGGTAGGTAAATGTCGCCGGCCTGTTGAGCTCTGATTTCTCCTCCCTCGGCGACACTCGACCATTGCCCTCCCTTGGCCGCTCCCTCGCCTCCTTGAACTTCGCCGGAACGAGTGCCTGGTCCTTCTTGGTCCGCAGTTCCGTCTTCACTTGTGTCGATTCGCTTGGAACAAACTTTTTGGTCTTGGTCGGCGGGGTGAAGATGATCTCCACGCAGGTATTGGCTGTGGTCCATTCACCTTCAGCAGCCAAGTAGTATGGTCCTGAGAATACCGTCACGGCTAGCAGCAACATGTTCATCGCGTCACGTTGGCCTGTGCCGGCCAGCGCAGAGTCCCATTCCGAGACTGACCAATTGGAAAACTGCGACGGCATGCCTCCCGCTCGACGATCGGGCACGAACCGGACATGCTGGTGCTGATGAGCAAACGACGTCGGCCTATTCGTCCCCCCGCTCCCGATCACCAGCGATGCATCAAGGTCGATATACTGGAGTTTCGCCTCATCGTCGACGCGGCCCTTCAAGGTGGCGTGAATGCTCCGGGCGTTGTACTCCGTTCGAATGCTTCCCGAATAGTCGATCGTTTGGTCCACGACCAGCGAAAATTCATAATCGCCTTCGACGACATAGGCTCCTTCTTCACCGGAGTCGGGTGAAGGACATTTCTTGGCATAGCCGCCATTGATGAGCGAGAAACCTTTACGATCACCGGCCGTGCCGGGCGAGTTTCCTTCCTCAATTCTCCATTCCCGTGACTTCTTGCCCACTGCATCGGGAGGGACGGGGACGTTCACTGAGCCTTTCGTGACGGTATACCCCTCTCGCTCGCCTTCCGGTGCCGTGGCTTGCGCAAGTTGGAAGGATCCATGAGATGGCCCCGTGGCCAACAGGAGGCGAGGTGCGCGAAGAGGCTCGTCGAGACGGCTCTTACGCGCCGGCGTTGGTGGGGGACAATCGGCGACATACGGGCCAAGTTGTGCCTTGAAGTTGTCAAACAACTGCTGATCTAAGGATCGCGCAACCGACTCGGCCCGTGAGCCGAGTGATTGTCTGAGCGACTGTCCTTCCTTTCCGACAAACAGTTGTGCGCTGCCGAGGCCCTGGACAATTTTCGACAAGGCCTCACAGGGGCTCTTGACGCCTTTAAGTAACTGCAGCGCTTCCGGGGTAACCGGCACCTTCCTCCACTCCCCCTTTTCATTCGACCCTGGTTCGAGCGGAGGCAACTGTATTGGCGGTGGGCCCGTTTCCGCCGGTTTTGCAGTCGACACAGTCGGCGCACTGGGCGGCGCACCGGTGTCGCATAGACTTTTTTCGGATCGTACTCAGGCGGGTTCGACGACGGCAGGTGTTTGTCTCCGCCGCAACCAGTTAGAAGGATCGTGACAAGGAGCATCAGAAGGGGGCTGGCTGGCATTCACGGTCTCCCGGTGAGGGACCACCAACGACTGGAATAGCCGCCATGCTAGCCGAGGCGCCTGGGTTCTTCAAGCAGGCCTGAGGGAATACCTTCTATTTACTGACAGCATGGGCGTTGCTATTCAACCGTGCTCTTGCGTACAATCCCGTCGGTTTTGTCGTGAGGTGTCGATGCGATACCTAGCGCTCTCGCTTCTTTTACTGCTGCCACTTACCTCCTACGCCGGCAACATCAAAGACACGGATCTCATCAGCAGTAACAACTTCTTTCTGCCGCCGAGCACCCAGAAAACCGTCTTCATCCAGGCTCGGAACTCTTCCGACAACCAAGAAGTCTCACTTCACGATTTGGGTGCCCGGCTGAGCGCCAAGGGGTACCAGATTGTGAATGATCCAGACGGCGCACATTACGTCCTGCTGGCCAACATCGTCTATTGCAACATTACGAAGCCAGAAATGCCGGTCGAGGCGATGGTCGCGAGCGGCTATGGATCCGCGTTCAATTCGGCGATGGGCGCCATGCAAGGCCTCACCAGCATGGCGAGCATGGCGGGACCATATGGTGCGATGGGCGGCGCTGCGGCCTCGATGGGGTTGAGCGCGATCCAAGGCATCGGTGATCTCTTCAGTTCTTCGTCATCTGCTCCCAAAATGCCTGACGACGTGAACTATGCCTGCGTGGCCGATGTTCAAATCACTGAACAGCTAGCCTCAACGCTTCCCGGCGGAATGAAAACTGGAACAGGACAGGAGGTCGGTGTCTATCAGACCAGACTGGCCGCAGATGTGCACCAAAAGAAATTGAAAGAGGCCGAAGCGACGCCGCTGCTCCAACAGAAGCTGAGTGCTGCCGTGGCCGGTAATTTTTGATGGACTTTCGTATGCGGGCCGCCATGATATCTGCGCACACTCAGCACACAGCACTCAGCACGTGTCTCATCTTCGCCGTCATCCTCCTCACCGGCTGTTCCAACGTCGTCCGCTCAGGCCTCATGAACAGCAACACCATCTTCCTCGATCCCAACACCACCAGAACCGTCTATACCCAACTCAGGAACGCGTCTGAAAATCAGCAAGTGACGTTGAACGAGGTGAATACGAAACTTGCGGGAAAGGGGTACCAACTGGTTGAGGATCCGGCACAGGCGAACTATTGGATACAGGCGAAGGTGATCTACTGCCACAAGGCGGCCGAGAGCGTGACGCCGGAGGCAGTCGCCAAAGCGGGCCCCGGCGCGGGCATAAGCAGCGGCGGGACTGTGATGGCCTCGACTGCTGACCCGATGAGCGGTGGGATGGCGGGAATGGCTGGTATGCCGGATATGAGCGCCATGATGAGGCAGGCCATGGCCATGAGCGGCGGGCGAGCTGGATTCGGCGGCATGTCCGGGTTCTCTGGCATGCAGCCACCGCCCAAAGAAGATGGCGTGACCTACCTGTGCGTCGCCGACGTCCAAATTACGGACCGAAAGATCGGCAGAGCGATCGGTCAACCCGCTGGAGGTCAATCATCAAGCGTCGCGAAGATTCAACAGATGAGAATGGTCGGGCACGTGCGACAAAAAAGTTTGGACATTCCTGAAGCCACCCCGATCGTGCAAGAGAAAATTTCTACTGGGATTGCAGGACTGTTCTAGCCCTCGATCTTTTTTAGAGGTGCAAAATGGAATGGTTGATAGGCATTATTTTTATTGGATTCCTCTACTATCGATTCGTCTTGGTGAAAGGCGGGAATCTCAAGTTCTGGAACATCGTGAATGCCAATCCAGATAAGGCCTATTCCTTCTTTATGAGCAAGAACTGCTTTATTGTTTTCGACAGTGAACCACCTGGTGGATACCGGGCTAACTTGCCGCCGGGCGACTGGGACGGCCCATTCAAATTGGTAGTCCCGTCACAAAACAGAGTCGTAACTATTTTCGGTCGTTCGCCTGAATATCAGGCCGCTCAAGAACATTTCATCGGGAGCATTCATGGGTAATTCATTGCCTATTTCGCTTATAGCTGCTTGGGTCATCTTTTTTGGTTTCGTTAACACCCATCAGCGCCATGCAATGAATTTTCGTGGCGCATCGCAAGGCTATCACCACGCTCTTCAAGCATCAGTGCTTCTTGGTAGCTTGGTAGGTCTAGGGCTCTTGGTTTACTACTTCATGCAGGTTGCATGGTATTCCCTCTGTGCCAATATCAGTGGGACACTTCGCCTCTCTTCAATTAGAGTAGCG
>CAZJOQ010000227.1:0-5108 GCA_964547625.1 uncultured Nitrospira sp.
GCTCTTGCGAATATATTCGGTCAGCACATCAGGTGTAATCACAGGTATCAACTCCAGCAATGTTTTCAATACCCTAGCTGAAACGTGCCCTGAAAGGCAATGAGCAACCGTCGGTGGTGGATTTCACCAACCTGGTGGTGCCTTTGAGCCAGTCGGTGAAATGCGGAAGCAAGTTTGATTCAACCCCCTGTTGAAATAATGGAGCTTCGCATGCCTTTCAACCTGGGCATCGACCTTGCGACAGCTCAGCTCGTGATGAAATCCACTGCACTCCGTTCTTCACCAAGGAGGTTGCCATGAGTGAATTCAAGTCCGGGTTTTTTGTCGGGGGTGAGAGTTGCAACGGTCGGGTATTGATCGTCGATGACGAACCAGACATCCGGAAGGTCGTTCGGATGACTCTGCAAAAAGCCGGGTACGATGTGCTTGAAGCTGAGAACGGGGAGAAAGCCATTGAAACCATCAACTCGGGCGAAAATCGCCTCCTGCTGGATGTCATGGTCTGCGACATCCGGATGCCGAAGGTGAACGGGATCGAAGCCATCGCCTACTTTCGCGAGAACTATCCGCGTGTGCCATTAATTGTTCTGACTGGGTTCCCGGACACCGACATGGCCACATCGCTCCTTCGGCAGGGCGTCGTGGACTATCTCGTGAAGCCGGTGGAGGGTGAGATATTGAAAGCTGCCGTCGGTCGTGCCATGGAACAACGAGAATTAGCGCGCCTATGATGGACAGACCACCATCGGATGGAATGGGTACGGCGACCACCTCTCCGACCATCGCTCATTCGAGCGTGGAAACCCAGCGGAGCACATCAGCGCCGGCCGTGCTTCCGATGAGAGTTGCGATCGTGGGCGCCGGCCGTGGGGGAACCGCACTTCTTGAGGTGCTGCATCAGATTCGGGCTATTGAGATTGTCGGGATTACCGACAAGGATGCCTCAGCACCAGGACTCAAGCGAGCCAAAGAGCTGAACGTACCGGTGTATGGAGTGATTGCCGATCTGCTCAGGGATCACGCACTCAACGTTGTGATGGACGTGACCGGTGATCCATCAGTAGAAACTGTGCTTCAGCAACACGGACCGACAGGGACGGCGATTGTAAGTGGACAAGCCTCGCGGCTTCTCTGGCTACTTGTTCAACATGAATCGACGTTGCAAACCGAGTTGCTCCATGCAGAGAAACTCGCCGGCTTGGGCTCGTTTGCAGCCGGCATCGCGCATGACATGAACAACCCGCTCCAGTTGATTCTCGGTATGGCAGAAAATTTGTCCGAAGAAACGGACCTCAAAACCGTGCATGCCCAAGCCTTGGATATTATTGAAGCCGTGAAACGGACGACTGCTATTTGCCGGGACCTTACTTCTTACTCTCGCCGTGCATCCTTACAGCAAGACGGCCTCGTCAACATCAATAGCAAGCTCGATGAAGCCCTGAAGATCGCCCGTTATGCCGTGGCACTTCAAGACATTGAGATTCACAAGCGCTATCAATCTGACGTCGTCGTGAAGGGAAACCCTGATAAACTCCTCCACGTGTTCGTGAACCTGATCACCAACGCGGTACAGGCGATGGAACATCACGGTACTCTGACGCTAGAAACTACCGCTGTAGCCGGCGCGACGCAGGTTCGTGTTTCAGACACCGGCTGCGGCATCGCACCGGAAGTCTTGACTCGAATTTTTGAACCGTTCTACACCACGAAGCCACCGGGGAAGGGAACGGGACTAGGTCTTTACAATATCAAGAATGTGATCCAGCACATGCACGGCACTATTGGAGTCGAGAGTCACGTCGGTCATGGTTCAATCTTTACCCTCACATTCCCCAGTGACCCGTCGATTGCTGAGGGCACCCCTCGGACGGGACCATGAAAACTACGCCCACATCCTCACCGTCAGGCGCCAGATGGGGGCTCAAGACTAAAGTCATACTGTCCATGCTCCTGGTCGGAATCGTTCCCCTCGTCGTCGGTTTAGGGATGGCCTTCTGGCAGGGGTCTCAAGAAATCCGAGAGATTAGCGGAGAAAGCTTCGAAGCGCTGGCGACGGAAGCGGCTCGCAAACTTGATCTCCTCGTGGTTGAAGAAATCTCGCACACTGCCCGTATCGCCCATGATCCGACGATCATTCGTGAACTGGAACGTCGTCGAGATGCCTTACGCGATCCAAACCGTTGGACCGCGGCTGCCACAGACCTCGAACAGCGCTGGAAAGGGCGAGACCCTGCGGCGATCACATCGTTGACAGGAAATACGCTGAGCGCATTACTCCACGAATACTATGCCGGAGTGTACAGCCCACCGGGCCAATTGCTGCCACAGGTTGTCCGTGCATCGACGAAGATGCTGTTTCTGACCGATGTGCAGGGAGCACTCGTCGCCACCATGACTGACCACCCGGCATTCAGACATTACGATACCCCTTGGTGGCAAGGGGCTTTCAATAAGGCGGTGGGGAGACTCTACATCGAAGACATCCGCTTTGACGACCAGATGAACACCTATGTGTTCACAATCTCACTCCCCATCATGGATAGCTTGCGCTACGAAGCCGTCGGCGTGCTGCATCATGTCATCGATGCCAAGGAATTCTTCTCCCCCTCAACTCATGCCATTCGATTCGGCAAGACCGGCCATGTCATGTTGATCGACAGTCGAGGCATCGTCATCAGCTGCCCTATTCTTCCAACAGGCGTTCCATTATCCGATCGAAACTTGACTCCACTCGTGACCCCCAAACACCCTGGCTGGGTGGAGGCCTCCAGCGACGGCCATGGCGGGCAATCGACGTCTGTCATCGGATTTGCCCCTCTTCCGGAAACCAGCCAGGCAACCAGCGGCTCAATCGACAATGGATCGTGGCACACGTTCGTCTGGCAATCGTCCGATGAACTGTTCGCACCGATCCAACATCTCCTCACCTGGGTGATGGTATTCGGAGCTGTCGCTATCATGCTGCTGGTCTCGCTCGGCTACGTCGCAGCGGGTCGCATCGTCACCCCAGTCAGGCAGCTACAACAGGCGGCACAAGCCATCGGGCGGGGCGAGCTACAGACGCCGATCCAGATCAACACCGGCGATGAGCTGGAAGACCTTGCGAGAGAATTCACTCGCATGAATGCGCAATTGAAAGCCGCATTTGCAGGGCTGACCGACCAGGTCAAGTTGAAAACTCAAGAAGTCCAAGTCTTGCAGCAGTCCACGGATCAGATCTTGGACGCTGTTCCAACTCCCATTCTCTTGATCGATGCCCACCACATCGTGCGCTATATCAATCAGGCAACCCGTGACGCGTTCACAATCCGGGAGCCGTTGTTGAATGCGTCGCTGTTTTCGATTCTGTCACTCGACCCGGACGATCAGAAACAGCTTCAAGCAGAATTCCAGATGAACGGCAATACAGCAGCCACCATCCCAGATATCGAGCGCCAAACGGTACCAAGAGACCCATTGCAACCTCGTACAGATCATGAACCAGCCGGTCATCGATCCGAGCTCACCATCGGATCACGTCTCTACCATTACCAATGGTTCCGATTGCCCACGAAACCAGGCGAAGAAGACAGTATCGGGCTGGTGCTTCGAGACATCACGGACGAGAGCAGGCTGCAAGACAAGCTAGTCCAGGCGGAAAAGATGGGAAGCCTCGGAGTACTAACCGCTGGAATCGGGCATGAACTCAATAATCCGTTATTCGGGATCATTGGGTTGGGAGAAATCCTCCAGGATGAACAGGACTTGGAGCATATCAAGAGTTGCGCTCAAGACATCGTGGCTCATGGCCGTCGCATGGCCACCATCATTCGAGATTTTACCGGAGTCACCGATCGTGAAGCCTCTGATACACCGGTGTCGGTGCCCGTGGAGGACGTCTTGGACAACGCGCTGGCCACAGCACAAACCAGCGTTGACATGAAGGATGTCGTGATCCACAAGAGCTACGCAGGCAAGACCCCGGTATCAGTACTCCCAGACCAACTTCGGCAAGCGTTCGTGAATCTGTTGACCAATGCCGCCCATGCCATGAAGGGCACCGGGAGGCTCACATTGTCGACTGTCGTGTCAGACCATATGGTGACCACCACCATCGCCGATTCGGGGCCGGGAATCTCCAAACAACACCTTTCAAAAGTCTTCGACCCGTTTTTTACGACGAAGGAACAGGGAGAGGGTTCAGGCCTAGGATTGACCGTCGCCAGGCGCATTGCTCGAAAGTTCGGAGGCGATATCCGCATTGAGTGCGTCGAGGATCGAGGTACAGCCTGCCACCTCATGCTCCCGATCAATACCTCAACGTCTTCTACAGGAGACCCATGGACCACCTCCGTTTCGCATTCCAAGTCATAACCGTCGCATTCCTCTTAGGAGGATTTTGGACCGTGGCAGCGCTCCATGCCGCCAAGGAGAACCCCACTACAGTCGGCATCGCGCCAGAAAAGGTCGCCGACTACATTCATGCCATCCTCGAAGCAGATCGCACCTTTTACACCTCGCACATCGTCAACCGGCTCCAGGAAAAGGGCATTCTGGCTTCGACGGAGCATTGGGAGCAGGATAACACGCTGCCCTTACCGGCCCAGTTTCTTCAACACTCCGGCCGTCTAGTTGCTGAAAGCGGGAGCGGAATCCGTTACCGGCTGATCGGTTTTTCCCCGATCTATCAGCGTAACGCGCCTGCCACCGAGTTTGAGCGAAAAGCATTGGACGTTCTCAGGCGACAGCCCGATCGGCCGGTCACAGGGATTGTTTCAAGCGGCAAGAAACAGTATTTCCAGGCCATCTATGCAGACCGTGCCGTCTCGCCCGCCTGCGTTACCTGTCATAACGGTCATCCACTGAGTCCGAAACAGAATTTTAAGTTGAACGATGTGATGGGTGGGATTGCGATCACCATTCCGCTCGAATAGCAGAATACGTGATTCGTGACGTGTCGGCTGTCGACTGGAAGTCACGCAGGTGTGCGAACGACCGTGGCATACCACGAAACCGTTATGAAGGTGCGGGCGGCCTCGCCGAGACCTCCAGCTGCTTGAGATGATATTCTTCCCGATAGATCTGCACGGCGGTCATCAACAAACTGACGAGAATAGGGCCGATGAACA
>CAZJOQ010000228.1:0-5077 GCA_964547625.1 uncultured Nitrospira sp.
GGTACATCAACAGGATGAGAAGATGTTTGTAGAGCGTGTATCTCTCCTACTTGGTGATGATGAGCTTTGCTTGAGGATGGGAGCGGCCGCTAGAGCAAAGGCGATACGAGAGTTCACGCTTGATAGGCTTGTCTCAGAAACGCTGGAAGCCTATAGGGTTGCAGGCTGGAGAGATGGAGTGGCTGACGATCGTTCTTAGGACATCGGGGGAGATTGAAACCGTAACTCAGCGTCAAAAACTCTTACCAAGTTATGAGCGCTGTGAGTGGGGTGCGCTCGCGTAGGTAAAAAGTCTCATTCAAAGAATTCATGAGATTCACAGCTTGAAACCTAAGTCTTGGTCCAAATAACCACAGTATTTTGGCTTACGACTAATTCCTGTTGGTATGTAGACTGAAGCAAGCCTTAATCAGGTTTAGCTAGCGCTTTAGCGGATTATGGTGAGCATGTCGGATATGCAGGAATCAGGTATGCCTGACCTCAAGAGTAATATGGAATCACTTCATGTGATGATGGTGACTAACTACGTTGAAGCAAAGAAGCACTCGCCTTGGATGGGCATCTTTGTTGATCGTCAGATTGCTTCTTTGAAACGAGCGGGGGTACGAATAAGCACGTTTGATATCGGCACCAGTCACTCGCCTGCTCATATTCTCACCAAGTGGTTAGAGCTACGCCGAGAGGTCCGCAAGGTAGGACCTAATCTCGTCCATGGCCAATATGGAACGGTTGTAGGCATTGTAGCTGCATTGGCAGGGAAGCCAACCGTCATTTCTTATTGCGGAAGTGACTTGCTGCGAGGATCGGCGGTTTCCTTATTGCGCAAGCTGTTTGGTATCTTGCTCTCAAACATCGCTGCGCTTCGCGCAGATGGGTTGATCTGTAAGAGTGAACAGCTCCGGCAAGCCTTGTGGTGGAGAAAAACCCGAGCTATTGTCATTCCGAATGGGATTGATCTCAACCTGTTTGTGCCTGGTCCACAGCGTGAAGCCCGAGAGAAGCTAGGGTGGAATCTTGAGAGTCCTATTGCCATTGTCAATGCCGGAGATGATACGAAGCGCAAAGGCATTGATTTGGCTCAGGCAGCGATGAAGCTTGTTCGCGCACGCATTCCTAATGCTGAACTCATTGTGATCTCAAATGTGGACCCAGGACGAATGCCATTGTTCTATCAAGCAGCTGATGTGGCGTTGTGTTGTAGTGTCGCAGAAGGTTCACCAAATATGGTGAAGGAAGCTCTTGCTTGCAACCTTCCTGTGGTCTCTACGCCTGTCGGTGATGTTCCTGAACGGCTTGCTGGTGTATTCCCGTCATGCATAGTCTCGCGAAATCCAAAGGAGCTGGGAGAAGCCATAGTGAACATTATGCGAACCAGGCAGAGAAGTAATGGGCGAGAGCGGGTTATTCACCTTAGTCTTGATCAAGTGGCGCGTCAGATTCTGCCTATTTATAGGTCAGTTCTGAAGGGCAGGATGGAAGCACCATCCCGATCGTGAACCGATCGCGAAATTTACATAACGACATAAGTCCTAACCCAGATCACCGAATGGAAGCAGCAACTGCTGGCCCGGGCCGCAGATGTGTTTGGGGGAACGAGACCGCCATCGGAGGCCCAGGATCTCAAGACCCTGCATGCGAAGATCGGGCAACTGACCCTGGAGCATGATTGTTGAGAAGGTGCGCTCATGAAGGCCGGCTTGCTGAGCGCAAAGCGATGATGGACCGAACCCATGCGTTACCGGTGGCGCGACAATGCCAACTGCTGAAACTAGCCCGCTCGACGGCGTACTACCAGCCGAAGCCAGTCTCAGACACGGCGCTGACGCTCATGCGCCAGATCGATGAACTCCATCTGCAGTATCCGTTCGCCGGAGTCCGGATGCTCCGGGATATCCTCCGGCGTGAAGGCCATGGCGTTGGACAGCGGCAGGTAGCGACGCTGATGCGGCTGATAGGCATCACGCTGATCTATCGCATGCCGCGGACGAGGCAACGGCATCCCGCCCATCAGATTTATCTCTATCTGCTGCGCCAGTTGACGATCATGCGGACGAATCATGTGTGGGTGGCCGAGGTCACGTATATTCCGATGCAACGTGGTTTCCTGTATCTGTGTGCGATCTTGACTGGACGAGTCGCCGAGTGCTGGCGTGGCGGCTGTCCAATACGTTGACGATGGACTTCTGTGTGGACACGGTGCAGGAAGCGATTGCCCGGCATGGCTGCCCAGAGGTCCTCAATGCGGATCAAGGCTGCCAGTTTACGAGCCAAGAGTTTACGGGGCTCTTGAAACCTCATGACATTCAGATCAGCATGGATGGAATCGGGTGTTGGCGCGACAACGTGTTCGTGGAACGGTTGTGGCGAAGTCTCAAATATGAAGAAGTCTATCTCCACGCCTATGGGACCACCGCGAGGCATAGCAGAGGGTGACGCTGTACCTGACATTTGTACAATCAGGTCCGTCCGTCACGCGCGCGATACGGCCGCACGCCCGCCTGCATGGCCCACCGCCGCGTAGACATCATCGGCCAGGCACCACTTATGACCTGGCAGAAAGTGTCCAAACAACCGGAGCCACCTCTGATACACGTGTGACAGTTACAGCAACTGTTCGGCGAGATAAGGAGCAGACGTCACGACGGCCCTAAGCGGGGTTTGAGCACTACACCAAGTCATGTGCGAGAGCTTTTGATGACAACTATGCGTGAGTCTTTGATCGGAGTTGCTCTACGATCGCTGATCAGCTATCGCTATCATCGTCAGCATATGAAGGTAGTGAAGGGAATACTGGAGAGTATAGAGAGTGCAAAAGGCTCCCTATCTCATCGGATTATTAGGCAGTGCGATGACTATGCGATTGATGTTTTTGGGCATCGTCGCTTCGCAGCCTGGTTGTATGTGTATTCTGCTGTTGCAGGGAAATTTAAGGAAGGTTGGATACCAGACAATTACTATGGGTCCGTCGTTCTGCCTAAGCTTAAAGGTGACTACGGAAAAATCTCGGGCCTGAAATCTTTACACCCTGCGATCTTTTCGAGCAAGAGTTTCCCTGACATCCTTTCATACTCGAATGGCTTGTTCTTTGATACCGATTATCGGGTGATTCATCCTGATTCTGTTAAAGATAAAATCTTTTCAGATCAAGAGAGAGTCGTGTTTAAACTCGACAACTCGTCGCGAGGGAGCGGCATTTGCTTTTTTGGTAGAGAGTCTTTCGACTTAAGTAAAATCTATAATCTTGGCAACGGAGTATTTCAGAGTTTTATTAATCAGCATGAGCTTTTTCGGGAATTTGCGGAGGCGTCCGTCGCGACACTGAGAATGACCACAGTTCTAGACGATAACGGAATGACGTCGCTCCGGGCTTGTTACCTGAGATTGGGTGATGGTACTGATACTCACGTACAATCTAGGAGTCATATAAGGATACCGATAGACATCAAAACCGGAGCCTTCAATAATGTCGGATTTACTCCAGATTGGCTAGAGATTGAGCGTCATCCTACTAGTAAGATGAAGTTTGAGGGCAAGTTCATTCCCGCGTACGATGATTGTCTCAAGCTGGTGACGAGTCTTCATAAGAGAGTGCCCTATGCACGATGTATAGGATGGGACCTTGCTCTTGACCATCAGGAGCGCGCCAGGATTATGGAGTGGAATGCGCAACACAATGATCTTAAGTTCAGCGAGGCTACTCAAGGCCCATGTTTTTCTGACTTACAGTGGGAACGACTTACAAAGACAGAGGAGGCTCCATGGATTCAGATAGTGTGGTAAGTGGTCGCCTCGCTTTACCTGTACCGCCTCAGTAAGTTAGAAGACTCCTCTTGGAAACTGTCGACTTCTGGGAGAGCTTACACTCAGTCCGAGCGTGCAAAATTCAGTTGATACGGAGTGCCCTTGGCGCGCTGGGTGATTGGTCGTCGCTACCAGCCTTATATTCATAGGCACCAATATCATAGGCCCGTCCTTGAGGCCGAGTCGTGCCATTGAAATCTATTTTGATCGTAGTGAGGGTTAGGCCATTGTCGATAGCTGGGCTTCCTTCAGTCAATGCAAATTTCGGTGACGTGGGGAGATCGGCTGGAGCATTGACGAATTGAGGATCACCACTGTTCACGATGTTGCCGGATTGTGTGTAATGCACGCCTTCCGTGGCCCCGGACGCAATAAACCTCTGACCACCCGTCCCCGTTGCATAGGACAGATTGTTTCGGATCCGGATACCTGTGCAGGTGGTTGAGGCAAAATCCACTCCCTGAGCAGCACCGGTTGGTCGGGCGACGGCGTTCTCATGGAAAATGTTGTTCTCAATCCGCGTATGGTTGCAGGTTGAGCCCCACAACACGATGGCGGCACGATTTTTACTATAGGCAAAGGTATTATTGGCGATGATCCAGTTCGCCGAGACGGCGAACTCAGGGCTCGCGTGCTTGGCTGGATCATAGAAGGAGGTCGGAGACCCGTTCAGTTGGATGTTGTAACCCAGATTGTCATAGATCAGATTATTGGTGATCGTCCACGCCGTGCCGTTCCCGTAGATCCCATGTGCTCTCGTTCCCCCTGGGTTGGTTGCAAACGGGCCGTTATGGTTGATGATATTCCTGTCCAACAACACTCTGGTCCCGTTCCCGAGAAACCCTTGATTATGATTGTCATGCATCCAGTTTTGTCGAAACGTGACATCGTGGGCATTGTAGATTTTGGCAGCCTCCCAGCAATTCCGAATCTCAAACCCTTCGACGATGATCCACCCCACAGACCCGGAGGTTTGTGGGGCCCTGAGTTCAATCCGATGGATGCCCGGTGGATCGATACAATGAATGACCGGAGACTCGCCCGGTGCGTTCGCCAGTCGAATGGGAGCCGATGAAGTCCCGGATTTTCTGAAGCGGATGAGACCTTCGTGGTAGGCCCCGCTTTTGACGTAGGTTGTATCGCCTGCGACCATCGTATTGGCGGCATAGGCCATCGTTCGCCATGGTTGCTTTTCTGTGCCGGGATTACTATCGTTCCCGGTCGTGGCGACATAATACGTCGCGGCGTAAGCCCCCACTGCGAGTAAAGGAGCAAT
>CAZJOQ010000229.1:0-5060 GCA_964547625.1 uncultured Nitrospira sp.
CACTCGGCTGATAGAACGAATGGGCTTCACGATCGAGAATGGGTTGGTCGAACAAGGCATGGCTTAACCAGTACACTCAGGTCTGCTAGAACTTTCGCCCATGCCTGCCCTATCAACGTCCCAAACAATTCCGGATGTCACTGAAGACATTGCGACCGGCAGCGGCAGCGGATTGGGGAGAAGCCGAGATAAGGGAATATTCGATCAGATGAGGGCAAATGACGCCGTGTAATTCTGCTTTGGGTCGGAGACCGATGGTCGAAGAACGGCCAACTGCGGAAGTTCGGCGCCAAGATCGCACCGCCGTAAAGCGGTCCTCAGCCCTGTCGCATTAACGCTCGCGTTCAGCCGCGCTGCTTTGCGGCGTCGGCTGCAGCGCGTTGTTGGGCTTGTTTCGGATCTGCAGGCGACGCGAGATCCCTACACGCGCACAATATCTCCTCTCATACTGTATAGAACGAATAGGACTTCTTCCTGCTCGCGTTGACCGATGCCGTTCTTGACCAGCGCGGCAAGTGCGTCATCTAGAACCGCCATGAACTCGGCATGATCTATGTTCATACCCTTGTGTGCCGACAGCATGTCCTTGCCCTTGTATATGCTTGGACCCCCAGTGCCCGTGATAAAGAAGGCCGCAGCGGCCTTCTTCAGCGATGGAATATCCCCTCCCGCGAACCTGGTGGAGATGCGAGGGTTCTTCAGATGAAGATCAACAACATCGTTGGCGATTTGCGATATTCCCTCGGTGCCGCCGAGGCGCTCGTACAATGAGGTCATCGTAATTTTCCTTTCATTTGCTTGTTTGCTTGTTCGTTTCAGAAGCCCAACAATGTTTAGACGGATCCACGTAAGAGGTGGATCCGACCATTTCTGTCCGTATAACACGCCACGACTGTTCGTGAAGCATATGTGATGCTCGTTGTCGTTTCAATGAGCGGCGACGGTGGGACCATTTATCACGGGTTCTTATGCGGATCGGGGTAAGCCCCCCCCCTTCTGGTAGCGGGCGGTCATGTACTTCGGCTTTGGGGTCGACAGCGCCCGTTGGCCTTGGGACGCTGCCAGACTCACTAGCCAATGGTGGACAGTCATACCTCCGTCTGTTCGGCCAACTCCAGGGCATCATCAACTTCGATGCCGAGGTAGCGCACGGTGCTTTCGAGCTTGGTGTGCCCAAGCAATAGCTGCACCGCTCTCAGGTTCTTCGTCCGCCGATAAATCAGGGAGGCCTTGGTGCGCCGCATAGAATGCGTCCCATAGGCTGAGGCATCGAGGCCGATGGCCTTCACCCATCCCTCGAGCACTCGTGCGTACTGCCGGGTGCCCATGTGAGGTGAGTTGTGGATACGGCTCGGAAAGAGATAGTCCTCTGACTTCAGCGTGGCCAGCTTGATCCACGTACTACAGCCTCACGCGTGGAAGGCGTGATCTCAAACTGAACCGGTCGCTGGATTTTTTGTTGCATGATGATCGCACGCGGGGCGATCTGATCGCCGTGGCAAATATCGCGCACACGTAGCTTTGACCAGGTCGCAGCCCTGCAGTGCTGTCGATCCCTAAATCAAAGAGGGCGAGGTCGCGGGAACGACCGGCCATTTGCAAACGAGTTCGAATCGCCCATGTTCCCTTGAGCTTGAACGGTGCTTTTTGGCCGACAACTTTGCCTTTGTTCCACGGTTCGCGGTGTTGAGACGTGCTGATCAGTTGCATGATGGAATCCTTTCGTTGAAAGAGGGCGGCGTGACGAGCGCCGCCCCGTTCGCGACCCGTCAGTGCTACGCACTAACTGTGGCAACATCTATTGAGAAAGGAGTGTCCGCGATGTGGTTGCCAGATGCAAATGCCGCTATTCGGCCAAGTGCGGAAGTTCGGCCCGAAGCTCGCAAGCAGGCTTAACCCGCTTGCCCGGCCTACTACTTCTTCTTCATCGCAACGGTAAGTAGGCTATGCAGCGGACCATGCCCACCCCAGCTAGCTCTGGCGTTACTTCTTTCCACGCCAGGCCACTGATTGGAGGCATAGTAGATCGCGGCTTGCACGTAGCTCGAGACCGAGGGATAGATAGAAGCCAGTGCTTTCCGACGCGCGTGGTCGCCTTGTGAACCAACGTAAACCGCAGCGACCGCTCTGAGGGCATCGTGCCTGTTTGCATCCTTGAGTACATCTAACGCGGCTTTTACTGCCCTGTCGTTAGCTTCGTCGACCTGATAGAGCGCAGCCAAGACCCAAATCTTCTGCCAGTCGACGAGGGTCACATCCTTGAGCAGGCTCAGAAGGAATTCGTCGACAGCGTCGATGCCGAGGAACTTGGCCAGGTATGACGCATAAATCTGGGACATCGATGGCCGCTTCTTGAACGAGTCCATAACATGCGCAACAGCGTAATCGGATCCGGCCGTCGTAAACAGCGGAAGGCAGAAGCGCTCGATATTCTCTTCCTGTCCAGGATAGTCGGAAAGTGAGTCGAAGAGAAGCTTGGTGGCCTGGAGTTCCAACTCCTCCTCGTCAACTCCCTCTTCATCCCACTCTGACTGAAAGCCATAGTCAGCGTTGAAATCCTCATCGTCGACCTGCTGGGAGATCTCTTCGACAGCGTCTGAGAAGAGCGCCTCGAGGTCTGGCTCCTCGGTAACCAGTGCGGACTTCGGCATGATGACCGACTTCGCCTCGTTAAGAACCAGATCGTAGCTGCGTAGGGCCGGAATGAGCGCACGGAGCAGTAGATCGGCATCGTCCACACTTTTCACAAACACGTATATGTCGTCAACGTATCGTGCCGAAGGCACGCCATAATCTTTAAGAAAGCGGTCGATCGGCGCTAGATAGTAATTGCCCAGTAGATCTGAGGGATACATGCCTTGTAGGATGCCGCGAGAACTTCGCTCTCCGGTATAGCTCGTTAAGATTGCCTCCAAGCGCGACGACAACGCCTTCTCGTAGCCCGAGTCGTTGAGCACGTTGATCAGCGTATGTTGATTGAGAGATCCAAAGTAGTTCGCAACATCAATCTTGAGAATGTAACGTACGGACTTCGACTTGGACTGCTCGGCGAGCGATTTCTGTAGTCTGTTCCAGCAAGTACGCGTCGGCAGAAACATGCTGACGCTGCCAGGCGGAGCGAGTAAGTGACTAAACGACCGCTTCGGATCGGACTTGGCGTGGGCAATGGGGGCAGCCTGATCGGCGAGCGCCTGATAGAGCAGGCGGTCCCTCGGAAGGAGAATACTCCCAGGTCGAGAGTAGTTGGGGCCAAGTCGCTTCGAATGCACGGCTATTCGAATGCGAAAGGGCTTCGGAACTTCAATGGTAATCGGGATACCCGGGCTGAAAGTTCCGGATTTCAGTTCGCTTGTCAGCATGGCGATCAGCTCGTCGCCAGCTTTTCGATAGAGAAAACTCAAGTGGGGCGCATAAATGAAATCCGATCGAAGATCTTGATGGATGCGCTTCAGCGCCAGACCCCAGTCGATCTTCTTCAACACTGTCGGGTCTATGCCAAACGGCTCGCCGGTCGTGATATCTGCCATTCTCTATCTCCAATCTCAGTGTCTCGCCGTCAACGCCGGACTTCTTATTTGATGCCGATTCCGGACAAGCGTGGCCGCCAGATCGCAATCGGCAGAAACGGAGCTTTGGCAGCGTGCGTTGCCTTCTCTTGCCACCTAACGAAACTGTAGAAAAAGTCGCACGGAATATTCTCAACAATTTCCAGAGGTGCTTCGTTCTCTCCCGAGATGTCGATCGACGATTGTAGGGCTTCTGGTGAGGTCACTTTTCTGAACTCTTCATCGAGATCTTCGCCAAGTAGGTTTTTCTACCGCCTCAACAATGTTTAGGCGGATCCGCATAAGAACCGGATCTGCCATTTTCTATCCGCGTAACACACCTTCAATGATCGTGAACATTATCCCATCATCGACGGTGGTGCAATACGTTACGACCCATCGACCATGTATCACTGGTTTTTATGCGGATCGGCGTAAGACCCTCCCTTCTGATAGCGGTCGGTCGTGTACTTCGGCTTGGGGTCGGATTCTGACAGTCGCAGAACGGCCACGAGTAGAAGTTTGGCGCCGTGATCGTCCCGCCGCAAAGCGGTCATCAGCCTTATCGCATTAACGATGCGTATAACTTGCCTTCCAATACCACGCCCAGCACCGCTGTTGGGCGGTTAGGTTCATTCGTTGGTTACGTATCCGTTTACGCAGACAAAGGCGTTGTCGGATAGACAAGGGCAATACTTTCCGATTCGAGTACCCATACGCGACAAAATGGGCCGATGCCAAGTTCCATGAACAGTTTCAAGAGCCACTCACGATACGTGAGGTCCTTTTCGTATGCAAAACCACCAAAGTGTGCAATTAACTCAATGGGAAGTTCTGTGCGGTACTTCTTCGTAAGTTTGGTAGCGATAGCATCAAGGGGCACTGTCGGATCAAAGCTTCCACCCACATTAAAGTTAACCGAACCAGTATTGTTAAGTCGGCCTCTCTTCCTGACACTTGCCACAACAGCGGCAACCCCAGGGTTGAATGGCTCATATTCATCAGTCATCGGAGTTTCGGCAAGCTCCCTCAGCAAAACCGGCAGGACATTGCGAATTGAGGCTAAGGTGGCTTCTTCTCGAAACGAAAATGATAGCGGCTCGTTGATGAACCGAGAATCAAATGACGCGCGTAGATCAGGTTCCAAAGCATCGTAGGCCGCCACAATGAAGGAGTGAACTTTACCCGCAGACGCCATAAACCTGGCATTTTGGGAATTGCAGATTTCAACGAGCTCGAACGCGAGTTCCTCCCCAGTTACCAATCGACATTGAATGTCGGGTGCTGGCGGATCACATACCCGTATAGACTTATCTATGATCTGAAGCCGAGCCATTTTCACAAACTGCCGGAATACCTGGACCTCTGATTCCGCCTGTTTATTCATGGTGCGCGGGTGGATAACGTTGCCCGTAAGCTGCGCGATCGAAGCGCAGCGTAGAGAGCGTCGGCTTGATGGGCTGGTTAGGCATGAGCAGGCACCAGTCCGTGGATAATGAGAGCACTTGCCGCTAG
>CAZJOQ010000230.1:0-5031 GCA_964547625.1 uncultured Nitrospira sp.
ACGAAGCCACCCATCGAATTGACGTCGATGACTTCCGGCGTGCCTTTCAGAATGGGACGAATGACCCAATCTTGAATCGTTCGCTGTTCGATCAAATTCTGGTGCTCGGCGTCCTGGTTCGCAGCCGTTCCCCGCCCGTCCTCCAAATAATACTGATACACTTCACCCAGCCCCGTACTATTCGGCGCCAGCATAGGTTCGGCGCCGTCGGGAAGTAGCTCCTCGACTTCGAGCAATCGTTCGAGCACCAACTGTCGAGCCAGGTTGATGTCCATCGAATCATCGAAGACAATCGTAATGAGCGACAAACCGACCTTTGTCAGAGAGCGCATTTCTGTGAGGGCGGGCACACCGGCGAGCTGAAGCTCAATCGGGTAGGTGACCAAGCGCTCGACCTCGGTCGGCGAGAGACCTGGAGCCTTCGTAACCACCTGGACCAACACGCTGGTCACGTCGGGAAAGGCGTCGATTGGGATGGTTCGAAACGCGTACACCCCTCCCATCCCCACCATAACCGCAAAAATGATGACGAGCATACGCTGGCGCAGGGAAATGTCGAGGAGGCGAGAGACCATCAGACGGGGTTCTTCAATAACTCGGACTTCAAGACAAAGGCGCCGTGGGTGACCACCGGTTCTCCTTCGTTGAGCCCGCCGAGGATGGAGGTCAACGCCCCATTGGATTCTCCAATGTGGACTTCGCGCATTTCGTATTCACTTGCGCTGCGCTGCACAAAGACGAAGGTTCGGCCTTGATCGCGTTGCAATGCTGTCTCCGGGACCGCCAATCGATCTGGCTGCGCTTCGGAAAAGAGTCGGATGGTGGCGAACATTTCTGGTTTGAGCCGTCCGTCTGAGTTCGGCAATTCAAGCCGAAGCTGCATCGTGCGCGTCACAGGATCCAACACATCTCCGACATACATGATGGTGCCCTTGAACGTTTCCTTGGGGTAGGCATTGACCTGCACCTCTACCGGCATACCACCGGACGCATGGACGGAGTGGACAAACGAAATATCCTTCTCCGGAATGTTGGCGAGAATCCAGACTTTCGAGAGATCCGCGATCACAAACAGCTTTTCGGTGGTCTCGACGACTTCACCACGCGTCAGGCTGCGCCCGATGATGCGACCGTCGAAGGGTGCCACGATCGGCACAACCGATCGAATTTCACGACTCCGGTCGAGCCGGCGCAATTCGTCGACACTCATGCCGAGCAACTTCAGGCGATCGCGCGACTCATTGGCCTCGGCCTGGATACTCAGCAGTTCCGCATATCGACGCTGCAGTTCCGCTTCTCCGATGACCTTTTCCTCCAACAGGAATTTCGCCCGGCCATAGGCTTGCTCCGCGACGTGGAGTTTCGCTCGAGCCTTGAGATAGGCCGACTGAGCCAGGCCCAATTCACTACTATATAGAATTGCCAGCGGAGCATTCGCCTTGACTTCTTGGCCAAGGTCAGCATACACGTCTACGACTCGCCCACGAACCAACGTCGTAATCTCCGCCATGTTGTGTTGATTGGGCTGAACGATCGCAGGAAAATCCCGGTGCGTTCGAAAATCGCTGAGTCCCGCCGGCTGGACGACGAGGCCTACCCGTGACGATTCCTCTACCGACAGTGTGATGAGTCCTGGTGTGGAGGGTACCACAGTCGACTTACTGGCCACCACCTCGCCCGGCGTTCCATCACAGCCCACTTCGAGCAGCATCACCCCGAACAGAAGACCGCAGACCCTTTGGATAGTCCAGAACGAGGCCACTTGCTTTGGATCAGGCCTGATTTTCACAGCGTCCCCCCTACGGCTTGCTCAAGTCGCGCCAGCGAGACGGACAGAGCGTGCCTCGCCTCGGCATAATCCAGCAAGATCTGTCGTTGCACACGTTGCGCATCGAGCACTTCCAGCAGGCTCGAGGCACCCTGCTGAAAGCTGAACTGCGCAAGTCTCAACGCCTCCTGCGCTTGCTTGAGCAACCCTTTATCGAACACCTCAATCAACTCAGCCGTCGTGCGGACGTCCTGATAATGTTGATAAACAGCCCGCCCCAATTCATTGCGCGTCCTGAGCAACTCAGCCTCCTCGCGGCGCTTAGCCCCTAGCGACGCCGCGATTTCTCCCTGGCGCCGATACCAGAGAGGCACGGGAATCGAGAGTCCCCCTTGCGCTGCTTCTCGTCCAATTTCGCGCCAATAGCTGCCATTGACTGTCACGGTCGGCACCCGAGCCTGACGTTCGAACTCAATTTTCCATTCCGATTGCTCCACCGAGCTCAATAGGCGTTGAATGGCTGGATGCTGCTCCATCATGCGGACCATCAACCCGTCAATCTGCAAATCACGCGGAACCATCCTAAATTCTCCCTGGACCGTATAGGTTGCCCCCAACGCGCCGCCGGTCAGAGTGTTGACGACCACACGGCTGATGCGAACCACATTGTCCGAGCGCGTGAGCTGTTGACGAGCCTTGAGCACCTCAACTTCTGCCTTGATGGATTCGAATTGAGGCGCCTCGCCCGATTTGACCCTCGCTCTCACGATCCGTGCGACATCCTCAACGGTATCCAGGTTCTGTCTCGCCAGGTCGGCGCCCTGTTGTGCCAACAACAAGTCGTAAAACGCAGCCTTGACCTGCGAAGACAAATTCAATCGAGTCTCCAACAAGCCCACGTTGGCGGTTGAGAGGCCGAGATCGGCTACTCGTTGCCGCGCTGTCCGCAGTGCCGGCCATTCTACCGGTTGTCCGACTACCACGTTGTATTCGGTGAGTGACTGAACATTCTCCGGTGGTCCCACGGTCGTGTCTTTAAGCCTCCCGAGACCGCTGTAGCTGGACACAATCGGATTGGGATAGGCACCGGCCGCCGTCTGTCGACCCTTTTGTTGCTCAATATTTCCTTCTGCCGACGACACCACGGGGTTCTTCGCCAAGGCCAGGTCGATAATCATGTCCAGACTATACACCTGCGCCCCAGGCTCGGCGGAAGCCGTGCCCACCCCAAGACCTATGCTGATCATCGCAGATACGAGCACGAGCCCCAGTCCCATCGCTCTCTCCTCACCGATCAAACTGACACACTCAGGTCCAGAACTCGGTTGAATCTGACTTTTTTCAAAGTTCTATGCAAAACATCTCAGTTTCACCGGTCTCACATGGCCGAGTCAAGCGGTAATCCGCTGAAATAGAACGCCGAGATTGCCGCCGTCGCAGCAACATTCAGAGACTCGATCCCATCTGCGAGTGGAATGGAAAATTTCACGTGAGATGCCGCGATGACATCCGGCGTCAGCCCTGCCCCTTCGTTTCCGACGGCGATCACGAGACGGCTCGGAACGTTCTGAATGGTCCTGAGAGAGACTATATCAGCCGACGGGAGGAGCGCCGAGTATATTTCGCATCTATACGAGGAAAATGTCCGAAACTGACACCCCCAAAAAACAGGAAGGTTTACAATCGAGCCGGCCGTGGCACGGACAACCTTGGGGCTGAATGGATCGGCACACTCGGCACTCAGCCACACCCCGGAAAGATTCAACGCCGCGGCGGTCCTAATAATCGCTCCCACGTTCGCCGGATCTTGAAGCCGATCCGCGTAAATTCCCAATACTCTCGACTGCGTCAATACTTGTGCTTCGTCCCATCGCGGTTGTCGGACGACCGCGAGTATCCCTTGCGACATCTCAACATCAGTCAGTTTTTCAAACACGATGTCCGGACATACCAACTGACAGGCAGGCAATTGGGATCGGACCTGCCGATCAATATCGGTTTCAGCGAGGAGATACCGCGGGGAGAGAACCAGGTTGCGAACAGCGTGCGGGTGTCGAGCAATCAGATCCAGGCAGGACTTGGTTCCTTCGACGACAAACGCTCTCGCTTGCGATCTGACGTTCTTATCGCGAAGAAGCCGACGGATCAGGGAGCCCTGGGCGCGAGTGAGGGCCCGGAGATGCAGTACTGCATCCACTAGAGCCCCGACATCGCTCCCACAGGGATAAGACTGAGAAGGAGAAAACCGTCAATCACCGGCGCCTACGTTCGGACGCCGCTTCCGCGGCGCGGATCCGCTGAGCCCGAGCCTTGGCTCGCTTCAGTGCCGTCAGTTTTCCTCGTGTACGGTTTTGCTCGAACTGCAACTGTTCAAGCTGAGATTTCAGGTGGGCCTTTTCTCGCTTGTGCAAATTGGCGCACTCTTCCTTTGAAAGCTGGGTCCAATCCCCGCTGTTCCTTGCGCGCTTGATTCGCTCGTCCAACGATTCCCGAAGCTGTTTGGCCCTCATCGTCACGAGAGACTTGAGTGCGTCTTGACGACGCTGAACCTCTTCCTCCTCAGCCATGATGCCACGAATATCTGTTCCCAACATAACGCTCTCCCTCCTTCACTACAAAAAACTTGCGCGTATTATACTCGATTTGATACTCAATCGAAAACTCCACATAACACATTGTAATCTATTATGAATTTAGAATCTCAATCGAGATTCATTGAAGCTCGACCTCCCATTGTGTATCATCTGCTCCATGTTGATCGGCCTACGCATTCAGAGTTGGCGGCATTCAAAAAACCGGTCTGTCGAGTTATTATCAGACGCAGCGGGCATTCCCTGCGGCCTTCTTGAACAAATTGAATCGGGCCAAACGGACCCCACAACGGAGACGATCGAAGCCCTCGCCAGAGCGCTTCATATCCCTCCATCGTGGCTGTTTGATGAGCCTCAATCCTTTACACACCTGTTCACCGACGCCGATGAGGGTGACGCGCCGGATCCTTCTCACATCGACCCGGTCACCGATCGTATCCTGGCCGGATCGCGAGCAGATCGATCGCTCTATGTTCTTTTGACGACGCTCATGCAAGCCGGCGATCTCAAGCTCTTGCGTGCCGCTGAAATGAGTCTCCGCAGTTTGGTCAAACAATCTCGACAAGCCACCGTGCCCTGGCAACAGCGCCCCTCCGGACACTTTGAACCGCCGAGCGACTAGCGCATCTGGCCGAACTTGGGGCTGATCCCACTTCTCATCTATTGCCAACT
>CAZJOQ010000231.1:0-4992 GCA_964547625.1 uncultured Nitrospira sp.
CTGGGAACAGAAGCCTGTGCTCCGTCAGTTGTATGCAGATTGGTATCGGGCGATAGTAGCTTGGTTAGTACCTGGTCCGACAGTAGAGCTTGGCGGTGGAACCGGCAATCTGAAAGAGCATCTACCGGGAGCCTATTGTACGGACGTGGTGGTATTGCCGTGGTTGAATCTAGTCGCAGATGGGCAACGACTCCCGTTTCGGGCTGAGTCGCTGGCGAATTTGGTGCTCTTTGACTGCTTGCATCATATCGAAAACGTGGCACTCTTCTTCGATGAAGCCCAGCGAACTCTCCGGGTGGGTGGTCGGATTATCGTCATGGATCCCTACCTCTCGTGGATCTCGTCGCCGATTTATCGGTGGTTGCATCCGGAGCCGGTGGATGGTACGGAGGATCCGCTCCTTCTCAAGCCGCCTCAGGCCAACCGTCGGCCGTTCGATGCGAACCAAGCCGTCGCAACGATCTTATTTGAACGTAATCAAGCTGGCTTCCAGATCCGTTATCCAGAATTTTCTATCCGACAGCTGCGGCGAATAGCCTGCGCCGCGTACCCGCTGAGCGGAGGCTTCGACCATCCTTCCCTGTTGCCGCAGTGGTTGTTGACACCGATGCTCCGGTTGGAGCACCAACTGGAGCGGTTGGGCCGGTTTCTCGCTTTTCGTATGATGGTCGCCATTGAGCGTCGAGTGTGAGTCGAGTGAAGATGGATGAGACCTCATGCGCTGTCCCGTTGAATGCTTGCAAGGCGAGAGAGGCCATCCCTATAATGAGCGCCGGGTGTCATTTGCTATCTTAACTGTCTGGAGGAATGTAGACATCATGAGCGAACGAACGTTGGCCATTATCAAGCCGGATGCCGTGAAGAAACAGGTTATAGGCGATATCATCCATCGATATGAGCAGGCAGGGCTGAAGCCTGTCGCGATAAAAATGCTCCACATGTCGAAGTCAGTCTCGGAAGGCTTCTATGCCGTACATAAAGCACGACCGTTCTTCGGAAGTCTTTGCGACTTCATGTCCTCAGGCCCTGCCGTGGTTCTGGTGCTACAGGGCGCCAATGCCATCAAGCAGAACCGCGACTTAATGGGCGCGACGGACCCTGCGAAAGCCGATGCTGGGACCATTCGGAGAGCGCATGGCACGAATATTGAGTTCAATGCTGTTCATGGCTCCGATTCGCCGGAAACGGCGCAATTCGAGATCGGCTATTTCTTCCCTGGCATGGAAGTCTTCCAGTGAAACGTGCCTACCGGAAGGCGTGATCTTCAGGCCTTTCTGGATCTGTTCAGGCGAGAGAGGAGCAGCGTTGGTACGGTTCCCCTCTCTCGTCTCTCCGTCTAGTCCTTTTCAAGAGTTGAACCAGCTCCAGCTACGGTAGCCGCTGGCCTCCGCCTTTGGCTAGCCCAGATCGTTCCTTGACAATCTCAGCCGGGCCAAACTACCATCCTGAAAAAGTTGTAAGAGTAGGGCGGATACACGAGGCATCCGGCCCGTGTGAGACCTGCCCTCAACTGCATCGTTCTTCAAAGGGAGCCGACATGATACCATCCGATTTGAAATTTCACACAGAGCACGAGTGGGTTCGTCTGAATGGGAAACGGGCGACTGTGGGTATCAGTGACTTTGCGCAGGATGCCTTAGGCGATATTGTGTTTGTGGATCTGCCAAAGGTGGGCATAGCGGTCACGGTCGGTCAGCAGATCGGGGAAGTGGAATCGACGAAAACAACCTCGACTATTTATACCCCGGTGAGTGGAACAGTGATCGAGATCAACAACGAGCTGAAAGATCATCCCGAAGTGATGAATTCCGACCCCTACGGCAAGGGCTGGATCGCCGTGATCGATCTGGTCGAGCCTGGTGCAGTCGAAGAGTTGATGACGGCCGCGCAGTATGAAGCCTTTCTGGCCAGCCAGAAAAAAGGCTGATGTCGCGTTCAAGGTTGAGTTTCAGACGTTCCTGCCTACCTACGAAGACCGAGTAGTGATGAAGTCGCTGCTCTTCAAGCTGGGTCTGCTCATCGTCGCGATGGGGGTCAGTCTGTGGATGATGGCGAGGTCTCATCCTAAGGACCCTTTTGCTGCGGTCACGGATGAGAGGCTAGGGGAGACGTTGCCACGCACACCTATTCTCCATGAGCAGACGCCAACGATCCAGGGAGTTGTTAGCCAGACACGAGAGACACAACAAGGTCAACCCTTGCTCGAGCTCAACCAGGCGAGTGCCGAGGAGCTTGAAGCGTTGCCCGGCATCGGAGCGGTGTTGGCCCAACGTGTGATCGCCTTTCGAACATCTGCTGGGGGCTTTCGTACAATAGAAGATCTCCGTGAGGTTAAGGGCATTGGCTCAAAGAAGTTCGACCGCATCAAGTCCCTCGTAACCGTCTCGGCATCTCGGCCACATGGAGCGAAACAGCGCGAACTATGATGGATGTTCAACAACAACTAGACCTGATCCTGCGCGGGGCCGTGGAAGTGATTCAGCAGGCTGAGCTGGAAGCGAAGCTCAAGCGGGCGATTGCTGAGAAGCGGCCGTTACGTGTCAAGGCAGGTTTTGATCCGACTGCTCCGGATCTTCATCTGGGGCATACTGTCCTAATCCACAAGTTAAAGCATTTTCAGGATCTCGGACATCAGGTGATCTTTCTCATCGGCGATTTTACCGGGATGATCGGCGACCCCACCGGGGTCTCCGAAACACGGAAAGCGTTGACTAAGGAACAGGTGCAGGAGAACGCGAAGACATATCAGCGTCAGATCTTCAAGCTTCTCGATCCGACGAAAACGACGATTGAATTCAATAGCCGATGGATGGGCCCCATGACCGCCGATGGGCTGATTGAGTTAGCCGCGCACTATCGCGTCGCGCGCATGATGGAGCGGGACGATTTCCACAAGCGCTATCAGGAGCAGAAACCTATCAGTATACACGAATTTCTCTATCCGCTCGTGCAGGGCTATGATTCTGTGGCGTTGAAGGCGGACGTGGAATTGGGCGGGACAGATCAGAAATTTAATCTTTTGGTGGGACGTGAACTACAGCGAGACTATGGCCAGGAGTCGCAGATTGTCATCACCATGCCGTTGCTTGAAGGAACGGACGGTGTCAAGAAAATGAGCAAGAGCGTCGGCAACTATATTGCTCTGGAAGACAAGCCGGGGGAGATGTTCGGGAAAGTCATGTCGATCAGCGACGCGCTGATGTATCGCTATTATGAACTACTGACGACTGAAGATCTCAGTCACGCCAAAACACTCCACCCAATGGAGGCGAAACAGACGCTCGCCGAACTGATCGTGGTGCGCTACCACGGAGTTGAAGGGGGCAAACAAGCTAGAGCGGAGTTTGAGCAAAAGTTTCAGAAACAAGAATTTCCCGATGAGCCGGATGTGCGATTGCAACTGGCAGAGAATGATTTGCAAGATGGAACGACCATTGGATTGGTTGACCTTGTTGCCAAAACCGGGCTGGTGCCCAGTAAGAGCGAAGCGCGGCGGCTGGTCATTCAAGGCGGTGTCGAACTCGACGGACAAAAACAGAGTGATGCCAAGGCGGCACTCGCGGTTGTCGCGGGCAAACAATATCGGCTCAAAATTGGCCGACGGAAGTTTGCGATCGTGGAACGGGCCGGATAGCTCCAGTTCCTTGACTTGTTCTTTCTTTCCCACGTAGGATGCAATCGGTGAGCGGGCGTAGCTCAGTGGTAGAGTCCTAGCTTCCCAAGCTAGTTGTCGTGGGTTCAAATCCCATCGCCCGCTCCAACATTTCAAGTGCTTTCATCGTAGTTCCCATCTCCCGTTTCTGATTGAAGGCAATTCAATTCCCCACCAACGGCCATACTTGGTTGTCCCCATCTTAAGAGGGATGGAGTATCGCTCGAATAGACTGGTAGATATGCCGCGCTCCTTTTTATGAAGCGTAGGCCTACTTCAGTGAAGGGACCAAATATGCTGTACCAACGGGTAAGGGGTTCCTTATGCGGTTTGTTCTTGTTGACGTGTCTGTCCGCTTGTGGCAGCGAGGGCGATACTCCGTTACTACCACCGCCCACCCTCGCTACAACATCTGCAGAGGGGCTTTGGACGGGAACTACGAACACCAACCGTACCGTTGCGGGCCTGGTACTTAATGATGGTACATACTGGTTCCTTTATTCGGAGGGCGGCACTCCGGCGGGGCTTATCCAAGGAGACAGCAGCTCACTAAATGGAGCCTTTGCCTCATCGAACGCGAAAGACGCCAATTTGCAGACCGGAATACTCGACGCAACAATCAATGGCAACTATACAGCGAAGCAAAGTTTGGACGGCACGATTGCCTATCAAGCTGGCGGGCAGAGTAAGTTTACGACGACATACGATAGCGATTATGATTTGCCACCCGATGTGAATGCCGTTGCAGGGATCTATACTGGGCCAGTCACGGTGAATGAAACCGTGAATGTTACTGTACTGGCAGCAGGCGGAATTTCAGGAAGTTCCAGCACTGGATGCACCTTCACTGGTTCATTTCTACCTCGAGTACAGGGGAATGCATTTGATGTCACGATGACCTTTGGTGGGCAACCTGCATGTCTTAACGGAAGCGATACGGTGCGGGGAGTTGGATTTTATGATGCTGGAGCCAAGAGGCTCTACAGTGCTGCGCTGAATGATACAAGAACGAAGGGATTTGTATTCATCGGCACGAAGCCGTGATGGGTAGAACGGTTAGGGATCACGACCCCGCATCTATCGACAAGGTCCCTCAAGTTCGCCTCCTCCAATCAAAACTGAATTGAACGACGGCTCGTCTGCCCTGCCGAGAGGGTTGCCGTTCAGTGAGGCCGCTCGTAAAATCCTGCGAAGCTCCGATCTAAGTGGTTGCCACGTTGATTGCACGAAAGGATTAGTCATGATGCGCCAACAGATGTGTTTACTTTGCGTCGCAGCATTTCTAGGTGGCGTGTTAGGTGGTGCGCTGAGCACTCAATTTCTATTTCCAAAGTCAGCTG
>CAZJOQ010000232.1:0-4972 GCA_964547625.1 uncultured Nitrospira sp.
ATAGTCGCGTCTTCAACAGGGGGTGCGGTTACTACCTCCGTTGTTGCAGAAGCAGCCGGAATTGGTGGTGCGGGAGCGGCAGATGCCGGCGCAGCTGTGGGTGTAGGTGAGGCAGTAGGCTTTGGCGGGGATGCCGCTGGCTTTGGTGGCGCGGGTTTTTCTGGCTTAATCCCTTTTTCCCACGCCGGGCCTGAATACATGGTAGTCGTTAAACCATTGGTTTTCCATTTTTCTTCGAAATCAGCAGCGGCTTTGTTGGGTGTTTCGCCAATTCCCATGACATCGTTCCAAGGGTAGACCTTAGGCCCAATCTGGCATTCGGATTCCGTACGTCGCAAATATAATGCGATTGGATTACCCCTATAGGGTCCAAGAAAGATATGGACAGATCCGACGTACTCGAGCAATGAGGCCATAAGGCCCTCCCAAGGAATGCTCATGATGCCACAAGAGGTGATAAAGGGGCAAGGCTGCATGAGAATTAGCTGTTGTTGCGGTATGGATTGATCCTACGAGTTTGATCTCAGGTTTTTGGAATAATGAAGAGACAGGTGATCAGGCGTCCGTCTTCCCGAGTCGTTCTCGAGCTTGGTGGATGGAACGCAAGAGAGTTCTATGGCTTCGGCAGCCGACTACGAGTTTCGCATCAGAAATCGTCACCGGTCGATAGGAGCGCAAGAACCGCTCTTTTAATCGTCGGATCCGCGCGAAAGATTGTGCCAGTCGTCCTTCAGAAAGATCACCAGATATCGCGGCCTTCTCAACGGCGTTAAAGGCAGCGACGATCCCATTACGATCTTTGCAGATCAATGGCATGTCGCAGCCGGCCTGGATGGCCTGCACGGTCGCAGCTCCGATGCCATAATGATCGATAATGGCGTGCATCTCGAGATCGTCCGTCAGGACAACGCCGTCATAATACAACTCTTCACGAAGAAATCTCCCGATGATCATTGGAGAGAGCGTCGCTGGGCGGATCTCGTCCAAAGCCCGATAGACGACATGGGCGGTCATCAATGTGGCCACACCGTTCGCAACCACGTGTCGAAAAGGAGGAAACTCGATGTGCTCGAGCCGCGCACGGTCCGCCGTCACGGTGGGCAATTCCTTATGGGAGTCCGAGTTGGTGTCACCATGTCCAGGAAAGTGTTTTCCACAGGCGACGACACCATTGTCCTGAAGTCCTCCCACAGTAGCCAACCCCAGTTCAGACACGATATGAGGATGCGCACTAAATGCCCGGTTGCCGATCACCGGATTCAAGGGGTTGCTGTTCACATCCAGCACAGGGGACATATTCATGTTGATGCCGACAGCTTTGAGTTCCTTCGCCGTCGTGGCCGCCGCCGCGTAGGCCAATTCCGAAGAGTGACATTGCCCCAGAACTTCACACGGGGGGAAAATCGTGAATTCTGTCGGCAATCGTGAGACACGTCCGCCTTCTTGATCGATCGAGATCAAGAGAGGGATGTGCGGACTGCACCGCTGAAGCTCGTTCGTCAAGGCAACGATTTGTTCAGCCGATTCAAGGTTTCTTGCGAAGAGGATGACCCCACCCGGCTTATATTCTGTAATAAATGTGGTCAGGTCTGACGAAACGGTTGTCCCGTCGAAGCCTACCATAAAAAGCTGGCCGATCTGGTCGCGAGAGAACGTCATACCTTTAGTAGTGAGCGATTGACCAGGAACTGGATCAACAGTCTGGTCCCAATGCCAGTCGGTCCCTTGGGAATATATGCTCGTTCCCGCTCGCTCCAGTCGGTGCTCGCGATGTCAAGATGTACCCATGGGCAATCGCCGACAAACTTGCTGAGGAACAGTGCCGCAGTGATCATGCCACCCCCGCGACCGCCGATATTGCGCATGTCGGCCACATCGCTGCGTAATTGTTCGAAATAATCTTCCCACAGCGGCATCTCCCAAACACGCTCCCCTGCCCGAAGACCTGCCTGACGAATCGCTTCTTTTAATTTTGTATCAGTGCCAAACATCCCGATGGCGAATTGGCCCAACGCAACCACACAGGCCCCTGTCAGTGTGGCGATGTCGATGAGGGCAGCTGGCTTGAATCGGGTGGCATATGCGAGACCGTCGGACAAAATCAGACGACCTTCGGCGTCGGTGTTTTGGACTTCCACCGTTTTGCCGGAGAGCGTCTTGACGACGTCACCGGGTCTCATCGCCCGACCTCCAGGCATGTTTTCGGCGACGGGAAGAATGCTGATCAGATTCAAGGGGAGTTTCAAACGGGCGGCCGCACGTATTGTGGCCAACACCTCTGCCCCGCCGGTCATATCAGCTTTCATCTGCTCCATGTTCTCCGACGGTTTGAGCGAGATTCCTCCAGTGTCAAAGGTGATGGTCTTTCCGACAAGGACCACCGGCTGTTCGTCTTTCTTCTTAGCTCCGTGGTACTGGAGAATAATGAACTTCGGCGGCTCGTGGCTGCCTTTGGCGACTCCCAGCAATGCACCCATGCCGAGAACTTCCATGTCTTTCTGTTCGAGGATTTTTAGCCTGATGCCGGTCTCCTTCGCGACGGACCTTGCTTCGTGAGCAACCCTCGTCGGAGTCATCACGTTGGATGGATGGTTGGACAGATCTCTGACAAACACCGTGGCCTCGGCAGTAGCTACGCCACGGCGAATGCCTTCCGATACCTGACCCATTTCACTTGTGTGTGGGGTCAAGACCGTCATTGCCGTCAAGTCTTTATCCGTCGAAGCCTCGCTCCGGTAAGTGGTGAATTGATAGCTTCCCAAGATGGCTCCCTCAGCCATCGCCTGCGCCACGTCCAATGGCGAACAGTCACGGGGGGTGAAGCCAGGAAGGGCGACCACGAAAGCGCGGGACTTCGCGCCGCGTACCCGTTTAACGGCATGACCCATGGCCTGCCGAATTTCATCAAGGCCCAAGGTGGTCTTCCTACCGAGGCCTACAAGAATCAGTCGTTTCGCGGGAATTTTCCCGTGCGTATGAAATAGCACGACTTCGTTAACCTTCCCCTCGAATTCCTTCGAGTGGAGGAGTTCGCGAAGCGCCCCATCGAGAGGTCGATCCAGTAACCCTGCGTCTTCTTTCGAGAGTCCCTCACCCTCACAATGCAGGAGGACAAGGGCATCCGCGATTTCTGTATCCACTCGTCCCTGCTTGGGCTTGATCCGCATGATGTTCATTCCGTTCTCCTTATGATGCGTCAATCAACAACCGGCATCTATCGCTCGCAGGTGGCTACCCTCATACTCCCCGCATGTCGGGTGCCCAGATGTACTTATGCATTTGCAATTGAAGACGGACTGGGAGTTGATCTGCCAATATCCATTCTGTCAGATGTCGAGGATCCAAAGAGTTGAACACCGGACTAAAAAGGACTGAACAGCGCTCGGTCAGCCGGAAGCGATTCAGAACGCTTTTAGCCCAGTCGTAATCGATCCGGTCTTGGATGACGAATTTTGCTTCGTCCTGCGGCCTCAGGCGTTCGACATTAGGCCAGTGCATTCGATCCGCCATGCCGCTTCCCGGACACTTGACGTCCAAGATGATATGAACCGATGGATCGACCAGAGCGGTATCCACTGCTCCGCTTGTTTCAAGAAGGACCGTGAATCCTTCTTGGCACAAGCGGCGGAGTAAGACGTCGGTATCCATCTGGGCTAACGGCTCACCCCCCGTTACCTCTACCAACGGACAACCATAGGATCGTATCTTTCCAAGAATATCATCGAAGGAATACTCTGATCCCCCGTAGAAGGCATATTCCGTGTCACACCAGGTACAGCGGAGTGGGCAACCGGTCAGCCTCACAAATACGCAGGGCAGCCCGGCAAAGGTCGATTCACCCTGCACGCTGTGAAAAATTTCCGTCACGCGCATATAGAAAGACGCCATGCTCACCGGTGTGTTGATCGCACGACTAGCTGAGGAAACAATGTGTCCTGGCTCAGACCAACGCTCATTGCCATTTGACAACCGGCCAGTTCTCGCGTCGGGCGATGGAGGCCATTCCACGAATGGGATTCACCACTGTCGGGTGACCAACGGCACGAAGCAGGTCCAGATCACCAGGACTGTCTCCGTAGGCATAGCATTGAGATAGATCCAACGTCAGTTCATGTGTCAACCGCTCGATCAGTTGGCGTTTCCCTTGTCCGTACGGAAGCGGGGGTATAAGAAAACCGGTGTAGAGGCCGTTCATCTGCTCCAACCGACTGGCAAAGCATCGATCGGCGCGAAGGGCATCTGCGACGGGAGCGACCAGGAAATCGATGGACCCAGTCACGAAAATGATGGCATGGCCGGCTTGTCGATGTTCTTCAAGCTTCCGCATGGCGGAGGCTGAGACGCGAGGGCATAATTCCTCTCGACAGAATTCTTCGCCTAATGGTTGGATCACTTGCGAAGGTTTTCCGGCGAGGTACAGCTTTCGCGATCGGAGCGGGTGCATAGAGAGAGGTGGAAAATGTTGCAGCAGCCAAGACACACTCTCTCGGGCTTCAGGCCAACCAACGATACCACGTCGCCACAGCCAGCGGAAAAATCGCACTTCGCTTGCTTCGCCAGGCAGAATAGTATTGTCGACGTCGAAGAATGCCGCAATGGAGGAGGAGAGTCCCCGTTGATCCGTCCGTATCATGGAAGAACAACCCAGGCACAAAAAATTAGGTACCGATTCTACCGGAGGTTCTGTTGATTGACAACAATTTTACCCTACTCCTATAATGCGCACTCCCTCAGGCGTCGATCGTCGTTCGGAAAGCGTGTCTCGTGAATCCCTGTCCGCCACGAATTCCGACGAACGACGCTTCACGAGTGACGCTTCATGCTTTGTGCCGAAGTGGTGGAATGGCAGACACGCACGTTTGAGGGGCGTGTGGCGAAAGCCGTGCGGGTTCAAGTCCCGCCTTCGGCACCATCGGTTTGACCTCCAGCCGGAAGCTTCCCCCTGATCCATCTCATAGCTATTTGGATCTAG
>CAZJOQ010000233.1:0-4962 GCA_964547625.1 uncultured Nitrospira sp.
CCTACAGTCCGATGCGACGAGGCTTCGTGTATCTCTTTGCCGTCTTGGACTGGGCCAGTCGCCGGGTGCTGGCCTGGCGGCTCTCCAATATGCTGACCACGGACTCCTGCCTCGACGCCGTGCGAGAGGCGATCACGCCGTATGGCTGCCCCGAGATCTTCAACACCGACCAAGGGTGTCAGTTCACCAGCCAGGAGTTCACGGGACTCTTGAAAGACCGCGGGATTCAGATCAGCATGGACGGCAAAGGCTGCTGGCGGGATAGCGTATTCGTGGAACGGTTGTGGAGAAGCATTACATACGAGGAGGTCTACCTGCACGCGTATGACACTGTCAGCGCGGCGCATCACGGGCTGGAGCGCTATCTGACGTTCTACAACCAGACCCGGCCGCATCAAGCACTTGACGGCCAGACGCCTGACCAGGTTTATTATGACCATCTGACGACACGGCAGACTGCCGCGTGGTCAGCATTCCGCCAGGCGCCACTTAAGAACTGGCAGCAACTGTCCAACCAACCGGAGCCACCTCTCTCAACGGTAGCAGATTCTCCGCTTAGCGGCTTGTTCAAATTTCCGTGGCCACTTCTTTCGAAAAGGGTGTGAAAAGTCGGCGGTAGGAGCAAGCTTGGTGTGGTGCGCCCGACAGGACTGCATGTGATGTGCTCGGATCCGTCAACAGGGCAAAAAAAAGAAGAACGGGGTGGGGTGTGGTGCGCCCGACAGGACTTGAACCTGTAACCTTCTGATCCGTAGTCAGATGCTCTATCCATTGAGCTACGGGCGCATACTGAAGAAGGACTGAGATTTGAGTGCTGGGTTCCAAGCCGGAGGACGAACTTTGTGATTGGCTCAGGCTCGCACTGCCTCTCAGCACTGACCGGAAGCAGCTGTTATACAGTTCTCAGAGAGGGGGGGTCAAGTGAGGAACCCCTGTTTGTCGGTTGTTCGTAGACTTGGAAATGAAGTGAAAATGACGAGAGGGCTATGTCCGATTGATCCCTGTCGCCGGGAGGCTTGGCTCACTTCCAATTCCGTCCTCGACCGTGGAGCTGGTTGTACAGCGATTATTCGAGTTCCCACAGAATCGCGACAAGTTTCAGCTGCCTCCCCGGGTTGAGGCGATTCGCGTTGAGAATAGTATGCTGGTGATGTTTCTTCGGTAATCCCGGATTAGCCACCAGAAATGACTGGTCTGATTTCGACTTGATCCTGGTCGGACAGCATCTCATCTTCCGTCACCAACTCGTCCCCACGAATGACCAAGTGCGCTTCGACGACGAGATGTAAGTCTCGGAGTAGATCCTTGACGCGTTTCGGTCCTTTGACTTCGATCGAGCGCACAGGATGATTGAGGTGCACATGCATGGCAGGATAATAAGCGACACGAAGATCGAAGGGCAAGGGGTGATTGGAAAGGGAGAACACCACACTTCGAGAACAGAAGCGTTGGTTAGCAGAGCGCGGAAAACTTGCTTTTTGCGTAAAGAAGGCCTTCCTCCACTGTCGCAAATTCTCCATCAAGCTGGGCCTCGTAGCACTCGCCAAGCAGTCGGCCCATCTCAGGACCAGGCTGAACTCCCAATTCCAACAAGTGCCGTCCCATGAGAATTGGAACTGGGGCCCGATGCTCAACCTCCAGCTGCCTCGCTCGGTTCAGTAACCACTCGCCGGCTGGGAATCCATCAAAGGGTTGTGGTGGGCGGCCTGCATGGTCGGCCCTCGCCACGCGTACCAACCGATCGAGCCGTTGGACCTGTCTTGCGAGTCGACGGACGGCGCTGTCAGAGGCTTTTGCATCATAGAGTGCGCGGGGGCGGAGATGGCACAGGACTAAGGGCATCACCTCCTCCATGATATCTTGCTGGTTGGTTAGTCGTTCAAGAAAGCATCTCGTCGGGTCCTCGCCTGCGGATTCATGCCCGCGGGAGATCATGCGCCCATCATCCTCTTTCGTGGTGGCTGGTTTGCCGAAGTCATGACAGAGCACACCAAATCCGACGATCAGATCGTCTTGATCATGACTGGTTCGTTCAGTAGCGAACCAGTCCAAACAGTGAAGTGTGTGGATCCAGACATCGCCTTCGGGGTGCCAAACTGGGTCTTGTGGGCAGCCCTGAAGGGCTGCGAGCTCCGGATAGAAACGAAGCCACCCGCAGTCGCGCAAAAAGTGTAACCCCATCGACGGCTTGCAGCCCTGGAGAAGCAGTTTTTTCCATTCCTCCCAAAGACGTTCACGAGGCTGACTTTCCTGTGAGAGGGTTTGGCACAGCGCCACGGTTTCCGGCGCGGCGGTCAATTCAAAGCGGGCGGACAACTGCATCCCGCGCAGGACACGCAGTGGATCTTCGACAAACTGTGGCGATACGTGACGCAAGATGCGTGCGTGGAGGTCATCACGCCCATTGAAGGGGTCACGAAGCTCTCTCGTGTCCGGATCCCAGGCCATGGCATTGATGGTGAAGTCCCGTCGGGCGAGGGCTTCGTCGATCGCCATGCCCGGATCCGCCTGTCGGATCAGACTAGGGATGGAGGTGGCATGATCGCTGCGGATGCAGGAGGGGATGGAAATGTCGATGGGCAGACCTTGCAGCTTGAATACCGCGAAGGCCTTCCCAACGAATTGGACGGAGAACTGTTCAGACAGTTGAGCGTAGAGTTGTCCTGGTGGAAGGCCAGCGACTTCGATATCCAGATCACGCGGCTGTCGACCGAGCACCAAGTCGCGGATACAGCCGCCGACCAGCCAGGTTCTTCCGCCATTGCGGCGAACCAGTTGCTCAATCTTGCGAAGTGTGCCTGCAAGCAAGGCGTCTTCGATGCGAAAGCGGACCGGCATCTAAAACTCCATGTCCCTCAGGAACTTCGCAGCTTCTTCGGGTGATACCGGATTGATGTAGAAGCCCGTGCCCCACTCGAAGCCCGCTACTTGGGTGAGCTTGGGGATGATCTCGAGGTGCCAGTGATAGTACTCGCCGGTCTTTTCATGAAGCGGCGAACTATGGAGGATGAAGTTATAGGGAGGGTGGGCCAACACCTTGTCCATGCGACGGAGTGATTCCGAAAGGATGGGAGCGAGGAATTCAAATTGCGACTTTTGGCTGTCCTCGAAGTAGGCGGCATGGCGCTTGGGGAGAATCCACATTTCGAACGGGAAGCGCGGCGCAAACGGTGTCACACACAAGAACTCAGGATTGTCCGCGACGACCCGGTCACCGGCTGCGAGATCCTGTCGGAGGATATCGCAGTAGATGCAGCGCTCCTTTTGCTGGTAGTGATTGCGGCATCCCTCGAGTTCATCTTGCACGCTGGTGGGAACGATGGGCAAGGCGATGAGTTGGGAGTGGCTATGCTCCAAGGTGGCCCCAGCGGAGGCGCCGTTATTCTTAAAAATAAGGATATAGCGAAGCCTTGTGTCTTTTCGGAGGTCGAGCATGCGGTCGCGATAGGCCCATAAGAGATCTTCAATTTTCTTGGGTGGTAGGTCGGCGAGACTGTCGACGTGGTTGGGGGTTTCAATGATGACTTCATGCGCGCCCACACCGTTCATGCGATCATAGAGACCGATTCCTTCGCGGCCCATGTCTCCTTCAACTTGTAACGCAGGAAACTTATTGGGGACGACGCGGATGCTCCAGTTTGGGGAGTTAGGCTCGGCTGGCTGGGGCCTGTATGCCATGATTTCCTTCGGGGTGAGTCGTTCCTGCCCAGGGCAAAAGGGACAAAGGGTTGTGGAGACCGGTCGAACCGGGTCTGGCTTGATAAAGTCATGCGGACGACCATTCCGTTCGGTGGAAATGATCACCCAGCGACCGACAATAGGATCACGTCTTAAATCTGGCATAGGCTCCCTCGGGAATAGTTGATGTTGATTGTGAAATATATCGGCACCTGAATGTGGACAATGAATCGTTGAGCAGGCCACCTCGCGCGCTCATCACACTCTCCAACACTCTGCCTCGAATTCCGGTCCGGGTACTGTCAGAACGGCCGGCCGTGGACTGGGATAGCGGGCCACTTCCAAACCATGGTCTCGTACGATGATCGACATCTGTAGCGTCTGCCTCGGCTCAACACGAATCTCTTTCCAGGGAAGGCTTAGCTCGGTAACGGTACGAGAGCTCAGCGTCCGATGGAGGCCGATTTCTTCCCACGCTTCTGGTGAAGATTGACGAGACAGAAGAAACTCTCCTGGTCCCTGAAAAATAAGAGGAAGGGTGAGGCGAAAGGTCGACTCTGGACTTTGCAAAGTGATGTCTACCTCGATACCCTCTCTCTTGGAGGTCATCTCGCCCGGGTCGAATCTGATCACAAAGTGATCTAGACTCCAGCCGAATAGGATTGCGGTGAAAAATTGATCGGCTTTCCACATGGCCCCGAGGGGAGGCTGAGTGTTGATGCTGCCTGCGCCATGCCATTCAAAAAAATCAGTGACTAGTCCGTCGATGGTGGGGGTAAGAAATCCGACCGGTTGGTGAACTACGTTGGATTCTGATCCGATTCTCATGTTGCAGATTGGCTGGTTCAACTGCCCAGGAATCGGTTGGCCCATCTGTGTCCACACATTGCGGAGGTGCGTTCTAAAGAGGCGGTCGAATTCCGGTTTGAAGTCGGTGTCGAAATCGTCGCCGTACCACCAGAACCAGTCACTGCCTTCGGCGGCATACAGCTCTTGCCATGCCGCCCGAGCACGGTCGGGCGAAAGATTCGGCGCAAGCTCCATGAGTTTTGAACGCGTGTGACTCAGGAGATCCCAACCTTGATTATCCTCATGGTGTCCGATCCAGATTTTGTAGTCGGAATTAATCCACGAGCCTGAATGCAGACAGGGGAGATGCTGAGTGGGTGGAACGGAGGTGATGGCATCGGAGATTGTGGATGCTTGGACTGTCGTCAGTCCGGGCTGATCGAGATCATGGTTGGTGAATCCTTGGTAGAGCAGTGAGAGAAATCGTTCACCTCC
>CAZJOQ010000234.1:0-3163 GCA_964547625.1 uncultured Nitrospira sp.
TGATCCGGCTTCCGATCTCCTGAGCGCAGGAGCTTGTCTCCGAGTCCGACGGCCAAGTTGCGGTAGATGATCACGCCGATATCAGGGCGACGGCGAATGAGATCCTCCAAATCTCGCCGGAGTAGCTCTGCGACTTCGATGTCATTCACCGCATTCGCCGTAGCGGAGTGAGGTCTAACGGAGAGGAGCGATACCTCGCCGCAGGTCTCCCCCGTGCGCACGGTACCGATGACTTTTAAAGAAGATTCGCTGCTGATGGTCACTTCCCCGTGAAGCACAAGATGGAGCCGCTCGGCAGGCTCGCGCTCGGCGAAGAGTGGTTCGCCCGCGCTGATGTTCCTCACCACGCAGATTCCGGCCAGCCTCGTCGCCTGCTCCGTATTCATCCCATGGAACAACGGGACTTCTTTGATCGCCTGTGCCATGCGTGGAGCGATGACGCACGTCGAAAACCCCCGCATCACGATGTCGGCAATGGCTTGCACCGGTTCAGTCAGACCGAGCGGCCCCAAATCTTGCAACCTGTTCAGGCGCACCATCTTTACGATGTCGAGCCGTTCAACCTGGTAGAACACCATGGCGGGCACATAGGCGACCGGAAGAAAGTTCAGTTCCAACAGGGTGCGCTGCATACGCGGAGCATAGGCGCTGACATCGATCTCAATGTACTCGATGCCCATCTCCTCACGGCACTTCCGCTCAAGTTCAGCCAAGAGAAACCGCACGACATCATCCGCCAGTGAGATCAGCTCGAACACCCGCACCGTGCGCTCGACTGGGTCCATCGTATAACCGATTGCGCCGACAATCTGGCCCATGGAACGGGCGATACAGTAACTGGTCTGGCGAGCTTGCAGCTTGAAGAAGCCGTAGTCCAGCCGCATCGGCCCGAAGATCTCCCGATTCCGGACACGACCTCGCTCGATCCGCAGCAGAGCAGGGTACCCTTCAGCCTCCATCTGTTCGAGGTGATAATCGCCGCCGGTGGGATAGGAGGCGGAGTCCTCGTCCACGATGAAATCCGGGACGAGCGGAGGCTGGCTCATCACGAGATTGGCCAACGCATGGACCTCAGGGATGATGCGCGGATTATTGCGACGCAAGGCGAGAGCATCGCCGAAATATCGAGCCAGCAGCGCAAAGCTTTCGCGGTGACAAAAGAAGTGCTTGAGCGGCAGGAATCCTGTCGCGATGAATCCCTGGGCGAGACTGATGCGCTGGGCATAGGGATGGACGGTCCGAGCAACGACAAGACCTACATGGAGGCGGTTCTTGATGGCCTCGATCCGCCGGTCCATGAGCAGCTTTCCGACCTGCATCCGCCGATAGTCGGGATGCACGGCGAGGCGGCCAAACTCTCCGACCAGATCGGAATGGGCCCCGAAGTCGAACAGGACCGAAGCTGTGCCGATAACGCGACATGTATCGGTGTCTTCGGCCACCAGAATGAGCGCGTCATCCGTGAAGACGGAACGCTTCAGCCAGAGCTCGTCATAGAGTTCGCGATGCGGATAGTCGGCACCGTACACCGCGAGAAAGATCTCGCGGATCTGACCTACATCCTCTTCTCGAGCTTCCCTGACTCTGATCATCGGCCGTCATGTGTTGATGAATGTGCCGTCACCTGCCTGTTCAGGTGCCGACCTGCAATTTTGGCAACAGAACGGTAATACGCGGCTCCGACGGCCAGCGCCTCTTCATCGAAGTCAAACTTGCTGGAGTGTGCCGGATAGCCTTCCCGACCTGGAACTTGGCTGCCGAATCGAACATAGGCGCCTGGAATTCGCTCTAGGTAGTAGCTGAAGTCCTCCGCCCCCATGTTGGCTGTCTTCAACGGCAACACGTTCGCCTCCCCCACTGCGTCAACGGCTGCACGGCGTGCAAGGCCGGCCAATTCTGGAAGATTGACAAGCGGCGGCGTTCCTTCTGTGACCGCAATGTGAATCTTCGCACCATGCAACTGCGCGATCGACTCCGCAATGCGGTGTACGGAATTCAACAGATGTTGTCGAACAGTCGGATCTTGAGCTCGTACCGTTCCTTCCAACATCGCCTGTCCTGCAATGACGTTCGGTGCGGTCCCTGCGTGAAACTGGCCGACTGAAACAACTGAAGGACGTGCCGGATCGACCTCGCGTGAGACGATGGTCTGCAAGGCCATGATCATGAGGCTTCCCACCACCACAGCATCAATGCTTTCGTGAGGTCTGGCTCCATGTGCTCCCTGTCCGATGATTTCGATCGTAAAGTTATCGGAAGAGGCGTTGACTGCTCCTTCGCTCACCACAATGGTGCCGGGACGGTAATGCCGATCAAGGTGTCCACCAAAGATCAGGCCAGCTCCATCAAGTACGCCTTCCTTGATCATGGCGATGGCGCCGGTCCCTTTTTCTTCCGCGGGCTGGAAAATCAATCTCACCGGCGCCGGTAAGTCATGCTCTTGAACAAGCAGCGCGGCGGCGCCGAGCAACATCGTGGTGTGCCCATCATGGCCGCAAGCATGCATGACCCCGTCATACACCGACGCGAACTCGAGGCCTGTTTCTTCTTGAATCGGTAAGGCATCCGTGTCTGCCCGCAACACCACGCAGGGAACCCCGGAAGGCCCCCGAATCTCGGCCACGACTCCGTGTCCAGCGACTCCATTCCGATGTGTAATGCCTAGCTCTTCGAGAAACTTGCAGATCGTCCCTGCAGTCTTTCCTTCCTGACCACTCAATTCCGGATGCGCATGGAGCACGCGTCGAAGCTTCACGAGACGGGATTGGAGCGATTCAGAAATCACCGACATGTTGGTACCCTTGGCAGACGGTTATGCGACTGGCCTATAGGCCTTCTCACTCGCGGGTCCGGCCAGACCGGCAAAATGAAGGAATCTGGCCTTGTTCGACTAATCGCAACATACAAAGAGAGCGCGGTGAACCCTTCTCAGCATCCCTTGAACTGCTGTTCCTGACACTGTTGTGAGAGTCGCTGTGCTTCAGCAATCTGCGCTGGAGTTAGCTGCTTCGCAATCGCATCTCGACGTTGTGCTGACTCCATACTCTGTCCGCCCTGTTTTAAATATTGCTCAACCGCGAGGTTGAACCACATATAGGCACGGACATTGTCCTGCTGGATGCCGCGTCCATCGCGATACACCTCGCCGAGTGAATCTTGTCCG
>CAZJOQ010000234.1:3263-4959 GCA_964547625.1 uncultured Nitrospira sp.
GCCCCTGGACATACAGCATCCCCAGGTTGGTCTGCGCCTGCGCATTACCCTGGGCTGCCTGTGTCTGAAGCGTCTGGAGATCTTCCCCTGAGAGGTTGATTGGTGGAGAAATAGACGCCCGCCCAGAGGGGAGAACGAGTGCAGTCAGGAGAATGATGACGAAGAGGGCGCGTATGAAGGCACAGTTTGGCGAGGAGTTCTGGACGGTCAAAGCGCAAGGGGAGTGGTGATAAAGGGTCATTTTGAATATTCCTGAAGCGGTTTGGTGCATATATCCAAATCTTGTTTCCTGTTTCTGCTCCGGCATGTAAACCTGACTGTCTATCGTTATCGGCTCAGGGTGATCTGAGCGAAGACGCCGCTATGGTCTGATACCGCCGGTTCAGTGGGATTGATCGGACCAGTTGCACCATTGCCTGGATTGAAGACCACTCTACTGGTCGTCACGGGATCCGTACCTGACATGAAGAGGTAATCAATTCGTTTCGGCCTGGGTAACGCCGCGCCGGTTCGGCTGTCGATCAGTCCTTGGACGGGACTTGTTCCAATCGTGCAGTGGATGTCCGCCACACCCTGCCGGCAGAGAGTGTCGCGTGCCTCGCCGAATTGGGTTCGGCGATAGTCCGCGTAGAGATCTCGAAGGCCGGCTCTCGTCATGGTCTCGTACACGGCCTGCTCCGGTAGTCCCTTTGCGAGGTCCAGATTAAAGTCTCCCCCGAGGATAAGATGATTCCCGGAGGACTTCCCCTCCACTTGCTGCATGAACGCCAAGAGCGCATCGACTTGCCGTTGGAGCGCCTCAACCGCACAGGCCGAGCAGAGATGCGTGTTGTAGATATGGAGATTCCCATATCCCGGGATATTCAATTGGGCCACTTGCACATTGCGGGTGATCTTGAGTGAGATTCCCTCAAAAACCTCCTCCGACTCGATCGGCAAGAACGATGCAAAGTGGCGCGTGATGTTGCAGCGACTCAGCATCGCATTGGCCGTGGTCAATACAAACGGAACGCCGCTCTCCCAGGCGACACGTAGTTCGTAGGGCTCGGCACTGCGCTCGTTTAAGACCCGCTGAAGGTCCCGGGCGCTATCGGCGGTCCCCAAGAGCGCTTGCAGTCGATCGACATCAGTCAACACGGCTTCCTGCAGCAGAAGCACATGGACATGGTTCGCCACGGCGAACTGCGCGACGTCGGTCCAGCTCTTGGCCCGAATGGCGGCCGGGGCATCGTAGAGACCATTCAATGTGAGGACGTTGAGCCGCCCGGTCTCGGCAATGTCAGGACAGTCGGCGGGAAGCGGTTGCACTCGCTTCGCAACGCAGCCGGAAACAACCAATGCCAATGCCAACAATCCAATGCTGAGACGGCGTTGATCCATACGCATCATCTGTTCCCTCGCTGTGTAGCCAATCGTTCTATCTATGTTGTGACGAGAAGCATCGCGCCACCCTCTAATCGAGCAACTCCTGTTTCCCCTCCAGATAGTCACCATTGCGGATGTCTAATGAGGACCTTCCAATGGTACGCGCTCCGCGAGCACCGACTCGCCCAATCGAGCCGCTTCGATGTGACACGCGAATTCAACGCTCTTCCTTCGCCTCGACTCCGGGTTGATAGGTGGCGTAGACGTAGACCGGAATAGACAAGTGGCCGAGATGCTTTTCAAGCAACGGCTTCACGTCCTTCCAGTCGAG
>CAZJOQ010000235.1:0-4958 GCA_964547625.1 uncultured Nitrospira sp.
CCGCCATGCAGACCGGGAAGAACGTCGGCATGCAGACCTTAGATGACGCGATTCAAGATCTGCTCACGAAGAAATGGATCTCGCCGGAAGAGGCGTACGAGAAAGGCATCGACAAGAATCGCTTCGCCAAGCTCCTCAAAACTCCACCGGATGCGTTGCAGTAGTCCCGGTAGGAACGCGGCAAGGCAGCCTGAGAAGATCACCCCACAGCGATCTTGCCATGCACTTTAGCGTGCCCTAGTGCATGCACAGAATCTACCCTTAATTCACAAACGGTGTGTCAACGATGGCGGCCTTAACGCGACTCGCGCGTTTCGCGTTGAAATCCCCTGCCACCCAACCTTTCCCCGCAACCGGCAAATACTTTCTTGCCCCTTAACCTTGATGAGCAACCGGAGCCCCTTCCCAACCACCGCTTTCTTTGTCGAAAGTCCCGTGGCTTTCATCGCCTGCCGCATGAAGCCGTTATCGATCACAATATTCGTAGGCATGGTGCCTTCGAGTTGTGATGGGGCCAGGTTGCAGATCATACACACATGCACCGTGGAAGAGGCAAGGAGCGTGGGGAATCTGATCAGAGAGCAATTTCAGAGTGCTATGAAGAGATTTCTTGCCAATTCCTCATCTGTTGGACTGCTAATGGAATCGGCTGGTTTACTGAATCGAGGCGGATGCTCCATGAGTGAGCCGCTCGCAAACTTGAAGAAAGAAGATGCACTTCAGCGGGAGTCTGTCACCAGTGAAATGGTTCTCTGGCCCCGATTTCTGACCTCGGAAGCGCCTCTTTTTTGCTGTTATCGCCGCAGTCGTCTGTCTGCAAGGCAAAAAAGTGACTTACTGATGAGACCGTCAAAGTGTGCGCATATAACTTCTCTGAAAGCCCATTTCTAAAGGCAAAACAGGCGATTATCGAGCTCACGCTACGCACTATTTGATGGTCGACTCAGTAATGCTGAGTCGAGAAGGAACTATCGTTGCAAGGAGCTTGTGGATCAACACAGTGATGGGCTATCTGCCGCTGAAGTTCACCTACGTAAGATTCAAGAAGTTGGGCATTCCTCAGATGTGAGCCTTCCCCGCTCATGCGTGAAGCCAAATAGGCGCTCGCATGATTGCATGAACGTTTTAATTTCCGGCCGAACGTTTTCCATGGGAGAGGTCTTAGCATAAGAACGACTATTCGTAAACTCCATATTTTGGAAGTTACCCGCTGATGGGTGCGCCACTTCAGACTATCTCAGACTAGGGTTTTTTCTAGCACCCGCGTTCCTCATACTCATATAGGATTTGATCATGCTTTAGCAGGCTGATGAAAAACTAGGCGGGACATAGTCCTCCGCAACAGAGTCGAGTGGGCTGCAACGGCCATTGGCGCTACCGGTTCCTCATCAGAATAACCACAGAAGTGCCAATTCCACCAAGGTTCCTTTCGGTGCCAATGTCAGAGAACAAGAGGTCGCTATGCTTGCAACAGATCGCTTTACCATTCTATCTGACGAACTGAGGTGGGTCGTGCGCGTGCTGATCCTGGCCTACCTGAATCTGGCGACCATGATGATGCCAGGTTGCAGCCAAGATGAGGCCCCTCAAACCGTACCACAGATCATCGAGCAGCAGGCTTACCTGAAGGCCTCCAACACCGGGGCCGACGACTGGTTCGGGACTCACATCGCCGTGGACGGCGACACGCTGGTCGCAGGGGCTCTAGAAGAGGCCTCCGCGGCCACGGGGATCAACGGGAACCAGACGGATAACAGCGCTCCAGGTAGTGGAGCGGTCTATGTGTTCCAGCGACAGTAAAGGAGACTGAGCCGTTGCGGGTCGCCGATGCGCTCACGGGTAGCTTCTCTAACAGGCTGCGGAAAAACTCATTTTGACTCTTGAAGCTATCGTAAATTTCGATTGATGCGACAACAAAACACTGCGCATGATGCTGTTAGATGACGCTATGGGATGCTTTCGATTTTTCTTAATCCGCAAGCCAGCCCCCACTGACCACTACTTGCTTTTATCTAAAAGTCATTTTCCCTTGTTCGTCCCACAAATTTTCTTCTCCCTGATCAGGCCGAGGCTCGGGAGCTCAGGCTGAGGTTCCAGTCGCGCCAACGCCCATAACCCACGCGGCAACGAGGTTGCCAGACTCGCGTCTATTGCAGGAACTCGTGCGATACACAGGATGATCCTGTGCGCAAACTATGAGCTGATAGTAAGGAGTGTTCTCGTCGATTTGGGGATTGTCTTCTCCATCTAATTTTTCAATCATCATGACTTGCAGTGTGATCAGGAGCGGTTGCCCCGCCAAGGGATGGTTAAAATCAATCAAAGTTAGTTCAGGAAGAATCAATATAATCTGGGGATACCTGCCTGTCTCATCAGCTATGGTGTCGCCTTCCTGGACCTCTGATGGCAAATCGATTGTTGGGATCAGTTGAAGTTTTGTCTCGTCGCGGAGACCGAAGCCCTCTTCCGCTGAGAGAGGAAAGGTCTTAACCTCACCATGGTGCATACCCGCCACCAGCGTTTCTATCGTAGGTGGAACGGTATGGTCGCCTTGGATAAATTGCTCCATATTAATGTAACTTTCACCGGGGTTGTATTCAGAGGTGATTTGTACCTGTACCGTGACTTTGACGCCATCACTGACTACTGCATCGTTCACAAGGATCGGCGCAACCTGCAGATGTGCTATAAAAGGATCTCTCCCCTGCAGCAGGACGGCCCCTATTGCGCTGATGCCGACGGCACCGATTAAAATGAGGTGGCGTAGAGTACGCATACATCAACCTCCTTTGACAAATACGCCCTAACATATCGGAAGAACAGAAAGTCCGATAAACCTCTATATTACCTGGGACACGAGAGAGAGGGATCGTGGCATCCTTGTTGAACTGATTCTCCGGCGACGGACTGACCTTGTGCTTTCATCAGCTCCCTGTATTTCCATCCCATGCAGCCTCTCTATCTCACTTGTAAATTCTCACCTTCCATTTTGGATTATTCTTTAAGGCGTGATTCTACAATGGCTCATCAATGTCAATCCTGTATGGGCGAAAGACAATGCCATCGCCGCGGTGACAGCAATTACAGTAACATTTGCAATAACCCAAACGTCGCATCACCTTTTCTTTCAATCAAACAACGATGAAGCATCCGTACAACTAGCAAAACCTCTAGCTGAACCGGGATCTTTGTTTCCCCAAGTTTTCCCAGAAAGCTCGCCGATTTCTGCCTGATCCCTTCTGCGCAGAAGCCTATCGGCACTCCTTGAGGCCGCAGTTCTCTTGGCTTCCTGCAGCTCGGTGTACCAGGCAAGCTGCAGCGCATGGAAGATGACCATCAGCACTCTCATTCAGGACGCCAAAACATTTCAGATCGCTTGAGCCATGCAGATCGGGAAGAACGTCGGCATGCAAACCTTGGATGATGGGATTCAGAATCTGATCACCAAGAAATGGATTTCACCGGAGGAAGCGTACGAGAAAGCCATCGACAAGAATCGCTTCGCCAAGCTCCTCAAAACCCCGCCGGACGCCCTGCAATCCCAGAGGGCAGTGCCGCAGTAGAGCGCGCCTGGGGATTCAACGTACAGCACCTTGCCAAGGCCCTTCGCTAAGCGAAGGGCCTGCACAGAACAAGATGTGACCCTAGTTGAATCACTCACCTGTTGGACCGCTGATGGTATAGGCTGGTTTACTGAATCGAGGCGGATGCTCCATGAGTGAGCCGCTCGCAAACTCGAAGAAAGAAGGCATGCACTTCAGCAGGAGACGGTCACCAACGAAATGGTTCTCTGACCCCAATTTCCATGCACCAATTTTGATTCAATTTTGCAATTTTGACGCGAGTATTTGCGTTCCCATAGATGGCATTCTTGTTGGCTTCCTCGACCGATGTCGGAGGTTCGGTGGGTTCTTCCTCTATGGCGTTGACGGTAATCGACGGGACACAAGTGGCTCTGCACGGCGAAGAAGCCTATTTTTCGGCATCGAGCGTTGGCGGGAAATCAGTATCCGGCACCTCGTACATTCTAGGTAGATCCAGTGAACGCCAGGTATCCCACGTGAAGGAGTACAGTTTTCCCAGAGAACTTGGTGGAATAATTAGCTTCTTGCCGCTCACCTGCAACTTCATCGTCAGGGAACCATCTCGAAAACTCGGTGCAATATCCTTCGGCTCTGATTGGCGCGATGGCCCAAGTGATAACAGCTGATTGATTGATGGCTGTGTTGTGGGTCGAGGAATTTTGAAACAGTGTCCCCTAAGAGAAGCACTGTCTTCGACTACGAGCGTGGCTCCGGATCTCCCCAGTGGCAATGGCAGCAACACTCCCACGTAGCCCACACCTCCCGCCGGAAGAACACGAGAATCTGTACGCACTGCTCCACTCAGTCTAATCCTCTGGACAGCTGTCCTCATCAGAGCAGCAAAGTCCTCGTTGAAGGTGATCGGTTCAGGGAGTAATTCACGATCGATGAATGACTCCCCAGGATCCCAGTGGTTGAACGGGACGCATCCTTCGAGAATAAAAACCTCCACCATCTTGGGGCTTGTAGTAGGGTTGAAAACCTTCACGATGAAGCCTAATTGACGATCAACGAAAAGCGTTTTACCGAACCTGCGATTCACTCCGACATGAATTGGCATTACCCCTTGAACGATGATTTCTGGTTTGGATTGTGACTGTTCAGTCGGAGCCTTCTGCTGAGCCTCTAGGGAGATCGCCAGCAATCTGGTGTAGGAGAGATGTTCTCGGGTTATCGGCTTAACAATGGAGTAGTGGTCTCCGTCGACTACCTCGCAGGGGATCTTCGCTCGCATACAAGCACTGGCTCTCCTGACAAGATGATCTTCTCGTCCATGAAAAGTGTACAGGGGAACTTGTGGAGTCGGCTTTCCAACTGTGTCCGGAACGTGTCAATGAGTTTGGGACACTTGCCGTTGGCATTTAGTGTAGAACC
>CAZJOQ010000236.1:0-4956 GCA_964547625.1 uncultured Nitrospira sp.
ACGCCGATCATCGATTGCGCGTTCAACGTCAAGGAAGTCGAGCAAGTTGCCCGCTTGCTCGAGCGCCGTGATACAGTCACTCGTCTTATTGCCATTATTGACGCCAAGTCTGCTCCAAAGGGAGCAACGGCTCAATGACGGTTTCCACCTCTGCCCCTCCCAAGATCGATCATCCTCTCAATGTGATTGTCGCCACCGATTGTGGAAGCACCACCACCAAAGCCATTCTCATCGAAAAGGTCGGCGACGAATATCGGCAGACCTATCGAGGTGAAGCGCCGACGACAGTCGAAGCGCCATTCGAAGACGTGACGCGTGGAGTGCTGAATGCTATTGCTGAAATCGAGGAACTCTCCGGCCGCAAGATTCTTGACGGAGACAAGATCATCACGCCCTGCCGAGACGACAAGACGGGAGTCGACATCTATATCTCGACCAGCAGTGCCGGTGGTGGGTTGCAGATGATGGTGACCGGCGTCGTGCAGAATATGACGGGGGAGAGCGCGCAGCGGGCCGCGCTGGGGGCCGGCGCCATTGTGATCGATGTGTTGGCTGCGAACGATGGCCGGTTGCCGTATGAAAAAATCGAACGAATCCGTTCCATGAGACCGGACATGATTCTGATGTCGGGTGGAACCGATGGTGGGGCGGTCACGCATGTAGTAGAGATGGCGGAATATATCGCCGCAGCGGAACCACGACCACGGTTTGGGGTGACCTACAAATTGCCGTTGATCTACGCGGGCAATAAGGAAGCCCAGCCGCAAGTGAGAACGATTCTGGAGAACAAGTCGGCGCTGGTCGTCACGGAGAACATTCGACCGGTCCTGGAGCGAGAGAATCTGGCGCCGGCGCGAAACAAGATTCATGATCTCTTTCTTGAGCATGTCATGCAGCAGGCGCCTGGGTACAAGAAGCTGATCGACATGACCGGCGCGCCGATCATGCCGACTCCGGCAGCGGTCGGCCTGATTATGGAGGCGATCGCGAAGCGAGAACATTTGAACCTGATCGGCGTGGATATCGGAGGCGCGACGACCGACGTGTTTTCCGTGTTTGATGGGGTGTTTAACCGAACGGTCAGCGCCAATCTCGGCATGTCCTACAGTGTCTCCAATGTGCTGGCTGAAGCAGGATTGGCCAACATCATGCGCTGGGTCCCATTTACGATCGACGAGCAGGCCCTGCGCAATCGCATTAAGAACAAAATGATCCGGCCCACGACCATTCCGCAAACGCTCGACGAACTGCAGATCGAGCAGGCAATTGCGCGAGAAGCCCTGCGGCTGGCCCTGATCCATCACAAGTCGCTGGCTACGGGACTCAAAGGCATGCAGCAAGAGCGGACCATTTCGGATGTCTTCGAGCAACAGACCTCCGGCAAGACGTTGATCGACATGCTGAAGCTCGATCTCATTGTCGGAAGCGGCGGAATCCTCTCCCATGCGCCACGGCGTATCCAATCGATGCTTATGATGGTCGATGCGTATGAGCCGACGGGTTGTACGAGGTTGTCGGTCGACAGTATTTTTATGATGCCGCATCTGGGTGTGCTGTCCACGATCAATGAACAGGCTGCGACGGATGTCTTTGTGCGAGACTGCATGATCTATCTCGGGACCTGCGTGGCGCCGATCGGACAGGGAAAAGACGGAGAGCTCTGTGCAGACTATGAACTGACGGGGCCTGATGGGAAGACTATGAAAGAGCAGCTGAGATTTGGCGAGCTGCGGCTATTTCCGTTGGAATCAGGCGCGCAAGCTACGATCAAGGTTCAGCCTGCCAAAGGGGTCAATATGGGGGCGGGGGCTGGTGTCCCCGTGGCGCGAGAAGTCCAGGGCGGAGTTGTCGGACTTTTGCTCGATGGCCGTGGGCGACCGCTCCGACTTCCAGCTGATCAACCCGGACGTGTCGCGGTATTGGCGAAATGGTTCAAGGCAGTCGGACTGTATCCGACAGCGGAGTAGCGAGAGCTGAGGGCGAAGGACTGAGATGCTAAGAGAAGACGCATTCGCTCAGTCCTGGTGAATACGATGGCTCATTCCTATACCCCTGGTTTAACCGTCACTGACCATATGGTCGTCCATCGTCGGCGCATGTTACCGCTGCCCGGGACGCTGCTGGTGCAAGTTGGCGATCGAGTCCGTTCCGATCAGGTGGTGGCTCAGGCAGAATTGCCGGGGAAAGTGTTTCCAGTCAATCTCGCGAATCAGCTGAGTGTCGCCCCGGGCGAGATCAAGGACTATTTGATCAAGAAGGCCGGTGATGGGGTCGCGAAAGATGAGATTCTTGCTGAGAATAGGCCGCTGATTAAATGGTTCAAGACCGAGATTCGATCACCGGTCACAGGGACGATCGAGTCCATATCGAACGTGACAGGACAAGTGCTCTTGCGTGAACCGCCGCGCCTGCTACAGTTACTGGCCTATGTGGATGGAGCCATTGTCGAAACGATCCCTCAGCAGGGCGTTGTGGTGGAAACGACTTGCAGTCTGGTGCAAGGCATCTTCGGCATCGGTGGGGAGACCTCGGGTGAAATTGTGGTGGCGGTGAACGCTCCAGACGAACCGTTGACTCCTGGGCACCTTACTCCTGCCATGAAGGGCAAAGTTGTGATCGGAGGATCCTTCCTTTCAGCCGATGCGATGAACCAGGCCAAAACGGTCGGTGTGGCCGGCCTGGTTGTCGGCGGGATTCATGATGAAGATCTGCGCGCTTTATTGGGGTATGACCTTGGCGTGGCGATCACAGGGACAGAGCAGGTGGGGTTTACGTTGATCTTGACCGAGGGTTTTGGGACGATTCCAATGGCGGCCAAAACGTTTAAGCTGCTCTCAGCTCACGCCGGCCGGAAAGCCTCGATCTCCGGCGCCACTCAGATCCGAGCCGGAGTGATTCGTCCTGAAATTATCATTCCGCAGGGAGATGGACAGGCCGGGGGATCGGCTCAGCCACAACGCGAGGGCATTCGTCGTGGCGACCCGGTCCGTATCATCCGTGATCCCATGTTTGGGTGTATCGGCGAAGTGTCGGCTCTTCCGCCGGAACTGATCAAGATTCCCACGGAGAGCGAGGTGCGAGTGTTAGAAGTAACGTTGTCCGATGGAAGCCGAGTCGTGGTTCCACGGACGAATATCGAGGTGATTGAAGGGGCATGAGCAACGTGAGGGGTAAATGGTAAGGGGTGAGGGGTGAGGAGCAGGTTGAGACGATTCTACATCGGTTTCGGCTGGTTCTCCTTGCAGTTGACTGTGTGTGCCTCAAACCTCGTGCCACTGGACACGCTGGCACAAACCGCCTTGACTGAGCCGCAAGGCGTGCAGGTCTTCGATACGCCGAGCGATGGAGGGGGAAGCCTCACGGCGCAGTGGGCTCCCGCGCCAAGCGATGGGTCCGACATTCGTTATCAGGTGTTGGTCGGAGAAGCTTCTGCGAGTGATCCATCGGCATTCACCATCATCATGGAGTTTCCATCGAATACCCATTACATCAAAGACACAAAAACCGCGTGGTGGACAAGAAAAGCTGACAAGACCTGGCATCAAGTCGTGATTAGAAGCGGGAAGGGGATAGACATCATCGATGGCACGTCCTATGCCGTAGCCGTGGCCACGGTGCAAGACAACCAGCGGATCTTCAGCCCGGTCTTGGTCGCCACTCCATCGCCGAACTGGTTCAATTGGAACCAACTCAACAATCTCATCATCGCGGTCTTATTCGGAGGGCTGGTCTTCTACTCGATCAGTTATGCGAAGCGAAACGAAATCTTCCTCCGGCGTATTCCTGGTCTTGATGCGGTCGATGAAGCGATCGGACGGGCCACCGAACTGGGTAAGCCGATTCTGTATTTAACCGGGGCGCACGACCTGCATGATCCCTCGACGATCGCGGCGGCCGTCATCCTAGGGAAGGTTGCGAAACGAGCCGCCCTGTATGGAACAGAACTGATGGTTCCCCACCGAGAGCCGATCACGATGGCGGTGTGTCAGGAAATTACAAAGCAGGCCTATTTGGAAGCGGGTAAGTCTGATCTCTTCAAGGAAGACGCGAACTTTTTTATTACGTCGGATCAGTTCAGTTACACGGCGGCGGTAGACGGCATTATGCTGCGAAAAAAACCGGCCGCCAATTTTTTCATGGGCTCCTATTTCGCTGAATCGTTGCTGCTGACGGAAACCGGCGCGAGTACCGGCGCTATTCAGATCGCCGGCACCGACTCGGACCATCAGCTGCCGTTCTTCGTCACGACCTGCGACTACACGTTGATCGGTGAAGAACTCTATGCTGCCAGCGCGTACCTGTCCAAAGAGCCGGTCCAGATCGGGACACTCCTCGGTCAGGATATCGGGAAAGCGATGATTCTTAGCGCGATTGCCGTTGGAACGGTATTGGCGACGGTCGGAGCCGTGACCGGCGCGCAGTGGACGGAACTCGTGCTCGATCTGTTTAGGGATCTGAAATGATTTTTCTCCGACGACAACTTCCTCTCTTGATCACTCTGATCACCGGTCTCCTATTTGCCGGTCAGTACTACGTGCCACACCCGGCTTCGGAGCAAATGCTCACGTCGGCGACGAAGTGGCTCCAGATCATCGGTGGGTTTGCGCTGATTTTGGGTGTGACCAGTCTCTTTCATCAGCATGCGGCCAAGATCAGACGTCAGGAAACGGGGTGGGGCTATAGCCTCGTGTTGTATGCCGGAATGTTGGGCACGATCGTAGTCGGGTTATGGGCCGACGGCAAGGAAAGTGTCGAAGGGGCCATGACAGCCTTCGGCTGGGTCTACAATTATATGATGGTGCCGCTGCAAGGGACGATGTTTGCCATCTTGGCCTTTTTTATCGCATCTGCCGCCTATCGCTCGTTCAGAGCCAAGAGTCGTGAGGCGGCCGTGCTTTTGGTGGCAGCTATGATCGTCATGATGGGGCGAGTGCCATTGGGCGAATATTTGATTCC
>CAZJOQ010000237.1:0-4697 GCA_964547625.1 uncultured Nitrospira sp.
TTCCTAAACCGCGGGTCGTACGTTCAATTCGTATCGGGGGCACCAACCTGCGATTGCGCGTACCGCGCACTCTTTATCGAATTATCGTACTTGTCGCGCGGATAAAGCCATCCAGTGATTGTTCCAGCTATCTGAATCCTGGCGCGTGCTGATTTACAGAATCGGTCCACTTTTCTTTCCCCTTTTCGATATCCTGGCCAACCTCTCATTCAAGCGCATCGCTTCGTTCGAGCCCGGACACATCCTTCCCATGTATGAAGGCTCTCATTATGGAGTACTCGTGCTTAGGCATCGATGCTCGTCTAGCCATTCTCATAGGTGAGTTCAGTCAGATCCGAGTGTCTGATTGCGCGACCGGTGTCCCATTTCATCCTGGGCCGTGAGCCCGCATAGGTAAGTGATTTGTGGGCTAGCGGGTGGCACCCAGTCAGTTGGGTGATTGTGAAGACAGCTATTGAGCCTTCTCATGGCGCTTAGATTAGATAGGACCTCCATCGGCACAAGACATGAAGCCCATTTGCTCATTCACCCGAAGCATCAGCGCGGAGCCGGTTGAACCACATGGCATGACCTTGTACAGTAACGATCCACTGCGGACGCTGCAGAAAGCGACGTTCGGCAGGCTCTCCAGTCATTTACAGAACTAATTCCGGAGTCCGTATGAACCCCGCTGAAAGCGAAGAGCACAATCGTCTCACGCATTGCCAGGAACGCCTCCGAGGCGCGTTGAGCAAGATCGGCGTACGTCTGAAAGACTACGCGCAGGAGATCCAAGCCCGCAAGGCCTACATGTGGAATGCCCGGCGAGACATGGACCACATCGAGAAGATTGCGGTTCGTCAGGCCATTGAACAGACAATGGATGCGGCCAAGGTGCTCGACACGCAGCGGCAGAAACTGACGAAACTCATGCGATCACCGTATTTCGGACGCTTTGATTTCGCGCGGCGCGACGAGGCCACGACGGAAGCGGTGTACGTCGGTGTGTATCACTTCCGTGACGAATCTGCCCGCGAAACCCTCGTCTACGACTGGCGTGCGCCGATTTCTTCAATGTTTTATGACTACGAGATCGGTCCGGCACGTTTCGAGGCCCCGGCGGGCACGGTGGAAGGCGAGGTGCGTCTGAAACGGCAGTTCCGCGTCCGCAACGGGCAAATGGAGTTCATGCTGGAATCGGGGGTCAACATCGTCGATGACGTGCTACAGGAGGAACTGAGCCGTGCCTCACACGATGAAGGCATGAAGCATATCGTGGCGACCATCCAGCGCGACCAGAACGCCATCATCCGCAACGATGACGCGCACACGCTCATTATCCAGGGGGTGGCCGGTTCCGGCAAAACGTCTATCGCGCTGCATCGCATTGCGTTTCTGCTGTATCGCTTTAAGGACACCCTGACGTCCAACGATATCCTGATCATCTCGCCCAACCGGGTGTTCGCCGATTACATCGGCAACGTGTTGCCCGAGCTCGGCGAGGAACGAGTGACAGAAATCGGCATGGAGACACTGGCCGAGGAGCTGCTGGACCACCAGGTGCCTTTTCAGACATTTTTCGAGCAGACCGCGCAGCTCTTGGACACAAACGACCAGGCACTCAAGGCTCGCATCACCGCCAAGGCCTCGCTCGCCTTCCTGCGCGAGATTGATGCGCATGTCGCGCACCTCGAGGCCCATTCCTTCGTGGCCGAAGACTGGCGACGCGGGAGCAAGATCGTGCCGGGCTCGTTCTTCGACGAGATTTGGCGAGAACTTCGCGGCATGACACTGATCCACCGCATCAAACGAATGGCGAGTGTCATCGAGCAGAAACTCGCCTTTCACTACCGCTACAACCTTGAGCCTGAAGAGCGCCGATCACTGCGTGAAGCCTTGCGTCGCATGGTGCGCAAAAAAACGTTGCGCGCCGCCTACAAGAATCTGTTCGAGCGGATGGGGAAGCCGGAACTCTTCAGGCTGGCAAATGGCCGGCTCGAATACGCGGACGTTTTCCCGCTCATTTACCTGAAAATGCGGCTCGAAGGCGTCACCAATCCGCGCCAGGCTGTCAAGCACCTGCTGATCGACGAAATGCAAGACTATACGCTGGCGCAGTACGCCGTGTTGGCAAAGCTGTTCCTCTGTCGGAAGACGGTGCTGGGAGACGCCACTCAGGCGGTGAATCCCTACAGTGCGTCAAATATGGAGCAGATTCGCAGCGCCCTGCAATCCGCCAGTTGTGTCAAGCTGACCAAGAGTTATCGCTCAACGTGGGAAATCATGCAATTCGCTTTGGCGATCTCGCCCAACCCAGAACTGGAGACCATGAAGCGGCATGGTGAAGCCGTGCGGGTGGTGGTCTGCGAGCAGCCGGCCGACGCGCTGAAGCGAATACTGGCAGAGATACAGGATTTTCGAGTCTCAGACCATCGTGCGTTAGCGCTGATCGCCAAGACTCAGACCCAGGCCGACACGCTGCACCAATCACTCATTGATGCCGGCATTGAGGCGAGATTGTTCGACGCCAACAGCGCGGGTTTTTCAACCGGCGTGATCGTGTGCACGGCTCACATGGCGAAAGGGCTGGAATTCGATCGTGTCATCGTGCCCGATGCCAGTACGGACCACTACCATACCGAGATGGATCGCAACCTGCTCTATGTGGCCTGTACCCGCGCCATGCATCGACTCACCCTGTTCGCCGTGACGAAACCCTCCCCATTGCTGCCAGCGCTCAGCATGGCGTGAGCCCAAACGGTCACCCACCTTGTCCTGGCTTGTGCAACAACGCGATATTGGGGCCGGGAATTTCGCACTGCCAGCCGCGGCGTCGGGCAATGATCTCAAACGTCGCCGCCTGGTAGAAGACCACGTGGGTCGGATCACGCCGGTAGTGCCACTGAGGAAAGGCGTCATCGTCCGTCAGAAACATCGTCATCACACCCAGCCATCCTCCTGCGGTGAGCAGTTGATTGAGACGGGCCAATTCCTTAGCCGGATGGTGAAAGTGCTCCATCACCTCGGTGCAGGTGATGAAATCGTACTGACCGGTCAACGCTGAGGGATCGTTGAAGAATAGTGGATCGTAGATCGCCATCGTATGCCCCGCCTCACGCAGCATGACGGCTAACGCCGGCCCTGGACCACACCCATAGTCCAGCCCGAGCAAACCTGCCGGCAGGCGCGCGAGCAACGGCGTTGCGAGGCGCGAGAGGAACGCTCGGTAGCGAGCATCGTCCGGATCGTTGCGGTGCAGGCGATACCGTCTGTGTTCGGTGGCCCTGTCCGGCAGTTGCCTCGGGTCGAGAAACGTCGCTGCGCAGGTGTTGCACCGCCAATAATCGTGCACACCACACTTCCGGAAATGACGAGCAGGTTCTGTTTCACAGACGGGACAATACAACCTCCAACCTCCTGACTCGAGACTCTGCGACGAGTGATCAAAGTCGGGAACTCACACGCGGAACTGGGACACGGTGGTAGCCAATCACCTGCGAATAATTCCTAAGCTTAGGACGGCTGGTATCGTTCGGAGCCAGCCGGTATGGGTGGCGAGCCAGAACCAGCGGGTGAAGAACTTCTGGGCCGTGCCGCAATCGGCAGCTTCATGCAAGAGCCTACCCAATACGCAGATGCATAGCTCATAACGTACGAACTTTTGTCTGGGTTGGCGGGATCATCACTTTCGTTGCCTTGTCTCCAACGAGCATTGACAGTCATAGCAAAGAGTCGCGGTCGGACGGAGAGCAAGTCGTCATAGGGAATGGCCTCATGGCACCGGAGGCAGAGCTCGTAGTCCTCCTGGCCGAGCCGATGCAGCGCTGCAACGACCTGTTGGAGTTCCCCCTCCACCCTCTGTTGTTGGCCCAGCGCCATCTGCTGTTGCTGAATGGCGTCCATTCGGGTGAGCCGGCTGATCGGCTGGTCGAGACTGACGGGTTGTCTCTCCTGCGTAGAGGCCTGTGAGTGTGCTTCCAGTACCAGGCGCAAGGCCATCAGCTGACGGTGCAGGTCGTCTCGCTACTAGTCCGTCAGGACACTCATGATTGGACCTGCGGCTGGAGTCGATTGAGCGTGGCCCACACTCCGCCTCCCAGATGATTGGCCGCCACGTAACTGTTTCGCGCCAAGCGCGCGGCTAAGGGCCAGGTGCCGGGCCTCGACAGTACCCGTAGGGCAATGCGCGGAATATTGATGATCTCAAATCCTCCGAGGATCGGCTCCATGTCGTCGTCTAGGGCATCGGACACGCCCTTGAGAGCCAGACAGGGTATCCCTCGTGCCTTACACAAAGCCGCGATCGTTTGGCTCTCCATATCGACGGCAATCGCCGCACTGTTGGCTGCCAAGGCCCGCCGCGCCGCCCCGTTCAAGGCCGGTTTCGGTACCGTGACGAGTGGGCCGGAATGAAACGGAATGTCCCGCTCCTTCAGCGCCGATTCGGCGGTGTTCACTAGCGATGGGTCTGTTGACTGTACAATGATGTCGCCGATCTTGATGTTCGCCCGGAGTGCGCCTGCAAGCCCGCTGCAGATCATGATGTCCAGTTTCTGAGAGTCCAAGAATCGGTTCACGCGCTCCTTGGCCACAGCAGGCACCATCCCGGAGAGGCACAGCCGGATCACATGGCCGTTCAGTTCGGCTCCCCAGACTTCATCACGGGCGTCGAGCAACTGGAGCTTCAACTGTCGGCACACCTCGCGCACTTCCCACTT
>CAZJOQ010000238.1:0-4673 GCA_964547625.1 uncultured Nitrospira sp.
GATCAATATGTCATACAGAACCGATCGGTGCGTCCTGAAGCAATCTGGGGAGACGTGTTGCCGGTTATGCTGACTGGCGACTGCCGATTGATCAACTTGGAATGTGTGATCAGCAGCCGGGGAGCGGAATGGCATCCGACCACGAAGGCATTTCACTTTCGCGCCCGGCCTCGCGCCATCGATATTCTCTCAGCGGCCAAGATCGATGGTGTGACTCTGGCCAATAATCATGTGCTGGACTACGGACCTGAAGCCTTGTTGGATTGCTTCCATTTGCTCGATCAAGCCGGTGTCAAACGAACCGGGGCCGGTATCGTGATGGTAGAAGCTTGTGCTCCTCTTGTGCTGGGGTTGCCGGAGGGCCGCGTAGCCGTCGTGGCCTTGACGGATAATGAGCCGGAATGGGAAGCGACACACACGAAACCCGGTGTGAACTACATTGCTTACGGCAACCGAGGGTTGAAGGAACCGTACCGGTCGCGACTCACTCAAGCGCTGATGTCGGCGCGACGGCAAGCAGACCTCGTGATCGTCAGCGCGCATGTCGGTCCGAACTGGGGTGCGCCGTCGAAGGCCATGCAGGCGCTGGCGCATGAGCTTATCGACATGGGTGCCGACCTGTATTGGGGCCACTCCAACCATACGCCTCAGGGCATTGAACTCTACCAGGGGAAAGCCATCCTGTATTCCACGGGCGACTTTATCGATGACTACCTGATCGACAAAAACGAGCGCAATGATCTCTCGTTTCTATTCATGTGGGAATCGGACCGTGGCCGGAACGCGCGTCTGAGGCTCCATCCGATCTGCATTGAGGATCTGGGGGTGCGTCTTGCGAACGACCAGGAAGCAGCGTTTCTAGAAAAGTCGACGAACACGAAATGCGAAACATTCGGAGTGGAGATTCCATTCAAGAATCATATAGGAATAGTCGCGGTCACGTGATACGGAAGCACAAGACGAACAAGTCTCCCATGGATAAGCATAGCTGCTGAACTTCAGAGAGGACCGACTATGCAGTCCCCTGGTTCCGAAGTGGTACATGACAAGAGTTGGGAACATTTCCCGCATGAGGCCGATATCGGCGTGCGGGGAATCGGTTCGACTAAGGAGGCGGCATTTGAACAGGCGGGACTGGCACTGACCGCCGTGATCACAGAGCCGAAGTCGGTGGCTCCGATGCAAACCGTATCAATTACCTGTGAAGCGCCTGACGAGGAGCTGCTGCTTGTCGATTGGCTGAATGCGCTCGTCTACGAAATGGCGACGCGGAACATGCTGTTTAGTCGATTCAGTGTTCGCTTCAACGACCATTCATTGCATGCGACGGCCTGGGGAGAGTCGATCGAGGTGGCGCGGCATCAACCGGCTGTCGAAGTCAAGGGCGCGACTTATACCGAGCTGTCTGTGAAGCAGGATGAGCAGGGGCGCTGGATAGCGCAATGCGTGGTCGATGTCTGATTCACTGTGAGAATTGAGTTGCGAGGTTGTGATGGATCTTAATCTCCTGAAACGCCGCGGACGCGACGAATGGCACATTTCTCCTCGCGGCAAGATGCGAGTGCCGGGCGTGATCTACGCCACCGAAGCGTTGATTCACGACATGGACGAGAAAGTGTACGAACAAGTGACCAACGTGGCGACGTTACCGGGCATCGTCCAAGCTTCCTATGCGATGCCCGATGCCCATTGGGGTTATGGGTTTCCCATCGGCGGGGTCGCCGCATTCGATCCCGATCTCGGCGGCGTGGTGTCGGCCGGCGGCGTGGGCTTCGACATTTCCTGCGGCGTTCGCCTGCTTCGCACCGGACTCACGGTCGAGGATGTCCAACCGGTGAAAGAACTGCTGGCCGACTCCTTGTATTACCGCATTCCTGCCGGCGTGGGAAGTACGGGCAAGGTTCGTTTGGACAAACATGAAATGGACGCCATGCTTGCCGGAGGAGCGAAATGGGCCGTGGGAAAGGGCTACGGGTCACACGAGGATCTGGAGTTCATCGAAGAATACGGCTGCATGGCCGGCGCCAAACCTGAGCATGTCTCAGACCATGCCAAGAAACGCCAGCAGGATGAAATGGGGACGCTCGGATCCGGGAATCACTATCTCGAAGTGCAACAGGTCGTGGCGGTGCATGATGCGGAAGTCGGCGCGGTCTTCGGAGTTCGTGAAGGCGATGTTGTCGTGAGCATCCATTGTGGCTCGCGAGGGCTCGGACATCAGATCGGCACCGAGTTTCTGAAGAGTATGGCCGTCAGCGCGGCTCGATACCGGGTCGAATTGCCGGATCGTGAGTTGGCCTGTGCTCCGATCAATTCCGAGATAGGCCAGGAATACCTCGGAGCGATGCGAGCGGCGATCAACTGCGCCCTGGCCAATCGGCAGATGATCACGCATCTGGTCAGAGAAGTGTTTGCGGACGTGCTGCCGCAGGCCCAACTCTCGCTGCTGTATGACGTGTCCCACAACACCTGCAAGGTGGAGGACCATGTCGTGGACGGGACACCGACCCGTCTGTTCGTCCATCGCAAGGGAGCGACCCGGGCTTTCGGCCCGGGCCACCCCGATCTTCCACCCTCTCTGCGAACGGTGGGCCAGCCGGTCCTGATCGGTGGTACGATGGGAACCGCGTCGTATGTGCTCGTAGGCACCGAGGAAGGCATGGCATTGGCGTATGGGTCCGCCTGTCATGGAGCCGGTCGGAGCATGAGTCGGCACCAAGCGCTTCGACAGTGGCATGGTCGCGAGGTGGTCAAGGAATTGGCAACACGTGGAATTCTGATTCGTAGTCCATCCATGCGCGGAGTTGCCGAAGAAGCGCCGGGTGCGTATAAAGATGTGAGTGAGGTGGTGGGTGCGGCGGATGACGCGAAGCTGGCAAGGAAGGTGGCGAGGGTGGAACCGCTTGTCTGCGTCAAGGGGTGACTGGATGGGCATCGAGCGAAACGGGGGACGGTCATGGTGAGGGCTTTAGAAACATACGCTGTCCTACCGACAGCCGACCTCCAACGATTGCTTGATGCCTTGAGCGCGAAGGGATATCGAGTTGTCGGGCCCATGGTGCGCGAAGGGTCCGTTGTCTGGGATACGATCAGACGGGTGTCGGATCTACCGATCGGCTGGCGAGATCAGCAGGAACCGGGACGCTATCAGCTGGAACAGACCGGGTCCGACGAAATCTTCGGTGTCGTCCACGGGCCGCAATCGCTGAAGCCGTTTGTCTTTGCGCCACGCGAGCCGCTTTTGCAGATCGAACGCAGCAAGGACGGATTCACCGCTCATCCGACACCTCCTCAACAAGACAAGGTGGCAATCATCGGGGCCCGGGCCTGCGATCTGGCGGGGCTGGCCGTTCAAGACCGGATTTTCCTGAACGATACGTACCGGGATCCATACTACGCGGCCCGTCGTGAGGGGCTCTTCGTAGTTGCTGTGAACTGCACACGGTCGCTACAGACTTGTTTCTGCGCATCGATGGAGACCGGTCCTCGTGCCAACCAAGGCTTCGATCTCGCGTTGACCGAGGTAGATGACAGGTTTTTGATCGAAGCGGGTAGCGAGGCCGGCCGCGATCTTCTGTCAGGCTTCTCTCTGCCTCCTGCCTCTGAGGACCTAGCTGGTGAGGCCGCCAGGCGTATCGAATCCTCAGCGGAGAATCAAGTCCGACGGTTGGATCGCTCGCGCTTGCCACATGCGCTCTACGAGACTCACGAACACCCTCGATGGGACGAGGTGGCAGGGCGTTGTCTTGCCTGTACCAATTGCACGATGGTCTGCCCGACCTGCTTCTGCCATACGGTCGAGGAAGCACCGGACCTCTCGCACCAGCACAGCGCTCATGCCAGATTGTGGGATTCCTGCTTCACGCAGCAGCACGGATATATCCACGGCAAGAACATCCGTCCGACGATCAAGGATCGGTACCGGATGTGGCTGACGCATAAGCTCGCGTCGTGGATCGATCAGTTCGGTACGTCCGGCTGTGTCGGCTGCGGTCGATGCATCACCTGGTGCCCGGTCGGGATCGATTTGACCGAGGAATTACCGGCGTTGCTGGCGCCCGGCGTCCAGCCGTCACATGCGAGCCAACAGGAGGAGAACACGTAGCGGCATGCCGATGGAAGGTTCAACGGTCAATCCCTATGTCATCCATCCGGCGACGATCGTGGAGAAGATCCGAGAAGCCGAAGATATCAATAGCTACCGTTTGCAGCTTGTCGATGAAGAAACCCGGCGCCAATTTCGATTCAAGGCCGGCCAGTTCAATATGGTGTATCTGTTCGGAGTCGGCGAGGTGGCGATTTCCATTGTGTCCGACCCGGATGAGCCGGAGGTTCTGGACCACACGATCCGAACCGTGGGACGAGTCACCAACGCGATTGCCGATCTCCGGCCCGGCGAAACCTTGGGGATCCGTGGTCCGTTTGGAGAAGGTTGGCCGCTGGAAGAGGCGAAGGGACGGAACGTCGTGATCGTGACCGGCGGCCTCGGGTGTGCACCGGTCGTTGGGGCGATCGAGTACATCTTCCGGCGGCGAGCGCAGTATGGATCGATCAAGATTCTCCATGGTGTCAAGACGCCGCACGATCTCCTTTACCGCGAGCGGTTCGACCGCTGGCGTCGCGCTCCCGATACGGAAGTGCTGTTGACCAGCGACCAGCCGGATAAGACCTGG
>CAZJOQ010000239.1:0-4600 GCA_964547625.1 uncultured Nitrospira sp.
CCAGGTCGGTCTGCAAGGCGAGCTTGGATTTTTTCGCTTCCTCCCGCTCGCGCAGGGCCGCGTCGCGCTTGGCCACATCGGCATCTTTCCGGGCTAAACGCTTCTCATACTCATGACGAGTCGATTCGATCAGCGGAGCCGCGAGGGATTCCGTGAGTTTGATTTCAGTCTTACACGTGGGGCAAATAATCGTTGGCTCAGCCATCAGACATCGTAGGAAGAAACCTGCCTCGTTCCCGTGTTCAGGAGAAGCTTACAATCACATTCACCGTAGAGAGAGAATACCGATTTTATATGCGGGAAATCATCACTGAATAGTCGTGAGGATGGAAGAGATTCCTGTCGTTCCTCTTTTTGCCCCCTGCTAGACTCTCGCTCCGCCCTGAGTATAATGACATCAGTTCATGGCTATGATCGGATTACTGATACTGCTCTTCGCTCTGCTGTCGCCATTTCCCTATCCAACGTCCACTTGGGCTGGCGCGAGTTATGAGGAGACCCTCAAACAGTTGGCTGAGGCGATAACGGAACGGGCAGCGAAAGCCAAGAAACACCGTCTGGCCTTTCTCGACTTTACCGATTTACAAGGACAGTCCACGCCGGTGGGACAGTTCCTTGCTGAAGAGCTCGGAACGCAAATCATGCTCGCAGCAGAATTGACGGTGGTTGACCGAACGCTTACGTACTCAACCCTGAAGAAACTCCACGTGGACCGCATCGACTCAGACCATGCGAAAGCCGTCCACCGTGTCGCCAAAGCGATCCGCGCCGATGCATTCATCAGCGGAGTCTATATCGAGACTCCGAACGGCCTACAGGTCACCACAAAGTTGATCCGTCCATCGAATGCCCAGTCCATCGGCGCCGCGCGGGCAACGCTGCCGAAAGCCGGCCCGTTGAACTCGTTCTTCAAAAAAGAGGGGGCTCCGCAACCGATGGTCCCAATCAGTCCAACCGAGCCTGCACCTCCGACCGGCCTCGGCACTCACCGGAACGAGTACTATGAGTTAATCGTGACGTCGATCGACAAACACGACAGCCGAGTGCAATTGGGCTTCATCATCGAAAACCATTCCTCGCGTGACCTGAAGCTCCTGTGTCACTTGCAAGACACACTGCTGAAGGATGAACATGGTACAACATGGCATCAGGGAGTCGAGGAGAATCGGGAAGGTCTCTGTACACGGGGCATTGAGCTGTCACCCCGACGAAAAAGACGAGTCATTCTGGCCTTCAGAGCCACCTCAGATGCAGCGGCCACCCAGTTCAAGCTTCACTTTCACGAGAAATTACCAAGACAGGATGCTTCGTTCACGATTGATAAACTGACTCTGGCCCCCACGCCAGATCCCGTGGAACCAACCCCATAGAAAGCCACCCATGTCGAATATCTTGAAACAAGTGCTTACCATCGCTGGTTCAGACTCCGGCGGAGGCGCAGGTATTCAGGCCGATCTCAAGGCCATGTCCGCCAACGGGGTCTTTGCCATGTCCGTGATTACAGCCATCACGGCTCAAAACACCGAAGATGTGACGGATGTCTTCGAATTGCCTCCCGCCATCATCGCCTCGCAACTCGATGCCATCTTCGACGATTTCGACGTGGCCGCCGTCAAAACCGGGATGTTGTCATCCTCGGTGATCGTCGAAGTGGTCGTACGCATGCTCACTCCTCAAAAAGTCACCAACCTCATCGTAGATCCGGTCATGATCTCCAAGAGTGGGCATCCCCTGTTGCAGCCGGATGCCGTCGAAGCCGTCAAGATGAAGCTGCTCCCACTCGCCTTGATCGTGACGCCGAACGTGCATGAGGCTCAGCAACTGTCAGGGATCGAAATCCGATCGTTGGCCGACGCGCGACGAGCCGCCAAGGTGATTCATCAATTCGGATGCAAGCATGTCTTGATCAAAGGCGGCCACCTTCTCAACGAACGGGCAACCGATCTGCTGTATGACGGACGGTTTTTTAATGTGTTGAAGGGGGAATTCATTGAGACACGCCATACCCACGGCACTGGTTGTACGTTCGCCTCAGCGCTGGCCGCACATCTTGCTCGTGGACGTTCCGTCTTAGATTCTGCGCAGACGGCGAAAGCCTACGTCACGGAAGCGATCCGACATGGTCTCGCGATCGGCCACGGTCACGGTCCCACCGATCATTTTTATTTCTTGGAGCGTTAAGTACCAGCCGATGCGCGCACGAAACTACTCGCCCCTTACGTTGTGCCTCACAGGTCTCACCTGGCTCACCCTTGCATCAATCCTCGGGTTGGTGATTCTCATTGGGTTAGTTCGTGGCACCCCACTGCCCTCATGGGTACGAGCGCTCCATGTTCATGCGGTTCTGATCGGCGGCGTGGCTCAACTTATTCTCGGCGGGTTTCTTTTGCTCGTCGCTCCACCACAGTCAAAGGTCAGAATAGAATCAGACTCGCATCCCATCACATTATTCACGCTAAACGGCGGCCTCGTTGGAATGCTCGTGGGATTTTGGCTGCATCACGACCTGCTTGTGAGCATCGCCGGCTTCGTGGTGATTGCCGGTTTTCTCTCTGCCATCTGGAGCCTCTGGGCTCACGCGCAGCAGGTGTGGAATTCCTCGTTGAGCCATTCATGGTACTACGCACTGGCTTTCTTTGGCCTTGTCAGCGGATCGGCCTGCGGAGAGCTCATGACATTGGGGATCATTCCGGAATCCTACGGCTATGTGCGACTTGCCCACATTCATCTTGTCGTGCTCGGCTTTGTGGTTCTGATCATCATTGGCATGATGCATCATCTCCTGCCGATAGTTTGGGGCGCCCCACTCGCAGACCCGAGGCTGGTGCAGCTGACGACCATCTTCCTACCGATCGGGGTAGTTGTATTGATCGGTGGATTCCTCAATTCATCGGTTCTCGTTGAAATGATTGCGGGTGCCATTTTGTTCATGGGCGTGAGTCTCCTGACCAACAACCTGTTCAGAACGTGGCTCACCTTGCCTCATTCCGGAAATGCCGCCTCGGACCATCTCTTAGTCTCCACCTTCTTTCTCGTGTTTACGATCGTCCTCGGTGTCTTTGTTGGAGCCAATCACCTATCGAACCCACCGGTGTTGCCATCCGGCAAGCTCCACCTGGTTGCCTATACCCATATGGCATTCATCGGTTTCATCGTGAACGCGATCATGGGCGCATTCTCCTATCTGATTCCCGTTACCCTCGCAGCCAGTCGGGTTACCAGCCACACAAAGCGCAGCATCTATCTCGATCAACTGACTTCCATGATGAACCGTTGGGGATCCGTACAGATCGCCACTCTCTCGCTCGGAACCATGGGGCTCGGCATCCTGGCAACTCTCACGTGGAATGTGCCGCTGGGCTCCATCTATGTTCAGAGTGCCATGTGGGCATGTCTCATTCTTCTACTGACCAGCTATGTGCTCTTCTCGATTAAGTTGTCCGCCATCGTGGCTAAGCAGCCAGAGCATCTTGCTGTCCAACAGGCGCCCCCCGATGAACTGAAGCTGACGGCATGATCATCCATCTTCTCTATCCTCCTGCCTGACCAAGCAAGCAGATTCTGATACAATCCGGCCGTGGAAGAACGATTCTCCTTTCTCGATCCCCGTGGACATCGGGTAGCCTCCATCTTAACCAGGCCTCCCGGCGAGACCGATAGGGCCGCCGTGCTGTGTCACGGTTTTCTTTCCTCGAAAACCAGCTCGACCAACAATACCCTGACCAGGATGCTCACGGGCCACGGCATCGCTACGTTTCGTTTTGATTTTTTTGGGCAAGCGGAGAGCGAGGGCCCATTCGATCAAATCACGATCACCTTGGCGATTGAACAAGCCGCCACAGCAATCGATTTGATGCGGCAGAGGGGGTTTCGCCGCATCGGTCTGATGGGATCCAGCTTCGGCGGTCTCGTGTCGATTCTGACAGCCGCGCAATGGACAGATCTGGATTGCCTGGCGCTCAAATGCCCCGTCGTCGATTTCGCAGAAGAGCTACGATTGGAGTTTGGAGACGACGGCATAGCACAGTGGAAAGCGACCGACACGATTCCTGATATTCTCGGCGGCCCTGACCGTGTGAAGCTGCGCTATGCCTTCTATGAAGATTGTCTCCGGCAGATCGCCTATGACCCCGCGCGGTCGATCACGGCTCCGACCGTCATTGTGCAGGGCGACCAGGATGAACATGTCCCGCTCCATCAAAGTCGACAACTTTATGAGGCGCTCCGCGTCAAAAAGCACCTCGAAATGGTACCGGGCGCCGACCATCAATTTACAAAAGGTGCGGACTTCACGTGCATGACACAAGTCATTGCCGACTGGTTGATCCAGCACCTGACCTCCGCACAGCGATAACCAGCCATTCCGACAGGCCCTCAATCGGCTCCTGTACGAGTTTCTGGCTATCTCACAGTGTTCGAAGTGGTTCACTCCAGGAATGCCTTTTGGTACAAATAGCCTATCCCGCCCCCTTCTCGTACGCTCACTATCAGACAGAAACGTTGCGCAATGCGACTTTATGAGAACCGTCCTTACGCCACCCTCTTTCCCGCTTCCTGGCATATCGGTTGCGTAGTACCGTGGTCTCACGATCGAATTGCG
>CAZJOQ010000240.1:0-4544 GCA_964547625.1 uncultured Nitrospira sp.
GTCCTCCAGAGCGTACCCGGCCTATTCGCGACCTATGATCGGAATTACGACTACCTCGGGATTCGCGGGTTCAACCGTCCCGGCGACTATAACAGCCGGGTGCTCTTGCTCATTGATGGTCACCGATTGAATGATGCGGTCTACGATCAAGCACCGATCGGGACGGAGTCAGCCATCGATGTGGACCTCATCGAGCGGGTCGAAGTCGTTCGTGGCCCGAGCTCATCCTTGTACGGGACCAACGCCTTTTTTGGGGTCATCAACGTGATCACCAAGCGGGGGCGCGATATCAAGGGAGTGGAAGGTTCCTGGGAAAACTCCAGCTTCACCTCCAACAGGGGCCGATTGACCTATGGCCAAAAGCTCTCCAATGGGCTCGAATTCATCATGTCCGGGTCCTATTACTACAGTGTGGGCCAGCAGAATTTGTTCTACCAAGAATTCAACACGCCCGACCAAAACAATGGCATTGCCCACCGCATGGATCAGGACACGTTCCACAACTTCTTTGCCAAAGCCTCCTACGGGGACTTCACGTTGCAGGGTGGGTATGTGGGACGGAAAAAGACAGTTCCGACGGCCGCGTTTGGAACGATTTTCAACAATGGACGAGACGCCACGGTCGATAACCGGGGGTATCTGGACCTCAAGTATCAACATGACTTTGATAATCACCTGACCGTGAAAGGACGGCTCTATTACGACCGCTACTACTTCCGTGGCGATTTCCTGCTCGACTACCCCCCCCCGACTTTGAATCAGGATTTTGCGACGACTGATCAAGCCGGTGGGGAATTAACCTTGGTAAAGCGGTTGTTCGAGAAGCATAAGGTCACGCTCGGAAGTGAATTCAGAAGCCAGTTTCGGATGGATCAATCCAATAGAGATGCCGACCCTCCCGCGACCTATCTGGACGATAAGCGCAGGCTAGATATCTGGGCCTTCTACCTGCAGGATGAGTTTGCCATCACGGACCGCCTCATCCTCAATGCCGGCTTCCGCTACGACCACTATTCGACGTTCGGGGGAACGGTCAATCCTCGGGCCGGCTTGATCTACACCTGGCGCAATACGACCGCCAAACTGTTGTATGGAAGGGCGTTTCGAGCGCCGAATCCGTTTGAGCAATTCTACGTTGGGAGTGAGACGAACAAGGCCAATCCGAACCTCCAACCGGAGATCATCAACACGTATGAACTGGTGTTGGAACAGTACCTTGGCCACCATGTGCGAGGGTCTGCCAGTGCCTACTACTACGAGATTGATAAGCTGATCAGCCAAGTCCTTGACCCGAGCGACGGTCTGTTGGTTTACCGGAACGGAGACAAGCTCAACGCCAAGGGCCTTGAGCTCGCATTGGAGGGAAAATGGCCGAGTGGGTGGGATGGGCGTGTCAGTTATGCGATTCAGGAGGCGAGAGACAGTGACACCGACCGGTTGCTGACGAATTCTCCTCAGCATGTCGTGAAGGGAAATGTGATCATTCCCCTCTTCAGAGACAAGGTCTTCGCCGGTTTGGAAACCCGCTACATGAGCAGTCGTCTGACTCTCACCGGCAATAGCGCCAAGAATGTCTTTCTGACAAATATGACGCTGTTTACCCAGCATCTGCTGCCTGGTTGGGAGTTCTCCGCCCAAGTGAATAATCTGTTCGACCATCAGTACGGCGATCCTGGGTCCGGCGAACATCAGCAAGATACCATCCTGCAGGATGGCCGAACCTACTGGCTGAAGTTGAAATATCGCTTCTGAAGGGAACTGACCTCCAGTGCTATCGCCCCGAACAGCGACGGTGCTTACTTACTGGTTGGTGCTTGGGTGGCTCGTGTGGATCAGCCACCATCCGATGCCTGCCTCAGCGGCAACTCCCAAAGTCGTGATCATCCTCAGTCAGGACTCGCCTCCCTATGCCGACATGGTGAAGGGCTTTCGCAATGCTCTGGCGAGCGCCGGAGTTCAGCCGGAGATCGAAGTCCATAGCTTGAAGGGGAACAGTGCGAATGCGCCGAATATGTTGCGTCAGTTCAAAGAGGTTCCTCCCGCAGCGTTCTTGACCGTCGGATCATTGGCGACTCAGGCGGTCCTTGCCGAACATAACGAGGTGCCGGTGATCACCGGTCTCACGGCCCGTCCCGAGAAATTTAGAGAAAACGGAAATGTCACGGGAGTTGGTCTCGAGTTTTCGCTTGAAAGTCAATTGGACGTGATGCGGCGAATACTGCCTGATCTGGCAAAGATTGGAGTGCTGTACAGTCCGAAAGAGAACCAGGACACCGTCGATGCCGCACTGCAGCTCGCCAAAAAGCTCGGCGTGAAACTCGTGCCGAAATCTGTGGAAACCCCTCGTGATATCCCCAATGCCTTGGAAAGCTTGGCGAATAATGTCGATCTTCTTTGGGGCATCATGGATCAGGTGGTACTATCGCCACAGACGGCCGAACCCATCTTGTTGTTTTCGTTTCGGAACAAGATTCCGTTCGCCGGCTTGTCGGGACCATGGGTCAAGGCCGGCGCCCTGTACGCCTTGGACCGAGACTATGGTGACATCGGAAACCAATGTGGAGAAATTGCGGTCAAAGTGTTGAATAAGGTGAATCCAGGGACGATTCAGATCGCCTCTCCCAGGAAGGTGCTCTTCTCGGTCAATCTGAAAACGGCTCGCTCAATGAAAATCGAGTTGCCCCAACAGATTCTCGACGGCGCGAGTCAGGTGTTCGAGTGACGGATCCGCTATGCAGACAAGCCTGACAACGAAGTTCAATCTGCTCACAATCGTGGTCATTTTGATCACCGCGATCAGCATCGGTTCGTTGATGGTGTATCGCGAAGTCACGACCACGCGGGATGCCTTGATTCAGCGGGGCGTGATTACCGCCGGCATGCTGGCTCAAGCCAGCGAGTACGGAGTGTATACGGAAAATGTGGATGCGTTGAGAACGGTCGTGGACGGCGCGCGTATGGACCCTGATTTTGCCTACGTGGTGGTCCAGAATGCCGACAAACATCCATTGATTCAAGAGGCCAAGGATCAGGTTGCGAGCGGCGTGATGGCGAACGCTCCGCAAGCAACGGGGGCGTCGTTCTCGGATCTCATCGATCAGAGGAGTGGGCTGCGGTATATGGATATTCGCGTCGTCATCCGGTCTCAAGCGAAAACAGACCTGTTTGCCGATGAGTCGCCATCACAACGTCCGAATAAGATGATCGGAGAGCTGCGGCTTGGGCTCAGTGAAACGCGACTCACAGCGGAGCTCTATGAGTATCTGCTGTGGATCGGATCCGTTACCTGTGCCGTCGCCCTGGTCGGCATTGCGGTGACCTTCTTCTGCATCCGACGAATCATCCGTCCTGTTCAAAGCCTCGTCAAGGCGACGGAACAAATTGCCGGAGGAGACTTTCAGCAATCTGTGCCGGTGGCCAGCAATGATGAAATCGGCACGTTGGCCGAGTCCTTCAATGGGATGGTCCAGCAACTGGCCTCCTCTCAAGAGGAGGTGCAGAGGTACCAACGCACGCTGGAAGCGCGGGTGGAAGAGCGGACACGAGAGCTTGAAGAAAAAACGCACGAGGCGGTGGGTCTGGCTCAGAAGGCCCAGGCTGCCAGTCAAGCCAAGACCGAATTTTTGGCCAACATGAGCCATGAGGTTCGGACTCCACTGAACGGCATCATGGGCATGACACAGTTGTTGCGGCTGACCCCGTTAACGGAAAAGCAGCAGCGGTTTGTCGATATTGCAGATCGGTCCTCTGTGAACTTGCTGGATGTTGTGAACGATATTCTAGACTTCTCGAAGATTGAAGCGAACAAGCTGCAACTCGAGAACAGTGATTTCGATTTGCAGGAGTTAATGGACGAAGTGATGGATCTGTTTGCGCACCGAGTGGAGTCGAAGAAGATTGAGTTGGCCTCGAAGATTGACGGCGATGTGCCGACATATCTGCGTGGGGACGCGACGCGAGTGCGGCAAATTCTCGTGAACCTGCTGGGAAATGCCGTCAAGTTCACAGAACGGGGAGAAATCGTGGTATCGGTTTCTCGCATTGAGGAACAGGCCGACCAGGTCACGCTTCGTCTGGAGGTGCGGGATACGGGAATCGGGATTGCTCCCGCCGTACACGAGAAAATCTTCGAAGCATTCTCGCAGGCCGACGGTTCGACAACCAGAAAATTCGGAGGGACAGGTCTTGGATTAACCATCGTCAAGCAGCTGGTGGGCCTCATGAAGGGAACGATCGGTCTGGAAAGTTCTCTAGGAATGGGGTCGACATTCTGGCTCCAGATCCCCTTCAATCGGTCGCTCAATCTGGCGTCGAGGCGCTGAGAAGCTTGTGAAGCCTTCCGTAAGATGCGAGTGCTTGTGGTCGACGATAACGCGACCAATCGACATATTCTTGATCAGTACCTGAACGCATGGGGAATCGCTCATGTGACTGTCTCCTCCGGTAGAGAGGCATTGGAGGTTATGCGAGGCACACGGAGTCATGGGGCGATGTACGATCTTGCGATCATCGACGGACAAATGCCTGAAATGGATGGGTTTGAA
>CAZJOQ010000241.1:0-4541 GCA_964547625.1 uncultured Nitrospira sp.
CTAGGTCGTGCGACCGCTTCCCCGAGCTCAGCTATCGGACAAACGGCTTTGAGGTCTCTCGAAGCAGCGCTAGGAGTGCCGCAGGGTCTTGATCGACCGTCTCGACATAGCCGGCTTGAACGGTGGAGAAAAACACCGGCTGCCGCTCTTCGGGAATGTTCAACAGTCGGCTCACGGATGTCAGGTATTCTCCTCGCCCCGCCGCCAAGTCTTGCCGAAGATTCTCTTGATTCAAGGTCACAAATGCCGTGGCTTTGAAGTCCGGTTTGATCTGACCGTCTTCGTTCCACCAGGCCGATCCCGAGGTCGTGCCGGTCACGTTGGACGTCGTATCGGTGATTTGCTTCACCGTGCTCTTGATGGTACAGCCTGTCGCGCCAAGGATCAGACTTGCTCCGATGATCACAAGACCCCCGAAAAGATTTCGCATAAAGCCTCCTTGCCATAAGGGACTACGCAGTGTCGTTCACTATAGCACACTGTTTCTTAAGTTCAGCCCTGGCAGTGCCGATAGGAGGAGTGACAGAGGGGTCAACTCCGGTTGACGAAACAGGAGCCATGCATGCCGATTCAGGCGCTGACGGCAGTCGATCCGCACCGCTTCTTCGATCTCCGCTCGACATCCGATGGAGGGGCATACAGGTTGGAGACAGGGGGCAGGGGCGTGACTGTCTCCAACGATTTTTCCGGACGCCTGAGCGTGAGGACGGCAGAAGGCGATACCATTACACTCGCGGCAACCCTTGAGAGGGACTTTCGCGCCGGTCGTTATCACGCTCATGGCGGCTCTAGGCAGGCGGCGGTGAGCGTCGGCGCGGAGTATGCGCAATACGGCCTTCGGCAAGAATTCAGCATAGCCATCGACGGCGACCTCAATGAGCAAGAGCGAAGCGACCTACTCAAGCTCTTGCAAAAAATATCCGGCATCTTTCGTGGGTTCGTCGAGGGACAGGATGAAAAAGCCCTCGCGCAGGCGGCGACACTCGCGGAACGGTTTCGCGGGTTGGGCACGCTCTCCAGCCTTGATGTGAGTCTAGAGGTCGTACGATCCGTCACCGTGGGGGTGGCATCGTCCTATACCCTGGGTGGGGCGCCTGTGACGGCGGCGGCGATCCCGCTGTTGTCCAACGGTACCACAGCGCCCACCCCGTCATTCGATTCGTCTGACGGCAGTTTCAGTCGTTTGGGGAAGGACACGCAACTTGTGTCGTTCATTCAACACGTATTCGACGCCTTGAAGGAAGCGGAGACCGAGTTGCAGAAATTCCAGAAGTACTTTTCGGATTTCTTCGAGAAGCTGCACGAGGATCTTCTGGGACGTGTGCAGATCTCGACGGAGCACAAGACAGAAGAGCAAGACGAGGCAGTGGAACATATTTCAGAACATGCACCGTCACCGACGAGTAACGGCAATGTCCTTACTGCCTACAGTTCGGTGGATCACGCCACATTGTCGTTCTCCATCCAAGGTTAGCTTCGTAACGATAATCCACCTGATGTGATGATGCAGGGCGAGGCCTGTCTCGGGCCTCGCCTTGCCGCTTCCTGCTTAGTTCGCCCAGAGCCGCTGGTACCACTTCATATTTGCACCTCCTGGGAGTGAGGCTAGGTTCATCGCTTCACGAATCTCGCCGATGTTCCATCCGGTCAAATTGGCCAGCGTGTGGGCTTCCCGCTCATAACGTTCGCGTAATTGTTGCCGATAGGTTGTGGCGGCGGGGCAGTCATCCATGCCGGTCCAGGCGTGGCGGAGAATGTACCGAGCCTGGAAATTATTGCGATCGGACGTCTCCTGGAACATCAGGTCTTCGGGAAAGTGGGCGGCGTCATAGCGGATGTGGAGGCGTGTGAGGAAGACGTTCTGCGCCTGCGGCATGAACCCCTTTCGTCGCTTGATGCTCGGGCTGTCCTGCCAAAAGACTCCCAAGCTGCGAAGTTCCTCGGCTGAGAGCGGGTTCGCGGCGCAGGGGTCGCACCAGTTCATATCCCAGGCATATTCGAGAAACACACCCTGCGTACTCTCGCGTTTCACTTGCTGGGTGAACAGGTCTCGGTAGAAGTCGCCGAACTTCTCTTTCACGTAGAGCGGAATCTCCTGCGCTTCCGGCAACCGGATCGTGCGGTAGTTCGTCGTCTCAACTCGACCCTGTTTCGTCAGCACATAGATGAAGAGTTCCTGAGCGCCGTCGGCGTTCACTGTCCCGAGCCGAATCGGCAGCATGAACTTCGGTGACTCAAAGGCGATCTGTAGAGGACGGAGGTGTGTAAAGCCGAGCCGTGACTGTTCAATGAGGTTAACCTTAGCGACAAAGAACTTCATATTCTGCTTTAAGTAGCTCTGTAACACCATGGAAGCCCCGCGAGGAATCTTGTATCCGTTTTCACTGAGCCAGGTTTCGAGCCCGTGGTTTTCTTTGGCCGAGAGAATCAGGATATCGTACTCACCGACCTGATACTGCGCCTCGACCGTGACGCCGAGCGCCTTTTTGTGTTCTAGTCGAGACGGTGCTTCGGCTGATTTTGCCATCATATCCATGGCTCGACTTTCGGGATACAACATCTGACAGGGGTTGGGATCGAAATATTCCACCAGCCGTGGCGCGGAATAATCCGCGAGGTGTTTGAGGACGGCTGCGTCGCCGACATGAATCTGTTCCTTTTCCAGGACGGTTGGGACCGGCACAACCATCGCAAATTCTTTGACATCGCCTTTGAAATCGTTTGCCATCGTGATCACGGTTTTGTTGTCATGGCGAGCGATGACAACCTCGGATGCTTGGTTAAAGAGCTTGGTATCCGCCTTGCCAACGTAGAACCCGCAGAAGGCCGAGGCCTCGTTGCCCCAGATGAGTAGGCCTAGGGCAAGGGTCACCATTGAAGTGAGTACACGATTCATAAAAACCTCCTTTGTGGTTGAAGCGATAATGGCAAGGGAACGGGCACAGAAGAGTGACCGGTTGTGGGCTTGGACCAGTCGTATCGAGTGTTGGGGAACTGGCGATCAAGTAAGGGGACGAGCGGCGAGCAGGCGATGAGTCCCCAGAGTGGGCCATTGGGTTTAAAGAATTGGAACTGGATGTAAAGTGCCGTCAGTGCTACGAGCAGGGCGAAGACGATGCGGCCCGCTCTCGAATCCGGTGTCGTCTTTGGGTCTGAGATCATGAAGAACGAGAAAATCAGTAGGGCCCCGCTTTCGATCTGGTGGAGCGGAATCATCAGCGGGTCACCCAGCCAGATGGCTCGTGCACACAGGAGCCCGACGTAGAACGTCAAAAAAGCGAGCGTGACATCAGCCCGCGCCGCGCGGGTCACGACGAGGCTTCCGAGACAGGCGATCAGAAATCCAAACCAGGCGACCTGCCCCCATTGCCCCGGCGAGATCCAACCAAGGCCGCTGCTGAGTATGACAACCAGCGCAAGGTTTGTTGGGTTGAACACATGCTTGTTGTTCCAGCGGATGACAAATTTGCTACCGATCGCAATGAGTGCTGCGAAGGCTGCGACAGGAAGGTCATTCGTACGAAGGAGCAGGCAGAGGGAGAGAGATGAAATCAACGCGCTTTTGGGATCAAAAGAGGGCAGGTTGAAATATCGGGTACTAGCATATTGCGTCAGTTGGGCCACACCGAGCGTGACAACGATCTGCCAGATAGAAATGTCAAAGCGGAGGAAGAGAAGTCCATAGAGAAGGAGAGTTGAAAGGCTCACTATTTGATAGAGACGGGGGTCGAGCCAGGATACGGGGCTGCTTGGTTGATTCGTGCCGTTGTCTTGCCCCATGGGTTCCTCCCCTGGCTCGCCCGGGTTTGCTGGCGGCCTTCATAGGGGGGATATGGGACGAGGAGAGAAATCCTTTCAGGTGGGATGGTGAACTGAGCTGTGTTGACAAGTCAATGAACCATTGCAAGAATAACGCGCAATCTGTGGCGAATTTCATTGCGTGATGAACCAGGCCGCTGGTCTGGTCCAAATCTACTTTTGTGAGGCCCTTGACGATGCCCGCCTGGCTCCTTCCTGCGTTGAAAGCCGTCCTGCCGCATGTGGGAACGATCTTGTCTGCGGCGTCCCCTGTGTTTACCAAGAAGAGTGTCGATGCGGCTGCCAATCAGACCTCGATGCTGCAACAGCAGATCATCGAGCTTCAGGCCGCCGTGGCGAAGAATGACACCCACATCAAGGACTTGGCGATGCAAATGCGAACCACCCTCGAGGCGTTGGAGCAGGGTGCGGCTCTAGCGGAGCGTCGGTATCAACGTATTCTGGCGATGTGTCTCGCGACGGGGGTGGTGGCTGTGGTGGCAATGGGATTGGCCCTGCTGTTGCTGCTTCGATAGGCAGTCCAGAGTTGTGTGAATGGGCATCTGTTGAGAAGACGAGGAGTGACCCTTTGCGATGCTGTTGTGGGGTGGGATGCGGCAGTGTCCAAGGAGTCAGAAGCGGTATATATTGGTCTACCATCAAGGCAGCGATGAAGATGGACGGTGTATGTTGACCGTTTGTTGGAATAACGACCTGTTATGAGTCACCCCCTGGATTTCGTC
>CAZJOQ010000242.1:0-4527 GCA_964547625.1 uncultured Nitrospira sp.
AGAACGATCCATGTACATGCGGGCTTGTCGTTGCACTTTGATGTGAAACCCTAGGTTTTCTTGTCAAAGTCACACCCATTTTTGACGTCGGTGTGGTACAGGGTTCGAAAGTGGCCAGCCCTAGAAGTAAAGGCTTTTCTCGGGTTGGCCATTTCCTTTCAGTTTCGACTGTTCGGTTATTTTTTCCCTTGGACCTTCCCAAACGTCCTCTCAAAAAACTCCCTCACCTTTCCCATGTGCTCTTCAATATCCGACTTGAGATGCTTTGCTCCCGCCTGCCAGTCATCCGTCGTGTACCCGACGCGACGGGCCAGGAAGATAAATTCGTCGGAGTCGACCGGTGGAAGGATGCGGTCTTTGGCATTGCCTCGGACCATGCGAAGACCATCGATGAGCATGCGGATGAAAAAATAGGCCTTTCGCAGATCCTCGCCGTCCTCCCTCCTGACACGTCCACACTCAACAAGGGCTGCCAAGGCCTGCATCGTGTTGGAAGTGCGCAAGACGGTGAGCTTATGGCCATGCATAATCTGGAGGTATTGGACGGCATATTCGATATCGACGATGCCTCCAGGGCTATGCTTTAAATTGACGGTGCCACGCTCGACGAACTCTTTCAGCTGTTGTCGGCGCAGATCGAGTGCGATGCGCAGATCCCAGGGTTTGCCGCTGTAGACGTAGCTGTCGCGATGGGCTTCGACGCGTTTGCCAAGCGCTGCATCGCCGGCCACATGCCGTAGTTTGATCAACGATTGGCGCTCAAACGGGGCCGCAAGACCACGGTCGCTATAGTACTTGGTAATCTCGTCGAAGGGATTGGTCAGGGATCCCTTCCCACCATGGGGCCGCAGGCGTACGTCGAGATGGAAAATGCCCTCTTGTTTGGCCTCGATCCATTGCAAGAGCTCCTGACCCAGCCGCTCAAAGTATTCGCTGTTGTCAATCGGGTTCTTGCCGCCGGTGCGGCCCGCGTCGTCGTACACGAACATCACTTCAATATCGGAGGCATACCCAAGCTCTCCACCGCCGAATTTCCCCAGGCCGAGCACGGTGAAGGAACAGGGTTTCTTGTTGGCCAAGCGCGGTGGACCGTACAGCTGGTTCAACTTGGCTTGGCAGTCGTTTATGCTCCGATCGACGATGACTTCGGCGAGCTGCGTCAAGGCGGCGGAGAAGTCCGGCAAGGTGGTGTCCGTCTCGACGATGTGTTTCATGTCGATGCGGAAGAGCTCGCGATCTTTAAAGTTGTTCAGGGCCGCCTTCCGGTCTTTGTCGGTGTCGGCCCGATTCACCAGGCGATTAAGTTCCTTGCGGAGTGTCGCTCGTGGTCTCATGAGGGGCGCGTTGCGATAATCTTGCAAGAGAGGCAGGAGATTGCTGTGTTGGCGGCGTAGGAAGTCTTCCCATAGAAAATCACTGGCCCCGAGCAGACGGGCCAGCAGCGGAAAGGTTTTCTTGTCGCTGAGGAAGGCCAGGGTTTCTTGCTGAGCCTTTCCCTTTGTCTGTTGCACCGTCAGGTCGAGGAACTGGTCGAAAGCCTCTAGGGCTTTGGTCGGGTCCGGGGCCCAGGTCAGGGCATGGGTGAACTGTTTGATGAGCACCGCCGTTAAACGCAGCTGTTGCTGGTCGGTCGCGTCAGTGAGCTTCTGGCCATGGCGGTTACGGACATAAAAGCGGTCATGAATCTTCCCGTTCTCAACGTCGAACTGGGCTTTGGAAATATAGATATTGCGCATTGCCAGGGCATTGGCGAAGGCATACAAAAAAGCCGGCGTATCGTCGGATCGGATAACCATGACGGTGTCGATGGCTGACTGGCTGTTGTCGAATGTGATCTGCACGGGGTTGAGCAGACCACTAAATGATGCACGGCGTTTTCCCAGCTGCTCGACCAGCCGTCGATTGACCGCAAAGCGGGCCTCTGCAAACTGTCCTTTATCGAGCAGCAGGATGACCGAGTGGAGCGCTTCTTCCAGTTGCGCCTGTTGCGCTGCCCCCCATTTCTCCCCCGGCACCGGCAGCACCCGAAACACATCGACGATCTTTTTTCTGCTCAAGTCGGAGGTTCCCTTGGGGCGGATACGCGGTCCATACCCCGTCCAACTTGTTCGGGAGGGTAGCGGAGCGGTTTTTTCGGCGAACGTATAAATATCTCCCTCCTCAATATTCAACCCAAAGGCTGACAGCAGACCGCAAATCGTGGCGAACTCTGCGAAGTAATCGTAGGCCACGAGCGTGATCTCAAACCGTGTATCCGGCTGTTCGGAAAAGGCGATGGTACAGGGGCGGCCAGACGTCAGCTGCGCTGTCAATCGGATGTGTCCTGCTATGGTCGAGGGATCGAACCGTCGGAAGTACTCCTGATCTATGCGACTGAAGAAATCTTGGAGGATGTCGTCCGGAACATCTGAGCACAACTGCCGAACGCTATTGATAAGAAGGGTTTGGTCAGGAGCGCCGCGTGGCATGGATGTCAGTATACCCGAATAGGTTTCATTGTGCGTAGGAGAACCTATCAGTATAATGCCGCCGCATGGCTCGCCGAACCTCACCGTCCCGCCTGTCGTCGCAACAAACCTTGGCTAGAAGTATGACTGCTAAGCCGGATCCTCGTCCCATCCTTCTGGCTGAGAAACGAGACGTTGAGAACGTACGGGTCATTTTATCCGCATATGGACTACGTGATGCAGATCAGGCAGACCGCAACCTCAATGCCATGGCGGGCGACCCCATCCAACGCCGGCGGTTGGCCGATATTCTGCCGATGTTGATGGAGTCGATTTCTAGGACCGCCGACCCTGATCAAGCGCTGAACCACTGGGAACGCCTGTTGGGGAGTGTCTCCCGTACCTCTTTTCTCGACTACCTGTGCAGCTGGCCGCGCATGCTTGATCTCCTCTGCGTCATTTTTGGGAACAGCGATGCCTTGACCTTTACGCTCCTTCGGGACCCGATGCTCGTCTATTGGCTGGCTGAGGAGAAAGTGTCGTCCAAACCACCAACGCTAAAGGGAATGGAGCGCGCGCTTCGGGAGAGTATCGGGCATCTCACCTCCAAGGAATTGAAATTGGACGCACTTCGCCGGTTTCGACGACGTGAGATGTTACGCATCGGTGTCCGGGATCTGCTCCGGCTTGCCACGGTGCCGGAGACGACCAGCGCATTATCCGACTTGGCGTGCTTGATGATTCATGCCGCCTACGAGATCGTCGATGCCGATCTGAAGCGACAGTACGGTGTTCCTATGCATCGAAACAAGTGGAGACAGTGGTGCGAGACACCATTCGCCGTCATCGGCATGGGGAAATTGGGTGGGCATGAGCTCAACTACAGCTCAGACGTGGATCTGCTCTACATCTATGAGTCCGATGACGGAGAAACCAGAGCCCATGGGCGTAGACACGCCGATAAACCGGCGGGCGTCGGTATTTCGAACGAAGAGTATTTTGAGATTCTATCCCGCGAATTGACCAGAGTCTTGACCGAGCCGACTCGAGAGGGACACGTCTTTCGAGTCGATCTGCGATTACGGGCCGAGGGTTCAGTCGGTCAATTGGCACGGTCGCTGTCAAGCTATCAGCGATACTATCTTGCTCGGGGGCAAACCTGGGAGCGTTTGGCCCTCCTGAAAGCTTCCCCAATCGCCGGCTCGCCGGAACTGGGAACGGCTTTTGTGAAGGCCGTGAAGCCATTCATCTTTGGAGTCGGCAAGAAACTTCCGGACCTGACTGAGACATCGGCTGTGATTGAGGATGTCCGAGCCGTCAAGGACATGATCGACGGGAAAATGACTGATCGTGGACACGAACGTCGCAACGTGAAGCTTGGGACGGGCGGAATCAGGGAAATCGAATTCTTCGTGCAGACCCTTCAAGTGCTGGTGGGGAAGCATCTTCCAGCGGTGGTTGACAGAAGCACGCTCGGCGCCTTGGAACGCTTTTCGCGTTGGAAGTTGATTTCAGACCAAGAGAAGGATGATCTCACGGTCGCCTATGTATTCTTGCGCGATGTGGAGCACAAACTTCAGATGGTCCACGATCTTCAGACGCATTCACTCCCTGTTGACGAGCAAGAGTTGCAACGGTGCGCGATTCGGATGGGCTATGGCAGGGAAGATCGCAAGAAGGCGGCGGCACTCTTTCTCAGCGACCATCGACGATATACGACCGTCGTCCACCGGGCATTTCAATCGCTTTTTTCTGAGCCCAAGACCTCACCGTTCTTAAAGACAACGCTTCGTCTCATCAGCGGTTCGAAGTAAAGAACCCCTCCCCGGAAGGGCGGGGTTCTTTACTCGCTAAGCGGCCGAGACGAGAGATATGGAAAAAAGCAGGCAGCGTTACAAGGTGAGGCATTATACCGCTGTATCGTTTTAGATTCGCATCCATTTCGATACATGAGGTGAAATTCCATGATTGTGTTCGAGAAGGGCTGAACTCCAACAAGCGTGCAGATGGCCTATTCTCAACTAAGGAAGCTCTGATTTATTCGCCTCTCCTGATGTGCTAAGAGAAGCGCAGCACTGAA
>CAZJOQ010000243.1:0-4519 GCA_964547625.1 uncultured Nitrospira sp.
TGGGTAATCTGCTGACAGTTGAGCATCGCCCGCGCCATTTGCTTCGAAAATGCCAAACTGATGAATGCTCCACCGAACCCAAGCATGGCAGCCCATACCAACGATGTGAGATCGACGGAACCGCGGACATCGATCCCGAACATCGGTAAGATCACATTGATGACGATAGGGACGGTGATCGAGAGCGTCACCATGATGAGAATATTTGCGATCAGTAGTAGGCCTATGCCTTTGAACCACTTCATTGTGAGCCTCCTTGAAGACAAACATTCGCCTCATCTGAGGCGAGTTGTTGAATTGCCACAATTATACACAAATCTGCTGCTTGCGATACACTGTCAACCACATGAGGCATCAATATATGAATAAGATCCCATAATATAAAGTCAAGATGTGTGAAGTCTTTGAAAGTATGTGGATAACATTGACCGTCTCTTGGCGTTCCTGTTAGAAAACGTGGTGGGGAAGTCAGTAAACAGCTCTTCTGATAGCTTCCGATGGTTACAATCGATCTGACTCATCTCATCTTCTACTGTGAGTGATTGTGGCCTCTGGGCAATGGTCGAGCCTAAAGAGCAGGATGGCTTAGTGGAACTGAAATAAATGGATCCTTCAGCGGCCACCACCTCATCCAAACACGAACTGTTGCAGGACCTACTCAAAAAAGTCTCGCGTCTCTTTTATACGACCTTAGCAGTTGTTCCAGCCGATGTGCGCGATCAGGTAGGGCTTGCCTATCTGTTCGCTCGAGCTGCCGACACGATCGCCGATACAGAGCTGATCGATCGACCACGGCGCTTAGGGTTTCTCAAGAGTCTTCGAGTCCAGTTTTTGGATGGGCACATTGACTGGGATCAGATCCATGCGATTCAGCAGGCCGTGGGGCCGGTTCAACAGGATTCAGCCGAACGCACCCTGCTTGAGCGGTTGGAGGAGTGCTTTCAACTTTTTCTTGCCTGTTCACCGGAGGACAGACGTCGGATCCAGCGAGTCCTGACGACATTGACGCAGGGAATGGAAATGGATTTGAGTACATTTCCTGGAGCTTCGCTGGCGCATCTTACTGCGCTCAAGACACTCGACGACTTGGATCGCTACACATACCATGTGGCCGGGTGTGTCGGGGAATTCTGGACCGACTTGATGTGCGCCCATCGTAAGGCGTTAGCAGGTTGGGATGTCCAACATATGTCGGAGATGGGTTTACGTTTTGGCAAGGGGCTACAACTGACGAACATTGTTAAGGACATCGCCCACGATTTACAGAATGGGCGTTGCTATGTTCCTGAAATGTTGCTTGATGATGTGGGATTAAAGCCGCTCGATCTGTTGGAGCAGAACAATCTTCCGCGCTTCAGACCCGTGCTCAGTAAACTCGTTCGCCTGGCGGTCGAGCACCTTGATCAGGGCTGGCTTTATACGATGGCGATTCCTCGCCATGAAACCCGGCTGCGATTGGCTTGTATGTGGCCGATTCTCTCCGCCGGGGAATCTCTCAAATTGGTCATGAATTCTCCCGATCTGTTGAATCCTATGGTGAAAGTCAAAATTCCGCGTAGCAAGGTCTATCAGATCGTGGCTATGACGACTGGCACCGTTGCCTGCGGATATGCTGGGACTGCCTACTGGGGGCACTTGCGGAAACAAATCGTGTGAACGTCGCTGTGCGAGCATCGGAGGTCGTCAGCTTACCCGGTTTTCTTTTGCGGCTCCAACAGCTTATCGCCCTTCTTGAAGACCGCATAGATTGCTTGTGATGGACAAGCATCCAGGCAAAGCCGACAGCTTTCCAGACAGCGCGACGGATCAAACTTGTAGGGAGGTGTGGAAAGCCATGCACTGGTCGGGCAAATAGGCACACATACAGCTTGGTGAGTGCAGCGGTCAGGATGACGGACCAGGTGGTCACGAATGACTAACATGGGTTTGACTCCTTCAAAGAGACCTTGAGAAAAGATCTCAAACATGTTTTTTTTCGGGAGACTACTCACTGCCACTCCTTCACGAGTTCTTTGAGCCGATCTTTGAGCTCTGGGATCTGTTCCAGATTATTGTGAATCGCACCTAAAATCTTTTCGAGTCGCGCACTGCGTAGGGCCTCTCTATCCTTCTGTGCCAATCGGTCGTATTCCTCGTAAGCCGTTCGGTGCGCAGATTCAAGCTGAGCACGAGCGTCTATGAGAGCCTGTCCGATGGCCCAGGGCTCAGGAGCAAGCGGAGGAACGATCGCAAAGGTCGCATCGGTGAACACGATCACCATCGCGCCCGGTTTCCCCGTGAGTGGAAGGACGGCACGAATCGTCTTGCCTTGGCAGGCTTGCCAGCTCAATAACAAGCCAGGAAACTGTTGGGCGAAGGCCACCTTTTGCATGTTGGCCTTCCATTTGTCTTCGGTTGGCATGGAAGTGTCGTAGGGAGTCTTACGGTTTCCTGAGTGGGGCCAATTGTTCTGGGACTGGATGCTCTGGCATAAGCAAGCGAGTGACGATCTTTCCCCGCACAACATGCTCTTCCATGATCTCTGTGACATCCGCTTCGGTGCTGACCCAGTACCATACTCCCTCTGGATAGATCACCACGCTGGGACCAAGGTCACAATGGTCGAGACAGCCAGCTTTGTTGGCACGCACAACACCCTTCAGGTTAAGTCGCTTGGATTCACTCTTGAAATGCGCGTGAAGTTTTTCTGATCCAAGATTTGCACAGCAACCGCGTGGATCGTCCTTGGGACGCTGGTTGGTGCAGATAAAAATGTGTCGTTGAAAAACTGGCATCAGGCTATCCGTCTAGACAGGCACGGTAAACGTATTGAGCTGTGCCAGCAGTCGTGTGACGTCGGGACCCTCTAAGAATGGAGATTGCTGGTGTGGCGCGCTCAAGATAGTCAGGATTTCTTGTAATCGCAATGACGCACGTTGAAACTCGTCAGTGGTTGAAAGTTCAGAGCTCTGGCCCACTCGAAGTTTGTCGAATTCAGCGTGGATGTCGCGAAAGTCTCTGTGCAAGTTCTTATGCATAGAGCAGGAAGCACAATACCACTTCGGATTCAGATCCGACAGCGGTGACAGACGATCGTAGGGGCGGCCAAAGAAATCCTTTCCCAGCGACGATTTTGAGAGTGGGCCACTGGAGGATCCGCACGCCTGACACATTTCTTCTCGAGAGTCCATACTAACCTCTGTGAAGAACATTGGACGGTACATCTTACAACAGGAATTTCGGGACTGTCCACGGGTCAGGCGGGTGCTGGAAGGAGTCTTGCTTGGTCTCGAGGTATAATGGATTTGGAGGATGACAAGATGCGAAAGCAAGAGGGAGGGGCATCTCAATGATTATCGGCATACCAAAAGAAATCAAAGATCATGAATATCGCGTCAGTCTCACGCCTGAGGCTACGGCGACGTTGTGTCAAAATGGGCATGAGGTTTGGGTGGAATCCTCTGCAGGCGAAGGCAGTGGTTTTAGCGATGACGAATACCGCAAGGTAGGGGCCATGATCGCGCACTCCAAGCATGACATCTTTGCCAGATGCGAGATGATTGTGAAAGTGAAGGAACCGTTGCTTGCCGAATGTTCGCTTTTCCGACCCGGACAAGTCTTGTTTACCTATTTACATCTCGCCGCGTTGCCTGATGTGACCGAGGAGCTATTGAGGAGCAAGGTGACTGCCATCGCCTATGAGACGACGGAAGCGAGAGACGGCAGTCTTCCGATGCTCAAACCGATGAGCGAAATAGCCGGACGAATGTCGGTGCAGATCGGTGCGCAGTACCTGGAAAAGGTGAATGGTGGATGCGGGGTGTTGTTGGGAGGGGTGCCCGGGGTCGAACCTGGCCACGTCGTGGTTCTTGGCGCTGGAGTGGTAGGCTCATCGGCCATTCGTATGGCTGTGGGTTTGGGGGCGAGGGTGACTGTTCTCAATCTGGACGTTGAACGGCTGCGCGTTCTTGACGATCAATATCAGGGGCGCATCATCACCCGAGCCGTGACTTCTTCCACCATTGAAGAGACTGTGTCCTCGGCTGATCTTCTTATTGGAGCCGTATTAGTTCCAGGAATGAAGGCGCCGAAGCTTGTGCCGCGGTCGTTGGTAGCTCGAATGAAGCCTGGTTCGGTAATCGTGGATGTCTCCGTGGATCAGGGTGGCTGTGTAGAAACGACTCGACCGACAACTCATTCCAATCCCGTATATGTGGCCGATGGGGTTCTTCACTATGGTGTGGCCAATATGCCTGGTATTGTTCCTCGCACCTCTACCTACGCCCTCACGAATGCAACGGTGCCGTATCTGCTCCGACTTGCATCGGATGGCGTCGACCGAGCGGTTCAATCGGACCGAGGGTTGGCTAGAGGGGTCAATCTGAAAGATGGGAAAGTGACGTGTCGTGGGGTAGCGGACGCTCACGGGTTGCCTTTTGCCCCTCTGTTGTAAGACAATGACATCTCACGATTCTTCTTGGTCTTGTCGGGGCGTAGCGCAGCCCGGTAGCGCACTGCGTTCGGGACGCAGGGGTCGGAG
>CAZJOQ010000244.1:0-4518 GCA_964547625.1 uncultured Nitrospira sp.
ATTCTATAGCCTTGCGCCTGGCGCGCTGGCGTACGCGGACACGCCGGAGATGGTACGGCGCGGCCTCGCGCGTCACGATGTGCCGGGCTTTCGGCTCGCACGTATCGCGACCCATGTGCGTGTGCAGGGGAAGGGCCTAGGCGGCCAGCTCCTTGCTGCAGCAGGCCGTCGCTGCTTGCTCGCCGCGGCCGAGGTAGGCGGCGTGGTCCTCATCATCGATGTGAAGAACGAACGCGCCGCCGACTGGTACGTCGCCTACGGCGCTGTGCCGTTAGCGAATACGCCGCGCACGCTCGTCATGTCCCTCACGGCGTTTGCAACCGCATAACGCATGTCAGCACGATGACGTGACGAGGAGTTCATCTCAGCCATCTCATACATCTGACCGAATTCGTCGCGGTTTGAATGAAAAGCTCCTAAGATCAAGATGCATGGTCGCCCGTTAAGGGGTGTGGCCACGCCCGTGGCAACCGTGCCACCGCGGACGATGTCACGCGTGCGGACGTGCGTCGCCACAGATTCAGAAGATGTGCTGCACCTCCGCGTGGGTGAGGGGCGCGACAGGATGGTGAAAAGAGGTTGGTGCACAAGTTGGTGTCTGAGTCCACTCATGGTCGAGATGGCTCTTCAGGGAGAATCGAGGAGCAGAGGTGCGAGTCTACCGCCTTCATGACGGGAATCCGGATATCGAGGCGCGCCTCGTGTTCAAGGGTCATGATGGGAGCATGGGGGCGACCTCCTGTGTACGGGAACGAATGGATTGACTCCCGCACCAGTCCGAAGTAGACTAATCTTAGTCCATATGGGGGGTGTATGAAAATTGCCACCAAAACGGTGAATGTCCATGAGGCCAAGACCCATTTTTCCAAACTCCTTGCCGCCGTTGCAAAGGGGCAGCGTATCACGATTTGCAAGGACGGAATGCCGGTGGCCGAGCTGGGACCGCTCGAGACCAAGATACCACGTCGCCGCCCAGGGCTGTTGAAAGGACGCGTGACCGTCTCTGACGATTTTGATGCGCCGTTACCACCGGACACGATGGCTGCGTTCGAGGGTGCGCCATGAATCTGTTATTAGATACGCACGTGTTTTTGTGGTTTGTGATTCAGTCTCCACGGCTCTCAAAAGCCATCTATCACCAGATCGAGACTACGCCCGTGGTCTACATTAGTGCCGCGTCTCTGTGGGAAATCGTCATTAAGATCCAACTCAACAAGCTCGCCGCGGATCCTAACGAACTCTCGGCGAAGATCGCGGACAGTGGGTTTCAGGAATTACCGGTGTCCGTGCCCCACACCCTGGCGCTTGAACGGTTGCCGCTGCATCATCGTGACCCCTTTGACCGTATCTTGGTGGCACAAGCCCAGGTTGAACACCTGCGCATGCTCACTTGTGATACGAGTTTGAAGCTCTATGGTCCAGTGTGTCAGATGCTTCCGTAGACCAACTGAGTGTGCCTCTCGACCAGGTCTGATCGAACGGATCACCGTGGATCCGTTCCATCGCGTCACATGTTCGAGGCAAGATCTGTGGCTGCGTCCGGAATGGTCGGGGACTGAGTACCGGTTCTTGTATGTCTCACTCGTGGGGTAGCGGTTCGTCATCCTGCACGCGATCCGGAAGAAACGGCAGAATCTGGGAGAACGAGACATCGCCCTCGCAGAGCAACGATACGAGGAAGTCACGCGAAGGAGTCCCGATGAACACGCAGAGACAGTACAGAAATGAACAGATCAAGAAGGAGCCAAAATTCGCGAGGCTCTTCCAAAGGCGGAGCAGGAAGTGGGGATTGCCGTGGAACTGGCCAAGCTGCGGGAACGACGCGGGTTCAGTCAGACCGAGCTCGCGAAACTTACCGGCATGAAACAGCCGCAGATTGCCCGCTTGGAAAGCAGCCCCCATTTCCCTGCGTTTCCGACCCTGCAAAAGCTTCTCGGCGTGCTCGGTGGAAAATTGGAACTGACCGCGGACGCCTGCCATCTCGTTCCAACACGATCGACTGGTTGAACGCTGGTGCGCACGCCGTCCGAGATCGGATCCGTCTGCACGACCTGGCGCTTCCCTCAATCTCTACCCCCCTCGATAGACGGGACCTATGCCCTACAACTCAGTCAGCCGTTCGGCATACCACTGCGTTCCGCGACCATCTGACGCGTAGTCGGTTGCCTGCTAGCCGACAACTGCCTCAAGCCCGGCTCGAAGCTGACCGGATAATCCTCCTTCACCTCGATAAGCGGGCGAACTGTTGGTGGAAGGTGAACACAGGACCTGTACTTCTCGTGTCCATTCTCTGATCATGCTGTTCGCTCGGTGCGTGTGGCCCGGCTGGTAGTCTGGTGCCTGTGCGTATCCGGCCGTCGCCCTGGCTTTCCACCGTCGAGCTGCGTCGGTCATGCCCGCGCGCCGCCTCTGAGGCGGCTCCTTTCCGCGGGCATTCCTCCGCTTCGCGCCCGCCGGCCCGCCAGGTGGCGGCGGCCTCTCTGTCTCCTTTGTCGTCGCTGTGTGGCCTCCACTGCCTCGTGAGAGGCCAACACATCAACTCTAACTAAAGGAGACAACACTATGGCACCTCAAGACAAGAAACCCAAGCCGGTCACCACGCTGCGATGCAGTAGCATCAAGGCAAGCATCTGGAAGAACGAGGGCATGAACGGTCCGTTCTACAACGTGACCGTGGCCCGCTCGTACAAGAGCCAGGATGGAGTCTGGAAGAATTCCGACTCCTTCGGAGTCGCAGACCTTGACGCGCTTATCGTCGTCGCCCAACAGGCGACACGCTGGATCGCGGAGCGGTCGGACCGTTGACCGTCACGGGAAGCCTCCGGCCCTCGCGCCGGGGGCTTCCTGCAACTGAAGTAAGGAAACATGACGATGAACAGCTATCAGGAGTTTGCGAAGCATCTCGATCAACTGCTTGGCGGTGTCCAGGCCGTCCGTATCACCGTGCCGGGCTATATGCCACTCTCGGTCGAGGAGATTGGATCCAGTGGAGACGGATACCGGCTTGTGTCATTGTGCCATTACGGCGAACAGAACGGCGACCTCATGCGAGATCCCGACCTGGTATTCATGTTCCACCATTTTCCAGGTGGCATGGCGGCTGAACCAATTTCGTTCAGGAACGACTATCTGGGGATCTCGCAAGACGTCTATCGGTATGACGAGACGGGCAAGCGCACCCACGTCGTGCTCGCGCTGAAGCAGGACTTGAAGAAATTTGCCCGGGCCTGGCTTGCCACGCTTCATGAGCAGGGATTCTTTGCCCCCACTGCGGTTCGAGAAATCCTGTCCACGTAAGCTCGTCTAAGCTCAGCACTAGGGAGTCGATTCCAGAATCTGAATGGTTATCGTCTGGATTCGCACCTGACGGGGAGCCTCACTCTTCAGCACCTGGACGAGCCCCGTGGTGCGGACATGATCGCCATTGTGCGGCAGTACTTCCACCACGTGTGGATGACAGGTGCCCAACACTTCAACGGGGATGATTCCCGTCTCATCTTCGAGGAGGAAGGTAGCTCGACCATAGAGCAGACATTTTGCGTTCTCAAATGGGGAGCGCATCTGGAGGTCCTGTATCACCCCCTCGACGGTCACGGCATGTTGTTGGTAGGAGAGGACTCGTGGCGAGAACAAGGTCTGAATCGAGACGCGCTCTGGGTCACCGGCACTGACGCTGCTGACACCCAGGAGGACACTCAGCGTGAGCAGTCTGCTGATCGACCACGGCTGTACGGACATGCCTCCTCCTGCTGTCTCAAGTATACCGCTCGCACTGGGAGACGAGCGGGCCCTTTCGTCCCCCTCGTGGAGTTTTCCGGTCCTGCGAATGCTGAGAAGAAAAGAGCTGTTCAATCGTGTGATGGGGTTCGTTCAAGCCACTGGAGAAGCCCCTGAGGTGGGTTGGGGGATTCCCGCGGGGTATTGGTGAACTGAACGAGAATGAGCACATCAATTGGCTCACCGCCGGCCAGCGTTTCTGGTAACACCGGTCCTCTATTCCCTCGTCCGCACGGTCCAAGATCAATCACGGTCAGTTCGCCAGACTCATCCTTCACACGAATCTGATAGCCGACTCCTCCACCACACGCGGTCTGCTGCGGAACCTGAGCAATGGATTGCACGACGCCGCGGATCCGGACGAGTCGGAATTGATAGTGTCCGGGATCAGACAGAATTGCGTGAAGGGAGGTCACGGCATACGAGTGCAGGGCAGGCGGTTTCGAGCGTGGAACGAGTTGTGCGGGACTGACGCTGGCCGTCGCGACGGACAGCAGGACCATCAGGCCAGGAATGGCGTACCGTGTTAGGGGGTGCATACTCACAGTATAGCGCCTCCAGGTTATGTGAGATCTGGCGAGCGACGGACCCAAATCTGTCAACGTCGTGCGCGGCAATGCCGGTATGCCCGGCTTGCCGGAGGCTCCACCGACCGGCCGATCCGGACCCGTTTCTGACATCCTGTGCATGAGAAATAGTCAAATGTTGTGTACGCCGATCTGATCAGGCGGCGATTTCCTG
>CAZJOQ010000245.1:0-4496 GCA_964547625.1 uncultured Nitrospira sp.
ACCGACGATATGACCAGATGGACGGTGATGGTGTCGAAGGACACCGATATCGCGCTACGGAGTTTTCTGGCGCAACGCGGGTTAAAAAAAGGCGATCTGTCCCGTTTCGTTGAAGAGGCGGTGAAGTGGCGTGTGTTCAATGAAACGCTGACGGAAGTCCGTGAGAAGTTCGCGGATCTACCGCCTGATGAGCTGCAGGCGATGATTGACGACGCGTGTGCATCAGTCCGTGCCGAGCTGTTTGCTCCAGCCCCTCGACAATCGGGGGCATGAGTTCGTGCTCGTCGTTATCGATAGCAATGTGTTTGTCAGTGCCCTACTGTCTCCGACCTCCGCATCGGCCAGTTTAGTGACCTTGTGGCAGCGGGGTCGGTTTTCGCTGCTCTCCACTCCTGAGCAGATTGATGAACTGAATCGAGTCACGCGGTACCCCAAAATTCGTCAGCGGCTGAACCCCGCGTTGGCAGGACGCTTGATCAATGAGATCCGCAATCTGGCCACGCTCGTGGTGCCTCCGTTGCCCGAGGTGCTGGTGTCCCCTGATCCCTATGATAATTATCTATTGGCGATGGCCGGTGCCGGAGCCGCGGACTATTTGGTCACCGGCGACAAGGGCGACTTGCTCAGCCTGAACAAATATGAAGGCACCAAGATCGTGACGGTGAATCACTTTCTGAACCTCTATGGGCAGAAGTCATGAGTCTTGACGCGGAACGACATCAGTTCAATGAGTCACCGTCGCGCCCTGAGGCCGTCCAGACATGCTTCTTGGATATGATGGCGCTGAACGTGCTCCTGGTCCCTTCTCCACTCCCGTGCGAGATCCTTGTGCCCCTGCCGCTCAATCGTGGAGGTGTGGATGGTTTGCCGCATGACTCCACTGACAGAGCACCCGCTCATCATTGCCAGCTCTTCTGGCATCTGGCATGATCAACGCCATGAATGTGAAACTTGATAAGTCGGGTCGGATCGTCGTGCCGAAGCCGATCCGAGATCGGCTCGGCTTGAAACCCGACATGGCACTTGAGATCCAGGAACAGGCCGATGGCGTGTTCCTCCGGGTGCCCACGCCAAAATCGACGATGGTGAACGTCGATGGGCTCTGGGTCCACCAGGGGACGGCTCCGGCCAACGCAGACTGGGCAGACGTGCTCGAGGACGTGCGCGAGGAACGACTCCGGGCCGTGGGCTCGGATTGAGCCGCGATGCCAGGTGATACGACGGTCTTGGTCGCCGCGTCTGAACAGAGTCATCACCATCATGCGCGCGCGCTGCCCGTCCTGCGGCAGGTTGTCGCTGGTCACGATGTCGGCTGTAGCAGTGTCCATTCCATTGCGGAGATTTACGCCGCGTTGACCGGGCTCCCGGTACACCCTCGGATTCATCCGAGTGAAGCGCCCGCATCACGGTTGACCCGGCTGTGTGTCACAGCAAGCCTTGTATTCGTGGTTTACGCTATCCAGTTGAGAGTATCCTTGAATATCTGGCGGAGGACGATTCCGTGGAACGTGTGCTCGCCAAGTTTTCCGATCTTGAGCGCGACGATATCCTCGCCTGCCTTGAGTGTTCCCGTAAGATGTTGGCAGCGAAGAGTGTGCATCTGGCACTGACGTGAACTTTCTCGTCGATGCGCATCTCCCACGTCGGGTGTGTGCCATTCGTGCTCAACACGGTCACCAGGCCATCCATACACGTGAGCTTCCAACCGGGAATGCAGTGCCCCTCAACCACTGCGCTACTCAGAGTGGCGTACCATTGATGCACCTCAACGTACGTGACCCCATCCCCCCATAATCTTGTAGCCACCCTTTGCGCAGGTCGCACGTTGTGCTCCCCGTCGGATCGCTATTTCCTCATGTACGGGTCTTCAGGTTTGTCATGCCGCGAGTGTGCTCAAGGCCCCCAACGGGATCTCCGACACCCCTCGTTCACCAGAACCCCATTCAGTTCATTTGTATAGCTCTTAGACGGATCAAAACAAATCGTTGAGCGCGCCGTCAGCGATGATGATCTTGTGCTTTTTGCGGAATGGAGCGACCTTAGGGTCGAAGTTGGCGAAGATATCTCGGCAGGTGGATTCTAAGTATTCATGAAGGGCCTGTCGTTCACGGGTGATAACCGTATCCAGTTCCGCACGATCAACGACGAGGGGACGGCAGTCGCGCATGAACTGCCGGAAGCGCACGGCTTGTAAGGCCGTCTTATCACTAAAGATAAAGGTCCTGTGCGGATCGTTGTGACGGCTGAGATCCTCCATGTAGACGGCCTTACAGGCCTGACCGTCAAACTCGGTGCGGAGAGCATCGACGCGTTGTGACAGATAGGCCCAGCATCTCCGTTGCAATTCTTCAGCCTGTGGTTCCTTTCCGTCCGCCTCGAGCCGCTGGCTGAAGACTGTCCCCTTGCCCTCGCGCTTGCCGTGATCCTTGGCACGCACGTAGCGGTGCGGAATGAGTGCCGCAATCTTCTCCTGACCGAACTCGCCGAGGTGGCTGGAGACGTACCCAGCCGCCATGCAAAGCGAGGCGTAGTGAAAGGCCCCATCGATGAAGAGGCGCGCCCAGGTATAGTAGAGTGCGCCACGGTAGGGTTGGACGACATAGTCCGGGGTCTGATCCTGACGCGCCTGTTCTTGAAAACAGTGGTCGTCGTAGTCGTATTCGTAGAGCGTGTCAAAGTCGAGGAGGGTCGTGCCCTCGTCCAGGCATTCATTCAAGAAGAAGGAATCCTCGCCCACCCCAACGGCGGGTAACCACACTCGGTTGAACACCAGATGTTCTTCATCACTGAACTGATCGCTGACCGCTGCGAGGTCTTTCTGCGTGTGTGCGTGGATCCCAAACAGCGTCTTCAGGACCTCCTGTCGGAGACGGAACGCGTCGTGCTCAGGCATGCTGGCGCGGTACCGTTCCTGCGCCTCGATTGGCCAGGCGAAGTACTCGGGGTTCACTCGCATGAACGCACGCCGGAGTGTCGGATTGAACGCACCGAGCCGTGTGGAAGACAGATGCCTCTCGTGACCGGGTTTTGCCCGCTGTTGGTCCTTCATACCACTCTTATGACATCACGCAGGTTCATCAGGCGGCATCGATTCACTTTTCCAGCGTATACCATTCAGTTCAGTTTTGGCCAGTGCGCGACCTTGAACCATCTGACGTTCTCAAATCACATCGCCCTGTCAGCAGCAATGCTCACATGGCCATTGAATTGGTGACGGCTCAGAAATCTTCCAGGCAGCAATTGACGGTCAGTTGTTACATATGACACCGTAAAGGCCGTATGGAGTCGCGTGGGTCGCTGATGCCCGAAGTCCAAAAGACGCGCTCGGTCTCGTGGATCAAGGCGGCGCTGAAGGAATTTCGAACTTTTCCCGAAGGCGTGCAGTCCAGCTGTCTCGTGGCCCTGGCGATCGCAGCGGATGGCGGCAAGGCCGACTTGCCAAACCGCTGCAGGGCCTCGGCTCCGGTGTCTCGGAAATCGCGTGACCATTCAGGGGAGATGCCTCCCGCGCTGTCTCTGCGATGCAATTAGCGGACGATATTTGGGCGAGGCACGCGTTTCAGAAGAAATTCACATGCGCATCGAGACACCGAAACGTGAAATCGATCTGATCAGGAACCGACTGACGAGCCTCAAGGAGATGCTCACATGAAACAGAAAGACAAGCTGGAGGTCGTCACGGGCAGCGGCAATGTGTTCCAAGATCTCGGCCGGATCCACGCGGACACCGATCAGTTCAAGGCGATCCTTGCGACCGAGATTATTAAAACCCTGAACCGGAAACGTCTGACGGTGCGGGCCGCGCAGGCACGAACCGGTATCGCGGCGGCCGATTTCTCTCGCATTCGCCATGCCGATCTCGGACGCTTCACTGCGGATCGGCTCATCACGGTGCTCAACCGTCTCGGGTCGCGCGTCGAGGTAAAAGTCCGCGTGCGGCCTACCACAAGCGCGGCCTGATGACTGAGAGATCCTTCACACCACACACGTTCTTCCCCCTGCGTACTGGGTTGTATGCCCTCTGAAGCTGCTGTTCTGTTGAGTCAGATTGCAGCGCCTCTTGTGCGACCCTTCTCGTTCCCTTCGTTCACCAAGACGGACCATGCCCCCTGAACAGGTCCAGACACTCAACTATTGCGCCCACGCGCTGCACGAGCTTGAGCACAACTTGCACCATGTGGCTCCCGAGTCGGTGCAGGTGTGTCGCGGTTTGGTCGACAAGCTGCGCCAGAGCGTCAAGTTCATCTTACCGAATGGCTGTCATCTCATCGACCCACAGGAATTCCGGCAGGCGCATCTGGACCAGCTCCGCCTCCCCTTTCCCTGCATGACTTTTGAGGCCCCGTGGGAAACGGAGCAGCCCATCCAGCAGTGTGGCGAGCTCCGTCGGTAGGCCCGCTGGATGGACGTGACACTGATTTCAAGAGCCCATCCGGTGACAGGCGTTATTTCTTTCCGAGGATGGCGTCTTTCGCGGCCTTGACGACTCTGAATTT
>CAZJOQ010000246.1:0-4467 GCA_964547625.1 uncultured Nitrospira sp.
GCCGCAGACTTGGGTCTACGTCAATCGCGATTCGACGCTTGCCTGAGGGAAAACCATTACCGCGAAGAGGTGTTGAAAGATCTGCAGGATGGGCTAAAACTGGGCGTGACGAGTACTCCGACCTTCTTTATTAACGGGCGGCCCTTGATCGGCGCACGGCCGCTTGCTGATTTTCAAGCCATCATTGACCCGCTTTTGAACAGACCTTCTTCTTCGTAACTCCCTCTTGCAAGATTCTGCGATGCTGGACTACTCTCCTCACAGGAGGACCCGTCTATGGAAGAGAATCGCCTCACAAGGACAAAAGAACAGTGGGCAAAGGCTCGGCGAGGTGGAGAAGAGCGAGAAGTCTTTTATGAAGGCGATGATCGATTACCTCCAGGCCAACACCTCGTCGACAACTTTCCTGTGCTGGATCTAGGCTTCAAGCCAGAGCTTCCATTGAGTGAATGGAAGCTCAGTATCGGGGGGGTTGTGGCTGAGCCCGTGACATGGACTTGGGAGCAATTCCTGGCACAGCCCCAATTCAGAGATCGATCGGATTTCCATTGTGTCACTTCATGGAGCCGTTACGACAACGACTGGGAAGGTGTCAGCTTCAAGCGCCTCATCGCACTTGTGAAACCGCTCTCACTTGCGCGATTTGTCTTGTTCAAGTCCTATGACGACTACACGACGAACCTACCCCTTGATGCCTGTGACGATGATGATGCATTGCTCGCCCACAGCTGGAACGGCAAACCCCTCTCACGAGACCACGGTGGGCCGGTCCGTGTGATTGTTCCCAAACGGTATGCATGGAAGGGAGCGAAGTGGGTGAAAGAGATTATCTTTTCAGATCGGGATGAAAAGGGGTTCTGGGAGGTTCGCGGCTACTCCAACACAGCTTTTCCCTGGAAGAATGATCGGTACGGCTAGCCGTTATTTTTTCGTCCAGCCGCCCGGACCTTCGACGAAGTGTCCCGGTTTGGTGTTCTGAATGGCTTTTTCGCCTGCCAGTATCTCTACCGCAGTCCGTGGCGTTCGGTTTCTCTTGGCAATATCTTCATATGCCTGCCGACGTTTTCCATTGATTTCTGAGATTAATGCCTCGGCTTCGGCATTGGACGTGTTGACCGCCCCAAGGTAGCCGTTGGTTCGTTCCCCGACCACACCCTGTGCTTTGGCTTCGTCCAGTGACAGCGCGGAACCCGGCGATGCCATCGTTGCCCATAGGATTGCAATACATGTTGCCATGGCCAACCGTATAATCAACATCATTCCCTCCCGCAGCTAAAACAATCCGCTATCATTCGAGATGACTTCATCGAGGTCCTTTTCTATTTTCAGTCGAATTTCATGATCAATCTTCACATTGAGATTGATCGTAATCGGCTTGTCTGATGGAGCCACTTCGACACGTGGAGTACATGCGCCCAGGGTGGTGAACAGAGCTCCCCACAGCAACATTCCGGCACTGATCAGCCTGACTCCGCTCCGCATCGTGCGCCTCATGATGGTCATAATCGTCCGTACTTTCTCTCAATAGAGCCCCGAATCTCATCAACCAGACGCAGACTCTTCAGGAGTGTGGGAATGTGTTCCTGCACAGTTAAATTGAAATGAATCGGCGGAGTGTTCTTCAAATCCGGATTCTTCCCTTCAAGCCGAGCGCTCAGATCCAACATCCCTGTTTCTTCGTACTTCAGACCGACTCGCAAGAGTGTATAGTGAAAGTTGTTCAGCGCCTGCTCTGCAAACCGCAGTTGATGGTCTGATTCCGAAATATCTCTCGATGGTTCCGTCAACGAGATATACCGCAATACGCCTCCCGGAGGTTGCGCCTCCACGCGACCATCTTTCACAATGACTCCGCTGGATGTGAAGGACACGGGTACCGTCCCATTGAGTGTTCCGGTGCCATGAAGCCCCCGTTGCTGTTCTATGCTCAGAACTTTTGCGAGATCCAGTTTATGTAAGGAGAAGGTGGTTGAAAAGGGTGGCTTGGCTAAGTCTACCACAAGGCCAGGGGTTGTGACTCGTCCTCCGAGCACGTCGCACCGAAAATCCTTTACATCGATGACTGGCAGCGTATTTTCGAATGGCCATCGGATTTGGTAGAGCGCTGCCACATTGGATATTTCAAGGCCGCTGCGCATCGAGGTCACGAGGATGGAGGCTGGTTGAATCATGGATACTGAATCAGCTTCGTCGATGTGCAGAGCCATCGTGGTACTGAGGCCCTTCACAACATAGTCAGAATAGTATCCCGACAGGTTTTCCCCCACGACCTTGGCATCGGTAGATGTGATTCTCATTCCGCTCATGGAATTGCCGAGGCCGCCGGACCAGGACGCATCAGCCGTTACGCTGAATGTCCCTTCGACGATATCTGTCGACGGAGGGAGCCCCATGATGATCTTGCTCAGCCGACCTTCGGCACCGTTAAACGTGAGCGGACCAATTATCCCGCGGAACGTCCCTGATTTCCCTTGCAGCGGCTGTTCGATCCTCCCCGTCATAATTTCGGCGCGTGTCGGCAGATCAATACGAAGGTTGGCATTGATCTTGGTCTGATCCGCAGCAAACTTGACGGCCCACGTGGTGGGTAACATAGCCCAAGAGCTTGAATCCAGGCGTACACCATCGACTGATACGGTCCCTTCTACTTCCCATTCAGACCCTGTGGTTTTCATGTGCTCGAAACGCAGGAGACCATGACTCGTGTGAACATTTCGACCCCTTATCTTAACAATGGGTGTATGCACGGTCGCGATCATCGGTCCTCCGTCACAGTGCAGCGCCGTCAGATGGCATTCAACTGTCATCGGCTCTGAAAGCTGTAGCGTGAGACCTGGAATGTTGGTTGCCCCGCTTCCGATCTGCTTCATTGTTATGGAAGATCCAGGCGACAGCACCCCCGCTATCTGCGTTCTGCTCATCTTCACTGTGCCGCGAACACCTCCCATCGCTTCTTTGGCCGAGAAGACTTCAGTGATGGCTCTTGGAAGGACTCCCTCCAGATCATAGGTTCCTTCGGCCAGGACCAACTCATGGCCCACCCCTTCAGCCCGGGTGGATTGGAATTGTGCGACCAACGAGCTCAAACTCTGACCATAGGTGACACGCAGCGGTCCCTGGACGATCATTCGAATAGGGGTTTCCCTCCAGTATAAGGTCCCTTGCACAGGTTTCGTATTTTCCAACCGTACGGGTTGATCACCGAGAGGAAGAATCAATCGAATCATCTCAGGGATGATTTGCGGTTGGGTATTGACAGTCGCTGTCAGCAGGACACCGGGGCTCAGAGACCATTCGAGCTGAGAGGCATTTCCTCCAAATGTTCCTTCATACGCAATTGCGATATCCCTCGCAATCCCTTTCAGGCCCGGCAGTGTGGCATTGACTCGAATACTACCTTCCACACGTGTCTGTGCATCCTGCTTGAGAGTGTTGAGCGTGGTTTCTGTGTCAGCCTTTCCAGCCCAATCGATCGCTATGTGCCCTGTCACCTTTTCCAGCTCTGGGCCGATTGGGACCATGAGTGCGATAAATGGAGCGAGTTCCTGTACGTTGACCTGCAGGCGCCCAGTAATCTGAACCTGTGAGCCGCTTGGATGGGCCTGCGACTGCCATGTCAATATCGGCGTTGCTTGCGGCCGTTGGGATGCCAAGCTTGCCGACCAGGTGCTGGCCGAATTCCCCACGACCACAAGTCCATACGAGGCAGTATCAAGGCCTCGAAACGAGAGATGACCACCTAACTCTGCGCCGCTGTGCGTTAGGTTTCCGGTAATCGTGACTCTACGGAGGGGGCCAGTCGCTTGTTCCCGAAAGATAGTGAGATGATCAAGTTGCAACTCATCGAATGGGAGAATCGGCACACTTTGCAAGAGATCACCGGCTGTGAGCCAACTCCAGGGTGACTGTTCGTGATACGTCTTGTCGATCTGTCTGTTATCTTCCGTGAATGAACCTATTGAGGGAGCATTCAGCATCTGAATTGCTGCCTCTCGAAGCACAATGCGACTCACGTGGCCTTGAAGCAACTGAGACAGATCATATCGGATTTCTACGTTCATCAATGCCACAATCAATCGCTCCCCACTCAAATCTTCCTGAAACGAGACGACGGGGATGTGTAGTTGTTTCCATCCGGGATAGCCCAATTGCAGGATCACATTGCTATATCCGCGGTTACGAAGCCATTCGGCCAGTAAATAGGACGCGCCCAAAGGCAGCAGAAGATAGCAGCCCATGATGACAACTAGTCCAAATAGTACCGCGACCTGGTATCGTTGAGTCAGCATGAACTGCTCTCTTCTAGAGAGCTACGAGGTGGTATTGTGGTCATGGTTCTCAGGCAAATACGCGGCCTTTGTCAAGAGGTCCGAACGGCTCTGATGTAGGAGAAGGTTCGATCAGACTCCCCTCAAGCCATCAGATTCGATATCACATGATCGTCTGACCATAGGGCCTTACAATAAA
>CAZJOQ010000247.1:0-4404 GCA_964547625.1 uncultured Nitrospira sp.
GCAGTGCTGGGTTGCAGGCAAAATTGATGAGAAGTCCGACAGGCTGCTAGGCCGCAACTCAGTCACGATTCGTTGCACAGAGGCAATCGTGGCATCGACTTGCTCCACCATCGACCTGATCTTGTCCTCCATTTTTATGCGAATCTTTGCCTCGCGCGGCTCGCCCATGATCGTACTCAGACGGGAGAGGTCGACCTTCAAGCACGTCAACCCAACACCAAGTTCATCATGCAGCTCACGGGCAATGCGGGTTTGTTCTTCTTCCCGAACCGTGGCGAGTCGTCCGCTTAGCATGCGGAGCTCCTCCAATGTAGCGCGCAATCGTGCTTCCCCAAGTTTGCGCTCCGTAACGTCTTCCACCGTCCCTTCGTACCCGACAAGCGTCCCGGCGGGATCGCGCAGCGCCCGTGCGCCTTCGGAAATCCAAACCCAGCTGCCGTCCTTACGGTACACGAGCGCCTCGAAGCCGGTCACTCTCTCTTGTTCCTGCATCAAGCGAATGAATTCATCACGACGTCCAGGATCCACGTACAGATGACCGGTGAGGTTTGTGACCGTGGCGATCATGTCATCCGGCGAGTCGTACCCATATATGCGGGCGAGCGCCGGATTCACGGCGACATACTCCCCATCAGGCATGGTCTGAAAAATACCTTCAAGGGCATTCTCGAAAATGTTTCGATATCGTTCCTCGCTTTCTTTCCTCGCCGCCTCCAGCCGTTTTACATCCGTGACGTCTTCGGAGATGCCCAATAGGTACCGCGGTTCCCCCTTCTCGTCATAAATGGGGATCTTCCTGGTATGGAGAATACGCCGGCCGTGATATTTCGTGTCGATCAATTCCTCGGGAATGTCGAGCAGACCACCGAGTTCCAAGACCTCACGGTCTTTTGACGTGAAGAAGTCCGCTTCATCTTTCGGGAACATTTCATGGTCGCTCTTACCAATCAAGCCCTCGCGGGGATAGCCCAGCAAATCTTCGCCGGCTTTGTTAAAGCGAACGAATTTCAGATTCTTTGCATCTTTCACAAAGATCATGTTGGGCAGGTTCTCCACCACGGACGTGATGAACGCCTCGGATTCCCGTAGTTCTTCCTCAGCCCGCTTACGCTCGGTGATGTCATAGTTTACGCCCGTCATGCGCAGCGCAGTGCCATCCGTATCCCATATCACCTGCCCAACGGCCTTGATGACACGAACTGCGCCGTTGGGCCAGCAGATGCGAAATTCGACGTCGTACGGCCTCTCCTTGCGTATGGCCTGTTGAATCGCTTCATCGCATCGCGCCCGATCGTCAGGATGCACGCCAGAGAGCCAGGCGTCGTAGGCGCCGCCAAAGGTTTCTTTCTTCACTCCATACAGAGCAAACATCCGATCGTCCCAGACCAATTCGTCGTTTAGGATGTTCCAGTCCCACACCCCGATCTGTGCTGCGCTGGTGGCTAGCTTCAATCGATCCGCTAACTGATGGAGTTTCTCCTCTGACCGCTTCCGCTCAGTGATGTCACGCACGAACGCACAGTGATATTCCTTGTCTTCATGAATCAAAAAATTGACACTCACCTCGATGGGTATCAGCCGGCCCTCTTTTGCCCGATGGGCCGTCTCAATCACCATGGTCCCGCGGCGCTGGGTTTCCAACCAAAACCCCGGCCACATGTCCGCCTGAAAGTCGGGATTCAGATCGTGGACGGTCATGGCGCACAACTCGGCTTTCGAATAGTTCAGCATGCGGCATGCCGCCTCGTTCACATCCAGAATCTTAGCCTGCGAATCGACCCAGTACACAGCGTCAGCGGCCCGCTCTACCGAGAATTTCGCCAGCCGCAAGGTCTCCTCCGCCCGTTTACGCTCGGTAATGTCATGGGCCAGATAGATCAAGCAAGGAGTGGCCTCAAATTGGATCGAATCGACGGAAACCATGAGAGAGCGGATCTCTCCCGACTTGGTCCGGAGCAGTCCTTCCCGATTATGCAGATGGCCCTGTTCCTGAATTTCTCGAAGTACAGTCGCGCGTTCCTCTGGATCTGCCCACAAGTCCAATTCTACGGTCGTACAGCCGATTACTTCTTCCCGCTTGTACCCGGTCAACTGGCTGAACCCTTCATTCACATCGATAAACCGGCCTTCCGCGACTGTACTGATCCCGACAGCAGAGGGAGTCCAGTTGAAGAGAGTCTGAAAATGCTGTTGGGACCGACGCAGATCTCTGATCAGCAGACTTTTCGCCTGCTCATCCCGCTTCCGTTCGGTGATCTCCAGCATCGCCGTCCGCCAATGGGTGATCGGACCCGGCTCCTCGTGAATAGCAAGGCTTTCAAGCTGGACCCACGAAGCGGCGCTGGCCTTTTCTCGGAGCCGCACCTCGCAGCTTTGCCGCGTGCCGGTCGTCAAGACCTCCCGGCAATGCCGGTGGAAGAGGTCCTGATCCTCCGATGCAAAGAAACGGGCGAGTGGTTGCCCGATCAGTTCTTTCCGGTTGAGACCGAGCAATGTCTTGGCCCTCAGATTGGCCTCTACTATTGCGCAATCTATATCCAACGTGAGATGGCCGGCCGGGGCAAAATCATAGAGCTTCATATAACGGTCACGCGCGGCTTCGAGTTCCAGCTCTGTCAGACGGAATTCGTCGTTTTGCATCTCCAGCTCGATCTGCTGCACTCGTAGTTCGTGCACAAGCTGCTGGACATCCTTAACGGGCCTGGCCGCGACATCCTGCTTGGTCATCCGCAGCAGCTCCTCCGCCTGACTGTGTAGTCCTGTGAATGTTGTGATTCTCTCTGGTTGTTTTGCAGGCAGGTCTGTCGAGGGAGTCGATTGCGCCCGAGGCAGCGTGGCTTTCAAAGGGCGTCGATTGGCACTCTTGGTTTTTTTGGCGTCGACCTTGGTACGAACTCTTCTCTTCTCAAACTTTCGTGGCGTCGCCATCACGGAATCCTCGCTTCCGGATGTCAGCGGAGGCAGTACCGGCCTGTCGTCGCCCGCAGCCGAGATGCTAAGTAGGAGTAGAGTCTAAGCCTTTTCCCACGTGAGAGACAAGTACATTGATGGGGTCATGTCAAGCCACAATAGAAATGTCCGCCTTCTCCCAACGTAGAAATGTCCGGATTATGTGATGGCCGCTGCCGCATGTACCGATGGAAACTGTCCATCGCCGGGATCGTGCCTTCGTAGTCATAGAACCGCGCAAAGACGCGACTGCTGGCATCGTCGATATAGACCATCAAGACGCAGACGGGGCCGCGGCCTTCGAACCAGGCATGGTGCGACCCATCGAGCCGAACAAACTCGCCGACATGCGCCTTCCGCACCCGCCCGATGGGGCCGCTTGCGTCGCCGGAAGTGCGTCACGCTCTTGGCCAGCAGCCAGCCCCGCAGCGTCTCGGCACTCAGCGTGATCCCGTCCCGCTCTGTCAGCTTCTCCACCGCCAACGTCGGCCCAAATCGCCATACCGCTCCTCGTACAGCTTCAAGACCTTCGCCTTCCTCCTCTCGGAAATCCACCGGTTCGACGGCTGCCAGCGTCCCCGATGGACCAACCCCCGGTCTCCTTCCTGCTCCACCCGCCGGACGAGGGGCCGGATCTGGCGATCTGTCAGTCCCAACAACGCCCCCGCCTTGCTCCGCGTGATCTGCTTGTCCAGCACCTGGCGAATCACGTGCACTCGCTGCATCTCCTTTGCGCTCATCGTCACCTGGTCCTCTCCGACCATCCGGCCCTCCCGGTGAAAGCCGGCAGTCTACCTAGGAAGAGGACTTTTCTATCATGGCAAAACCGGACATTATGGGACTGTTGAATAATTGGCAAAATGGCGGTCTTTTGAAATCCGCACCGTTTTAAGAACAATAGGTTACGATTTCGGTTTCCACAAAAAATCCAATTCTTCAACAGTCCCATTATCATTTTGAGATTACACTATGAGCGGATACCTCATCTACTGAGCCAGACCCCTATTGCCAGAAGATCACCGAAACTGAACAACCTCCATCCGGCTCTCTGAATGAGACCAACATTGAACCCCGAGGGGGTGTTAGAGTGAAAGAGTCATGAAACAATTTTAAATGTGGAGGTCTTGATGCAAGTGATGAGACGTATGGCGTTCATGGGGTTAGGAATCGCATTAACCGGCTATCTGAGCGGAGCGCCAGTCTTCGCAGCCGATAAACCAATAGAGGATGGGTCGAAGATCGTCATTACGTCTCCCAAAGCCGGGGACAAGGTCAGCGACAGCTTTGAGCTGAAATACGAGTTGACCAAGGGTTCGCAGGCCGCCCATGCCCATGTCTTCGTGGACAACGAGTATCAGAAGGGTTTTGGCGGAACGGTTAAGGGGCTGAGCCGTGGGACACACCAGATTACCGTGACGGGCGCCACGAAAGACCACACCCTCGTCGCAGCCAGCC
>CAZJOQ010000248.1:0-4392 GCA_964547625.1 uncultured Nitrospira sp.
ACGACAGAAGTTCGTGGGTCGGAACCGGTCTGCAGGATCCATCCGGCCGGTCAGGGAATTTTGTGGGGCAAACATTCGAGTTGAGAGCCCGGTGGAGTCTGAAGGACAACGTGTATCTTCAAGCTGGCTACGCCCACTTTGCCTTCGGGCCCTTCGCCGAACGGGTGCCAAGCAGTCCGGTCACGCGAGATGCGCATTACGGGTACTTCTGGACCGAGTTCATGTTTTGAGCGGACACGAGAGATTCCAGGACAGCCACCCCTTCTGAGAAACCGCCCATCTATTAGGACAGAACATGACTCTTACTGGGCCATCCGACCGACAAACTTTCGCGCACTCACCGGCAACGAGCCTTGTGGGCAATCTCGGAGGCCACCAGCGACCACGCACATTCTGCGTACATCTCCTTGGCGGTGCCGTTCAAGAAACAGGTATACCGTCGTTCAGCATGCTGAGGCGCACGGCAAGATCGAGCCCTATTTGCCCTCCTCGCTGTTCGGAACCGACCAGATGGTCTTCCCACGTTTGTTCCACAGGCGAATCGAAGGCTCACCATCCGGATTCAGAGAGACGCCCGCCCGGCGCTTATTGGCTCCATCCAGGAGATCAAGCGCCAGTTCATTGTCGTCTCGCACTCCCAGAAAGGCGCTGTGCTTGCCTTCCTTGCTGCTCAAGAGCAGGCTAGGACGGTGCTGTTGCTCGAGGCTGAGATAAATGCCGTCCTCGCCGTTTTTGTCGATCAGGGATAACAACGGTTGGTCCCGTAAGATCAGATTGGGCCGACCAGATTCATCTAAACTCAGCCCGGCCCGCAAGGCATCCTTGGTGTCGTACATCGCTAGAAGGGGCTCCTCCTTCTTTGGCAGCGCTTCGACGGACAAGCTGACCAGTCGATGGCCGTTCTTGTCTTTCAGTGCCAATCGAGGCTCGCCGGTTTCCAAGATCGCCAACCTGGCGCGAGGATGGCCCCCGGCATCGATCAGATCAAGACCGTCCAAAGACAGCCCTGCGCGAGGTTTCCCATCGCGATAGAGCACCAGGTTGGCCTTCTCGGAGGCCGTCGCCAATACGGCGGTTGACTGGGCCTTCTTGTCTTCAAGGACAACACGCGGGTTACCGTTGATGAACTCGACGGCGGCTCCCGCGCTACCTTCCTTTCCGTTGAGCTGCAGTTCAGGCCACCCCTCAGAAGAAAGGTGTAGACTCGCCAACGAGCGGCCGTCTTTCTCCATGGTGAAGTCCAGACGAGGTTCACCCTTTTCTTGCACCGCCAATCTCACTCGTGGACTCCCATCCTTGGCGTTAAGCCTCAACTCGGTGCCGCCTTCTGCTTCCGTCGAGGCCAAACTCGCGAGCAACTTCCCGTCCTTGCTCACAAGATCCAATCGTGGTCTGCCTTCCTCCGATAGGCCCAGTTGCGCGCGCATGTTTCCCTTCTCGTCGGTCACGATCAGCTTCCGTACGGTCATGACTTGCGCGTGCGATGGAGACGGCTGCGCGATGACCGGGTCGATTGTGAACATCCGATTGCCCACCGTCCCACCAATGAATCCTGCGACGAGCGCCAATACAATCCCGGTTCCAGACCCCAGTCGAGCCATGCCGAACCTCCTTATTCCTGCCGTATGCTCACACGATCGAAATCGATGAGACGGTTTCCGCCGCATCGCCGACGGGGGCGATTGTTACCGTATGGGCCATTAGATGGCAAGACCATAAATCGTCCGTTAGACGTCTGCCGGGACGCGACCCTGCCGAACCTGCACTTGAAAAGGATGGCTGGCATCCCCCATGTACAAGGTCCGATGTGGGAACGGGATTTCGATGCCTCGGGCATCGAAGACCTGTTTCAGCCGACGCCGGTACTCTCGGCCCACGTTCCATTGCTCGAGCGGTTTGGTCTTGATCCGAATGCGGATGACAACGGAAGAATCGGCAAAATTATCCACCCCGATTATTTCAATCGGCGACACGAACTTGTCGCGGAAGCCCGGATCCTCCCGCAGATCTTCGCCGACCTGACGCATGACTTCGGCGACCCGATCGGTGTCCTCTTTGTACGCGACCCCCATGTCCAACACGAAGGCCGACCACTCCTTGGTCATGTTGGAGAGAGTCGTGATCGTTCCGTTGGGAAAGACGTGCACCACTCCTGAGAAATCGCGCAACGTGATGGTCCGGAATGTAATGGATTCGACCAGGCCCCCGGTCCCGTTGATGATCGCCACATCGCCCAGTCTGATTTGATCTTCTAAGATGATAAAGAACCCGCTGATCAGGTCGCGAACCAGATTCTGCGCGCCGAAACCGACGGCCAGGCCGACGATACCGGCGCCGGCGAGAATCGGGCGGATATCCAGCCCCATCTTGTGCAAGACCTCGATGATGACCACCGCCCATATCACCGTGACCATGATGGTCCGGATGATGCCGGTTAAGGTCGCTATGCGCTTCCGGCCGGCTTCAGGATCCACATCCTTCGCTTTGCTGGTCTTCGCCACAAAGGACTCCAAGCGTTCAAGGCCCAGTCTCAAGAACCGCATGGCGGCAAGGCCGAGTAAAATGATCAAGAGGATGTGTGCGACCGTTTTGGCGCTGTCCGCTCCGGTCGACGTCATCCATGCGATCAACTCCTGTAGAGAAAAGGCGTCCATGACCAACTCCTCCTTTGGTTGAACCGATGTCATGACTATCACGATTGAGGCGGAAGTGTCATGCGACGTGGAGCAGCGGCGGTTTGCAATAGTGGCGAGAGGAATTAATCTGCAGCCGGCTTCGCCGCACCGTCGTGGGTATTTGTTTCAGCAGAAGCCGCGTACTCCGGTCGTCCATCATGGGACGATTCCTTCAACCATGAATATGATACGATCTAGCGAACTTGGATTGGTCGAGTATGTGGAAATTCTTGAGCTTGTCGAGTGCACTAATTTTCTGTGGGGCGATATTGGCCGCATGGGCTAACTTTCGCTTTAGATCAAGAAGCAAACAGCAGCTACGAGAGTGGCTAGTTCTTATCGGGGTCATTGTTTCCGCTGGAGGCGGACTCTTAGCATCGTACCAGCAGTCTGAGTATCAACAACAAATCGCCGACATGACAAGTGGTGGAGAAAGCTTTTGCTACGGACTATTTCAGTTCACAACAGATGCTCCAAGCAAACCGGACCTAGCTATCTTCCTAAAAGGGAAGTATCCACTTCAAAATGTTCATGGAATCGTGCGGGACTATGATCGTCTAATGGCCGCCTTGCCCAACCTCCCAAATGGAAGTGAAAATATGAGAGCAGCTACGTATCAAGAAAAAACCACCCTTGATAAGCTTAGTTTATCGTTTAATATCCCTTCCCTTGGCCCTCCTGGTTCCGCTGTGCGAGTGGTCGGGATAGAGCTTCCAGACGATAGAGATGCACTTAGGTATAGCATTCAGTTGTCTACTGCCTATCAAACGTTCTACCAACACCTAAAACTTCGAAAAGTGAACGGTCGGTGGATACAGGCCACTAGGGTTCATAAGGAGGATTCGAAGGGAGAGCTAATAGTTTTGTTGGAGAAAGTGCCGAATGAATTTCCAAGGGATCAAGACGGCAAGATCAATTGGAATTATTTCTAAGCAATTACATTTCGTAGCCTCTAGAATCTGAACAGCGCAGGTCTCGCCCGCTACAACGCTCGGTTTGCCCTGTAAAGCTTCATTCGTCAGTGGATTGTATGCGACGGCGGAGGCGGTCATAACCGATCAGCTGGCCTCGCCACGCCTTTCCTCTTTCGGTTGAGCACATGGATGGAGGTCATTGTAGTGCTGACGCTCGTCTTGGCCTGAGGCGTTTCTGGATCGTCCGGATATCATAGCTGTCCTTAAGAGATACGTGGCGAACGAATGTCGCATTATGTGGCCACTTGTCAGTTTGCTCATTCCTACTTGGAGCCGTGCCTCCTTCATCGCGTTTTACGTGACTGATGGCATGAGTAAAGTGCGGAATTCTTTGAAAGATCGTGTTCTATGCTTTGGGTGACGTTCTGATGGGAACTGAAGGCAGACCGCTTTTTGATTGCGTGATAGGTTCCGTCTTCGCTTGTCGACAAGAACGTGCTGTTGGGCGGGGCGGTGGTGATACGAGCGGGAAGCATCGGACGGATTCGACCGCGAGATCAATACCGAGATCCGGCCAATGCAGACAGGTGGGCGTGAGCTGCTCCACCTTCATGAGCTTCCGCACGGTGGCGTCTTGAAACCACGGGAAATCTTTGAAGGAAATAAAAAGCTCGTGGTCTCTCGTAAGTAACCAGATCCCGTGCTTATTGATGTTTGTGACTCTAACTCCAGAAATGTCGGTGCCTTGGATGAACCGCGCCGATATCGAACTAGCCTGCTTTCGAAAAACCTTCATTCCGAAG
>CAZJOQ010000249.1:0-4388 GCA_964547625.1 uncultured Nitrospira sp.
CGGCCAGGGCTTTCAGCACCGACGCGCATTCGCGTGGGCTCAGGACATCGTCCTCCGGCGCGAGCTTCTTCAACAGCAGCCTCCGTCAGGTGAACAGGTCACGGCTTCGCCGCTGACACGGTCACCGGCTCGATTCAAGATGACAAAGTGGGAGCGATACCTCCCTGTTTCCAGAACTGCTACCGTTTTGGAGCAGATTTCCAGCGGCTCGCCTCGGCGATAGATATGGTGGTCGTCATCCGCTGCTTCGACAAACGGTCCGGCCGGCAATGCATAGTGGCCTTGCCAGGTACAGGGAGTATCAGCGGGGAAGACGGCGGTCCAGCGTGGATCATGGTGGTCGAGCGGTACAGGCTCAGTGGTCAGAAGAAAGTGCTCAGCAAGGGGAGGCGCACCCAGCAACAAGGCATCTTTCGGCGTGATCGGCTGCGGGATGCCGCGCTGATAGGTTGTGCCTCGTTCATCCACGAGCCGACTGAAGGGGCCTCGCAAAGTTGCATAACGGATCGATGAGGTGCTCGCGTCTTGAGGCAGTTTGTAGCCGGTCAAGGTCACGGAAAAGAAATGGATGCCGTCGATGACGCGCCAAGGCGAAAATTTCACCAGATGAGCGCCCAAAAAGCCGGCCAGTGTCATGCCGTTCATGTAGTCGGTGAGCGTCAAGGCGCCGGATAAACAATCTCCCCATTTCTCGGTGTCATGAACGAGGTATTGCGGTACGGTTTGGTCCGACACGATGTCGGAGATCGTGAATCGCCCACCGAACTTGGCCACTCGATACATTTCATGAAATACCCTCGACTTATCCGGTGCGAGGTTGATGACACAGTTTGAGATAATCAGATCGATCGTGTGGTCCTGGACCGGCATGGCGTCAGCCAAGCCTTTGCGAAACTCGACATTTGACGCGAGATAACCAAGATTTGTCGCGACAACCGACGCGTTCTCTCGGGCGATCTCCAGTATCGTGTCGGTCATGTCGATACCGATCACACGGCCCGTAGGACCCACCAGCCGAGAAGCTTCAAAACAATCGATGCCGCCGCCCGATCCAATATCCAACACTGTTTCGCCGGTCTGCACCGTCTGGAGCCCGGCCGGGGTCCCGCAACCATAGGAAATCTTCAGCACCTCTTCAGGAATGAAGGTTTTGAGATGTTTCATGTCATAGCTTGTAGGGCAACACATCTGTTCGCCGGCACTGGCGGCTTTCGCATAGCGCTCGCTGACTTTTTGGGTGATTTCATCAATGGGCATGACCGGCCTTCTCGTTAAAGTGATCTATCGAGATACGTCTATGTATCAATCCCCCCGATCGGCGTCAATCCCGTTCTTATTAGAGTGGTGGACAAACAATCTTCAATATTACAGAAAGGGAACAACGTGTTGCTGTAAGGTAGCTTACAGTGACGAGATGCCCATTTAGCGTCGCCGAAAGGCATAATGATGAGTCGTTTGAACAGCGGGATTATTACAACAAGACGGTTGAAAGAGAAGCTCTCATCCTTTTTGAAGTGGGGTGCGAGGAGCCTTTCTGCACGATGACTGCGATTTTTGACATAATCCACTCCTTTTAAATGACAGTATGTGAATGAAAAAACCGCTTCCGCCTCTTGTGAGCGGGCGGATGAATCGGCATGCTAGCGAACTTCGGCTGAACCCATCCGTGATCTGGCTTACAAACCCGCCCAACTATTTTTCTTTGCCGACTGGTGAGCTGCCTTACAGATGGGGGGCATGTAAGCAGGTAGAATCGCGTCAAGAAACACACGGGTCTGTCACGGACAAAGGAGGTGGGCCATGACCTGCGAGCGATGCGATGGGCTGATGGTCAGCGAGCAGATTTGCGATCTTCAGGGACTGAGTAGTGATCTGTGCGTAGACGGGTATCGCTGCCTCCTGTGTGGCGATGTCGTCTATGCGACGATCATTGAGCACAAGGAGACGGTCCAAAGGGGCGATCAAACCGCTTCGAAGCATCGCTCCTTCAACATCCAGGCTTGTGCAGGCTTGTGGCGGCATAGGGCAAGAAGCGGAATTGATGCCATCACGCCCTCCTCAACGATGAGTGAAGGAGGGTCGAGGAAGGAGTTGTCGCGCTCAATACCATTTTGATCGTCGGATGGTGCCAGTCTAGATGAGGATAGGCATCAGGTGACCCCATCGATACAGCATACGCGCGCACAGCAGAAAGAAGGTGCATAGCAGGACTGCGCAGGAAAAGGAATGCATCGTGACGGCACATCACAAGAAGGAGGATAAACATGCAGTTTCCCATTCATACGAAGGAGACGGCTCCCGAAGCATCTCGCGCCACGCTCGAAACCACGGAAAAGAAGTACGGGTTTCTTCCCAATTTATACGGCGTGCTCGCGGAGTCTCCGACCGCGGTGCAAGCTTATGCGGGGATCAACAAGGCTCTTGAGCAGAGCGCCCTCTCACCGGTCGAGCAGCAGGTGGTGACACTCGTGGTCAGCGCCACGAATGACTGTACATACTGTGTGGGAGCCCATTCCACGGTGGCCCAGATGGTCCGCATGCCTGAGGACGTGCTTGACGCGCTGCGCGCGCAGCGCCCACTTTCCGACCGGAAACTGAACGCGCTTCGTACCGTGGTGCTGTCCATTTTGCATCATCGCGGCTGGGTTCCGGAAGAGGACGTGGAGTTCTTCGTGGCGGCGGGATATGGACAGCGTCATCTGTTGGACGTGTTGACGATCGTGGCGCTTAAGACCTTGAGCAATTACACGAACCATATCGCCCACACGCCGCTTGATTCGCAATTTTCAGCGCAAGCATGGAAGGCGCAGGCCAAGACCGTCGCCTGATGCGCGTACATGGGCGCGCAGAGATCAGTCGCGGAGTGAATCTGCCGGCAGGCGAGGATGCACAGAGCAAGATGTGACCACTATCTGCGGCGCGTCGCTGCTGAACCGGGACGTTGGGCACCAGTGGACGGACCCCGATGTGGAAAGTTACGGCTTTCTGAAGTCGCCCTCTGCCCCTTAAACTTCTTCCGTCGTGAGACAGGAGGTGTGTGATGCGAACATCTATGTGTATCTCCTGTCGGTTGTTTGGTGCATTGTCCCTGCGCTGGCCACAGCCAATACGTGGCCTGGGTTCGGAGTGAGGGAGATTGATCGGGACACCGGTACCCAAGGCTGGCTCAAGGAGGACTTTTGGATCCGGACCGCGGCTGATCCTCGGATGGATCGCCATGACCGATTTGGTATGGATGAACGTGTTCGAAGCTCAAGAGAAACCAAGGAGAGCAGGGGGGACAGCCGAAACCGATCATAATAGGTCCCACGAGCCAACGCGTTCTGGTAACACCTCTTAGTCATTCAGCGACGTTCGCGATCATTCATCCAACAGTGTGCATAGCCCCTCTCATCGCCCCGACCCATGGTGGGGACGACGGACGGAGGGCGATCCAATGATCAGGGGATTGAATCGTAGTCCGTCAGGGAAATAGGGCGTGTTCAAGCATTTGACGATCACGTACGGCAACAGTTTCGCAATGCTCAGCGGATAGTCTTGGATGTGTTGACGATCGTGGCGCTCAAGACCTTGAGCAATGACACGAACCACATCGCGCACACGTCGCTTGATCCGCCATTTACAGCGCAAGCGTGGAAGGCACAGGCCAAGACTGGCAGATGATTCGCGTGAACCTATCCGTAGCATCCGGAAGCAAAAAATGGATCAGCCCATGTCGATTGCTGCCGTGCCGGTGTCGAGATAGGAAGATCAGAGATCCAGTTTTGTTTTCTTGATCTCGAGCGCTTTGATGCGCGAAGCCAGCGTCGTCGGCTTCATGCCCAACAAGGCGGCGGCACCGTCCGGTCCAAAAATCTTTCCCTTCGTGAGCCGTAAGGCTTGCGAGATGTTCTCCTGCTCCTGCCGTCTCCACTCTTGTCGAGTCGCCACCTGTGATGCTGAGGGAGCTGGTGCCGATGGCGCCTCGGAGGCACGAGAGGGAACGGGTTGAAGATGAATATCCAGGGTGCGGCCTTGGGAAAGAATGACGGCGCGCTCAACCACGTTTTGGAGCTCGCGCACGTTCCCTGGCCAGGTGTGGGTCGCCAGTTGGCTCAAGGCTGCCTGGGTCAAGCGCGGGGATCGGCGGTTCATTCGCTTGGCGCTCTGTGCGATGAAATGGACAGCTAGCTTCGGAATGTCTTCACGACGTTCACGCAACGGGGGAATGTGAAGCGGGAACACGCTGAGTCGATAGTAGAGATCTTGGCGAAAGCGACTGGCGTCGACTTCCTGTTTTAGATCTCGATTGGTGGCGGCGAGGATCCGAACGTCCACTTGACGAGTGCGGGTATCACCCACTCGCTCGAACTCTCCTTCCTGGAGCACACGTAGTAATTTCGCTTGCA
>CAZJOQ010000250.1:0-4382 GCA_964547625.1 uncultured Nitrospira sp.
AGCCTCCATACCCCTGCTCTCGAAGACGCCCTGGCGAAGATACAAGCATGATCTCCCCGTAGCCTATGGGATAAGCTTTGTGTCCGGATTGGTATTCTTTCTCACCGGACTAACACCCCACGCTAATGCCGCAGGTGAAATAACTCATCCTCTTTTCCTATCCGAATCGAAAGGTGAGAAGATTATGCCGATCACCGACCACAGCAGTGTTAGAAACGGGAGATGGTCCTTGGGGGTTAAAGCCATCGTTACGTCATCGTTGCTCTAGTTGGTCTAGGGTCTGCCTCGAATTCGGTCATGGCCGAGAGAGTCAAACTCGGTAGCACGGACGCTAAAAATACGATGTCGTCGTGCAAGGGGACTGGCGGCGTCACATTTCCCAAAACGGGACCCCATTCTACCTTCGGCTGCATGAATGCCGATGGTAGTGGCATCGTCTGTGGAGGGGTTAAAAAATCCGACAAGACAACCTGCGACATCTTTATGCAAACGCCGCCGCCGCTCCCAACCAGAGGCGAGGTTCGGAACGCCGAAATGGCTGTTAAAGAATCACAAGCGTCCCAGCAATCAACGGAACCAGCCGTGAATTAGTTCATGGCTTTTCCGTCAATTCTGACGAAGCCGTCGTCTTGCAAGACTAGGCGGGCAGTGTTGATACGGTCTCGGGTCGTCTCCAGGCATCTGTGTTCATACGTGAAGTCTTGCAGTTTATGCCTACGCGGTCTTGGGCAGTGGTAGGCAACTGATCCGCACGACGCCCTTATAGCTTGCTCATGAGCCTCTCGCCGCGGAAAGGTTGTGCCCGTGCTCGGTCCTTCCGTAGCCGGCCGACCAGGCATGGTTCACCACCAGCGTCCGCGCCTCTTTGCGGGACAAGTGAGGATCGGACAGCAAGGCATAGCGGCTCTGCATCTCCGCTCGAAAGGCGGCCTGCGAGTCGGTCGGAATGCCGGCCAACACAGCCAGCGAGGTCAGATATTCGCCATGGCCCTGCGCAATATCGCCGCTCACACTCTCATAGGCAAATGCCACGAACCGTTCCAATTGCTGACGAGCCCTGGCAGGACCGGTGGGCGCACTGTTGCCGGGTGAGGTGCTGGATGTAATGTCAAATGGGGCTTGAAGCGTATCGGTGGTCGGTCCGCAAGAAACTCCGCCCAGTACAAGCATCGGAATGAAGAGGGCCGCGCTGGTTTTCATACTGTCCTCCGGGGATGATGGACTCCGTTGCAAGAAATAAAGCCATGTCCATAACTCTAGCATGAGTGCTGAGGTGGCATGGACTAGGCAATGCCCTAGCTTAGAGACCGAGCTTAGAGGGAGCCCGGATAGATCATGCAGCAGATGTGCTCCCTTCTCAGGGGAATACCTCACTCCGCCCTATGAAACAAAGGTATACAAAGAACGGTATGCGGTGGGGAAGGCTGAAGCGCTGGTAAATTTGCCGGAATCAGCTCAGGTACCACTGATCCGAGTGATGCAGCCCCCTAGGTCTGCTCTCGTATTATCAATCACTCAGATTCCCCTTCGCACTGAATCGGTTTGATACCGCTGCGAATCGGTTTTGATTCACATCTCTCCGTTCCTTCGCTCTCAAACCAGAAATCTCCCAGGATCGCAAACCAGGCAAAGTCGCATGCAATATAAGTATTTCCTGCAGAGTGTACTGCCATCAGCTCCGCGTTATATCTCTGGCCCACGCTTTGCTCACGCCTCTAGAACAGAGCGGTAATCAGCGCAGAGAGGAACTCGTGCTGAGCAACTCGGTAAAGACAAACGGCTGAACCGGCCGATAGTCCATTAACCAAAAGGAGGCGAGAGATGAAGAAGACATACAGATGGTTTCAAATCGGTTCCGGGCTTGTGCTTTTTATGGCGCTTACCGTCATGACGGGATCTGAGAAGCTTGAGGCCGCTCTGACATGTCCATGTATCAATGCAACAAAGCAGTGCCATAAGTACAGTAACTGCACGTGCCCATCGGGGTACACGGTGCATATACACTCTTAATGAGCCATCGAGCGAGAACCTCTCTCAAAATACACTCTCGATAGGCTTCCCATTTTGGGATAGGTTCTAACGGGCTACCGCCGCACCCAACATCGTTCCTTTCCCCTCAGTAGAGCCTCCAACATTCACGCCCCGGATGTCTCCTCGGCGATGCCAAGTTGCCGATCGAAGCACCATCGTCCCTGTATGTTGAGTAGCCGTCGTTTTCGAGGTCAATATCACGTGCACAAGCCTCTAACATATGCCAGTCCAGCTTTTCCGGAAGGCACCAAACCGACGATTGCAGGTCACTCGCAGAAGATTTTATAGTGCCCCTATGTTGTGGTTACTCAAGCCAATGGCCGGAAATAAAAGAAGGCGTGTAGGATTGTTTGTCGCTCCGCTGGTGTGTGTAGGTTTCGTGACCTCACTTGCGCTCTCTCAGGAAACTACAACCATCACCTCTACAACAGGGCCCGGCGATCTTGGAACCACGGTCACATCGCATGGCCACACAACCCACATTACTGGAGGAATCCGCCCTGGTAATGGGACAAACCTCTTTCACAGTTTCAACCAATTCAACGTTGGACCTGGCGATACAGCGCAGTTCCTGAATACGACTCCGACGATCGCGACCATCAACATTCTGAGTCGAGTCACCGGAGGCAATCCGTCGAGTATCTCCGGCACCATCGACACCATGAGCTACCCCGGTGCAAACTTGTTCCTTGTCAATCCAGCCGGTATCGTCTTCGGGCCCACCGCGACGTTACACGTGGGCGGCTCGGTCGCGTTTACCACCGCAGACTATCTACGACTCGCAGAGGGTAATGGCTCAAATTCAGGAATCTTCCACGCAGCCTCCACGGAGACAGGCCTCTTGACCAGTGCTCCTGTCACAGCCTTTGGATTTTTGAATTCCAATCCGGCAGCCATCGCTGTTCAAGGGAGTACATTAACCGCTCAACCCGGTGAGTCTATTTCCCTCCTTGGTGGCAACCACGGCTTCACGTATATCAATCCACATACGAGTGCCACCGCCAACAATCTGCTCCTGGAAAATAGTGCGTCGATTCTGGGCAATAATTTCACCACACCGCAGGTTGCTGAGCCCATCACCATCACAACTACCGGTCGCCTAAACCTTACGGGGGGTGCAATTATTGGTACCGGCACGGGTGGGCCTACCTAAGCGGCAGACTTGATTATCAGGAGTCGCGATGTGGTACTCAGTGAGTCCAGCATGCTCATCACGGGCACAACCAGCTCCGGCGATGCAGGCCGACTCAGCGTCTTCACAGATACTCTGCAACTGACAGGTGGCGCAACCCTTTTAAGCGGAAGCCTGGTTGATCCTATTTCAGGAGAAATCCCAGTCGGTCACGGCGGAGCAATCAGCGTCCAAGGTCAAACAGGTCCGGCGAACTCCGTGCACATCGATGGACAAGGAAGCGGCATCTTTACTAATACTGAAGGCACAGGCCAGGCTGGGAACATTGTCCTGAACGGCAGCACAGTCACCCTCCAGAACGGCGGAACCATTTCAGCTTCAACGAAAGGGCTTGCCCCAAGTGCCACTGGTGGCTCGATCATCATAAACGCGACTGATCAGGTTACTCTGAACAACCAGGCATCGATCACTGTCAGCAGTGGAGACCCCAACAACCCAAGTGCGGGCGGGAAAGCGGATGCCGGAAACATTTCGGTCAATGCCGGTCAGCGACTTGAAATTCGTGACAGCTTTATTACAGCCGAGGCTACAAAGGCCAGCGGCGGGAACATCGAGATCAAAGCGATCGACCTCATACGCGTGGCCAACGGCTCAATCAGCTCGTCGGTCCAGGGCGGCCCCTCTACATCGGGCGGTAATATCACGATCGACCCGAAGACGGTCGTTCTGCAGGACGCCCAGATTCTCGCAAGCGCAGCCCAAGGGAACGGCGGGAATATCACGATCACGACGCCGCTGTTTTTAAAAGATTCACTCAGCATCGTCGATGCGTCATCGCAGGTTGGATTGAATGGCACGGTGACGATTCAATCGCCCACGTCGAACTTGAGTGGAACAGTCGGGCAGCTTGCATCGAAAACGACCCCACCCCAAGTGCTCTTGCAAAACCGTTGCATCGCATCAGGTGAACAGAGCACCTTTATCGTCGCCGGACGGGACGCACTCCCTGCCGAACCAGGCGGATGGCTCAGTAGCCCTGTTGCGATGGAACATTGGACGGGGGAGAACATTGAGGAGCATGTATCAGTGCTCATGGCGCGGAGCATCAGACGGAACCAATCACCGGCAATGATCGCATCTACAGACGCAGGCCAAACTCTATCGCTTCGACGGCTCACGCCCCCGGGTTTCTTAGGTCGGACATTTGCAATCGGCCACA
>CAZJOQ010000251.1:0-4376 GCA_964547625.1 uncultured Nitrospira sp.
TCATGCAGGCAAGCTGACGCAACAGGGAGTAGAAAATGACACAGAAGAAAACGTTGCTGACCTTCGAATTATTGGCCGAATTGACATCGGTTCATCAGCCGCCTTGTCTCTCGTTGTACCAGCCCACCCATCGGGGGCATCCCGAGAATCAGCAGGACCCGATCCGGTTTCGCAATCTCGTCAAGGAGCTGGAGACATCGTTGCGGCAGAAATATCCAGCCGTCGAAATCCGGCTCATTATGGAACCGTTTGAAGCCCTCGCTCACGATCATGCCTTCTGGAATCATACGCTGGATGGGTTGGCCGTGTTAGGCGGGCCGGGCTTGTTTCATCTGGTCCCACTCCAGCGTCCGGTCGCCGAGTTGGCTGTTGTCGCCGACAGCTTTCACACCAAACCATTGAGACGCTTCCTTCAATCGGTTGATCGCTACCAGGTGCTCGGGCTGAGCCTGCGCAAGATTCAACTCTTCGAGGGGACCCGTGACGCCCTCGATGAGATCGATCCGGCGCCAGGCGTCCCGCGGACGATCACCGAGGCGTTGGGCGATGAGCTGACCGAACCCCATTCAACCGTGGCGTCCTATGGCGGTGTCGGTCAGGGGAGCACGCCCATGCATCACGGCCACGGCTCGAAAAAAGACGAGGTCGACATCGATGCGGAACGGTTCTTTCGTGCGATCGACCGCGCGGTGCTGGAGCACCATTCCAAGCCGTCAAGCCTGCCGTTGATCCTGGCTGCGCTGCCGGAGCATCATCCTCGTTTCCACCAGATTAGCCACAACCCATTTCTGGAGCCCGAGGGAATCCTGGTCAACCCCGATTCCGTGCCGGAAGCAGACCTCCGCGCCCTCGCGTGGCAGGTCGTCGAACCGCAGTACCACGCGCGGCTGACCAAGCTGAGCGAGGAATTCGACCAGGCCCGGTCGAAAGGGCTTGGCAGTGATGACTTGGTGCAGGTAGCCCAGGCCGCCGCGGCCGGACGGGTCGCGGCGCTTCTGATCGAGGCTGACCGCCAGATTCCGGGACGGCTGGACAGTGCGACCGGTCAGGTCGAGTGCGCTGACCTGAGTCACCCGCAGGTCGATGACCTGCTCGACGATCTGGGCGAGCTGGTCGAAAAGAAGGGCGGCCGGGTCCTGGTCGTTCCGATCGAGCGGATGCCTGGGCAGACGGGACTGGCAGCCACATACCGGCATTGAAGAACCCACACTCACGAAGGAGAATCGCATGCAGATCCAAGTGAATACCGACCGTAACATCGACGGGCACGAGGCGCTGGCCGCTCACATCCGCGGCGTCGTGGAGAGCGCCCTGAGCCGGCATGAAGATTTCATCACGCGAGTGGAGGTCCACCTGAGCGATGAGAACAGCAACAAGAAGGGTGGTAATGACGACATCCGTTGCATGATGGAAGCCCGCCTTGGGGGCCGCCAGCCCGCCGCAAGCACGCACCAGGCCGCAACTGTGGAACAAGCCGTCGACGGCGCGGCAGATAAGTTGACCAGATTAATCGAGAGCACGGTGGGGCGGCTGCGCGATCAAGCGATACGCAGGACTGACCCGCCTCCGCCGGGGCCGGAACTTGCTGAGCCGTCATGAGCGTTACTACGGCGAGGTCGTCGAACTGCCGGAGGACCTCAACAGGACATTTCATCGGTTGCGCCAGGGTGGCATCGACGAGGAATTGTTCGACGTCATCTCCGGCTTCGAGGCGCTTTCAAAAGAAAAGGTGCAGCGGAGGATGGAGTGACTGAGCAGGATCAAATCATGAAGCGGAACATCAACTCACAGGATTTCCGTGTGCGGCCAAGAGAAAAGGTCAACCTCACAAAGTGGCCGACACACGTGAAGGCGGCGTATCAGTCGAGGAAGAGATACCACACGCTCCTAGACGAACACGTTGAGGAGTTGAGCGAGTTGCAACGCCTTCTCTACGCTTCCAACCGCTATGCGGTACTGCTGATTTTTCAGGCCATGGACGCAGCAGGGAAGGATGGCACCATCCGGCACGTGATGTCCGGGGTGAATCCACAAGGCTGCCAGGTGTTCAGTTTTACACACCCGAGTGCGACGGAACTGAATCACGACTTTCTGTGGCGCACGACCCGATCGCTGCCGGAACGCGGCCGCATCGGCATCTTCAACCGTTCCTATTACGAGGAAGTACTGATCGTTCGGGTGCACCCGGAGATCCTGCGCGCCCAGGGTCTGCCAGACTCGGTGCTCGACGAGAACACCGTCTGGGAGGAGCGGTATCGTTCCATCGTGGACTTGGAGGGACATCTCCATCGTAACGGAACACGAGTCATCAAGTTTTTTCTGCACCTGTCGAAGGACGAACAGCGAAAGCGTTTTCTGGCGCGTATCGATGAACCGGAGAAGAACTGGAAATTCAGTCTTGCAGACATTCACGAGCGGAAATACTGGACACAGTATATGAAGGCCTATGAGGCGTGTTTGAGTGCCACGAGCACCGCAACCGCACCCTGGTATGTCGTCCCCGCCGATGATAAGAAGAATGCCCGGTTAATTGTCTCCAAAATTATTCTTGATACGCTCACGGCCCTGAGGATGGACTATCCCAAGACCACGCCGAAACGCCGGCGGGAATTGAAATCGATCCGCAAACAGCTCACGGAAGAACCATGACCACTACGCAACCACAACATCAGCCTGCCATCGGCATGGTCGGCCTCGGCGTCATGGGGCGCAGTCTCGTGCTCAACATGGCCGACCACGGCTTTTCGGTGGCGGGCTATGACAAGGATCCACACCAAGTCGAAGCCCTGAGGAAGGAATCGGCCGGGCGGAACATCTGCGGGGCGGAGAATATTAATGACTTCATAGCTCTGCTTCGCCCACCCTGTGTGGTCATGATGCTCGTGCCTGCGGGTGCGCCCGTCGATTCGGTCATCAAGGATGTGTTGCCGCGCTTGAACAAGGGCGCTCTTATCATCGATGTCGGCAACTCCTACTTCAAAGATACCGATGAGCGCGCCCGCAGCTTGATGAGAAACGGCGTCCAATTCCTCGGCGTGGGCGGGTCGGGTGGCGAAGCAGGCGCGCGTCACGGCCCGAGTATCATGCCCGGCGGCCCGAAAGAGGCCTACGAGCGCGTCCGTCCCATCTTTGATGCTGTCGCCGCGAAGGTCGACGGAGATCCGTGCGTGACCTGGCTGGGCCCTGGATCAGCCGGGCACTTCGCGAAGATGGTCCACAACGGCATCGAATATGGTGTCATGCAATTGATCGCCGAGACCTACGACCTGATGAAACGAGGACTGGGCTTGCATAACGATGAAGTGCGTGACGGGTTCAACGCATGGGATCAGGGGGAGCTGAACGGCTACTTGATGGAGATCACTAGCCAGATTTTCTCCAAGCAGGACGAGAAGACTGGTCAGCCGCTGATCGGCAAAACTCTCGACGTAGCCAAACAGAGCGGCACCCGCATGTGGACGTCGCAGAGCGCCATGGAACTGCAGGCGCCGATCCCGACCATCGATGTGGCGGTGGCGATGCGGAACTTGTCCGTGTTCGCGAAGGAACGCGAGCAGGCCAGCGCGATCTATCCGCGATCCCAGCGGCGCTACACCGGCGACCGGGATGCCTCCCTCACACACCTGGGCCGTGCGCTGTTTGCCGGCATGATGAGCACCTACGCGCAAGGCATGGCGCTTTTGGTGGCCGCTTCGGACACCTACAAGTATCACCTCGATCTTGAAACCGTGGCGCGGATTTGGCGGGGCGGCTGCATCATTCGCGCTGCATTGCTGGAAGACATCCGTGCGGCATTTCGTGCGAAGCACGATCGGCCGAATGTGGTGCTCGCTCCAAACGTGTCGCGCAAGGTCATGGAGTATCAGGAGGATTTGCGTCAGGTGGTGTGCCAGGCGGCCGAGTTAGGAGTGCCGGCCCCGGGGCGATGGTGTCGTTGGGGTACTCGACGCCTATCGCAGCGCCCGGCTGCCGGCCAATCTCATCCAGATAGGCGGCTCTGTCGTATTCAGACATAGGAGGTTCGATATGGAAGAACGCAGAACGTTGAGCTCGCGAGGGGAACGCTGGGGTGCCCTCGCTGTCTTGGGGCTGATGGGGTGGTCGATGATCGGTGCGACGCCGAGCGTGGCGCTGGACGTCGCACCTGCGCAGGAACCGCGCATTGAGATCGCCATCCGCGACTTCACGTACGTGCGCACCAAGACGCAGCCGATTCGCGCGGGTGTGCCGATGGTGCTGCTCGTCCACAACGAGGATTCCGTCACGCATGGATTCATCTCTCCGCTCTTCCTGGGCCGTGCTCTGCAGGGCGGAGGGGAGGGTATCGAGGCGTTCGGAACAGGCATCGAAGGATTTCACATAGATCCGGGCAAGAC
>CAZJOQ010000252.1:0-4372 GCA_964547625.1 uncultured Nitrospira sp.
AGGATCGGGATGTGGCTGCCCGGCAAACACTGTCCTTGCTTATGCGGACTTCGATCCATCGTGTAATCGATGAAGTCCGTTCGAATGCCGCAGTAGTTCAACAACGTGTTCCCTTTGGCAGGAGCTCCATAGGCCACAATGGTCTTGCCCGCGTCCTTTGCATCGATCAAAAATCTGAGTAAATTCCGTTTTACCTGTGTGACCCTGCCCGAGAAAGAGAGATAGGTCTCCAGCCGATCGAGGTGGAGATCTTTTTCTCTCTGTCTGAGCTCTGTCACGCGCGGACCGATAGGCAGTGCCTCGTGTGCGGCATGCCGTCCGAAAATCCGAAGAGAGCCTCCATGCGTCGGTACTTCCTCCACATCGAACAACACCAACCCGTGCTTGGCAAATACTTGCTCGACCGTGGAGAAAGAGAAGTACGAGAAATGCTCATGGTAGATCGTATCGAATAGTCCATCCTCCATCAAGCGCACAAGATGGGGGAATTCCATCGTCACGACCCCTTCCGGCTTCAGCGCCATCTTGATGCCCGCCACAAAGTCATTCAAATTTGGGACATGCGCCAACACGTTGTTGCCGATGAGCAGGTCGGCTTGCCGGCCTCCCTCCTTCATTGCCATCGCCGTTTGTGTCCCGAAAAATTTAACGAGACTCGGAATGCCGCGTTTCATCGCAACTTCAGCAACATTTAAGGCAGGCTCAATACCGAGCACGGGAACGCCTTTCTCGACAAAATACTGCAGGAGATAGCCGTCATTACTCGCTATCTCCACTACCTGACTCTTACTATTCAACTGGAATCGGTCGACCGCCATTTCTACGTAGGTCTTGGCATGCTGGAGAAAGCTGTCGGAAAAAGAAGAGAAGTAAGCATAGTCACCGAATATGGCTTCCGGGCTTTCGAATTCTTGAAGTTGCACCAGAAAGCACCCGTCGCAGACGAGCGCATGAAGAGGATAGAACCGTTCGACCTGGTTCAGCTGTGTCGGCTTGATATAGCTGTTCGCGAGTGGAGACATGCCCAGATCAGCGAATGTGTGCTGTAATGGCCGAGCGCAAAAGCGGCAGTTCCCATGATCCATTGAAACTCTCTCCCTTAACTCATCATGAGGTTTCGGCTAGGCCAATTCCGGCGTATAGCCCACTCCTCGCCAAATCACACCGGCAGCGGCGAATACAGCTGGATCGAAAATCCCTCGACCATCGACAAGGAGAGGATTATGCATTCGCTTGGCGAATTCTGCCGGTGGAATAAGGCGATACTCAGGCCATGCTGTCACCACACAACAGGCATCGCTACCCTGGATCGCGGCCACCCAGCTATCGACAAAATCTACTCCTGCAAAATCAGGATGCCTTCTTGCCTGAGGCAGTGCGATGGGATCATGAGCAACCACCGTCGCCCCCTCCTTCATCAACTCCTTCACAAGCGGAAGAGCCGGTGACTCACGGAGATCGTCCGTCCCGGGTTTAAACGACAGGCCAAGAACCGCGAGACGTTTTCCGGAAAGGTCCATTTCTTTCTTCAAGAGCGCGATCATCCGAAGTGGTTGCTCTTGGTTGATTTGCAACACTGCGTCCAGAATCCGAGTTTGCTCTCCGACTATACGACCAAAGCCCCGCAACGCGGCCACATCCTTTGGAAAACAACTGCCTCCGAATCCTAGCCCATGCCAGAGATACTCCGTCACTCCTGCCGGCTCCCCTGCCTGACCATTGATGGGCGTCAACCGCCTATCGAGATGGACTCCTTTCCAGACCTGGCTTGCATCCACACCCGGAAAGGCCGAACATAAGTTCCCGATTTCATTGGAGAAAGAAATCATCGTCGCGAGCATCGAGTTTGATACATACTTAATCATTTCGGCAGTTCGTGGTGTCGTCACCAACTTGGGGCAGGCAAAATCCACATATACTTTCAGAAATTGCTCGGCAGTTTTCTTGTCCGTCGCTCCAACAACAATGCGGTCCGGAACTCGGAAATCTTCTATGGCTCTACCTTCCCTCAAAAATTCTGGATTCATGCAGAGCCCCCATCCAACACCAACCTTCCTCCCTGACCGGCGTTCAATGGCCTCCATCACCGGACCGTCCGTAGTTCCTGGAAGAACGGTACTCTTTACTGCAATCACATGGAATTCGCTCTTGTCGACCAATGCCTCGCCGACTACTTCAGCCGCTGCGACAACTTGAGAAATATCCATACGTCCATGAACCGTTGGAGTGCCAACGCAGATCAGCGTCACCTCCGACTCACGGATGGCATTTCGTGCGTCCGTGACCGCAGAGAGAGTCCCATTGGCACGAACCATTCGAAGTAATTCTTCAAGGCCGGTCTCGTAAATCGGCGGTCGACCTGCGTTGATTGCCGTGACGACTTCCGATCTAATATCGGCACAGATGACCTGATGCCCCCGTTCGGCAAGGCAGGCTCCTGAGACCAGTCCAACATACCCGGTTCCGATTACCGCAATCTTCACAATTACCTCATGAGGGCTGCTTGATACTCGTTTCGCTCACCAACTCCTCTAATTCAGCAAATCGTCGATACCACTCGAAGAGTCTTCGCAGGCCTGACTTCATATCTACGGTCGGCCCGTAACCTAACAGAGTCCGAGCCTTCTGGATATTAGGGCACCTCCGATTGGGATTATCCGTTAAATAATCAACTTCCTCACTTGCAATATGGACCACCCGCCGCTGGCTGCCAGCCACCTCTAACAACATGGAAGCAAGTTCCCGCATTGAAATCTCGGGCGATTCCGATCCGATATTGAACGGCTCGGCGTGATGAGGAGAGAGCAACACGAGAAGATACCCGGTCAAGGCGTCCGACATATAGCAGAACGTACGAGTTGGGCTCCCATCCGAACGGAGAATGATATCTCGATCAGCCAGCACGTCTCGGCAAAAGTCTGGAAGCACGCGTCCATCCGCTAATCGCAGTCCAGGGCCATAGTTGTTGAACGGCCTAACGATCTTGGCGGGCACACCATGTTGCTGTGCATATAAGTAGCACAGTGTTTCGCCTACACGTTTAGACTCATCGTAGCAGGCCCGAGGACCAATGCTGGCGACATTTCCTCTATATGTTTCACTAGTTGGAATCTCGCTGGCTGGTGGATCCCCATAAATTTCGCTCGAGCTGAAAAAGAGAATGCTTTCACACTTGTCCGATTTCGCCAACTCGAGCATGTGCCGCAAACCCGAAACGTTCGTATCGAGTGTTTCAAGAGGATACTTCCGATAGACCTTTGGGCTAGCAATCGACGCGGCGTGAATGATGAAATCGAAGCGGCCTCCTGACCCATCCCGCCAAGGTTGGGTAATGTCCTTACGTACCAACTTTAGCCACGGACTCTCGGCTGCTAACTCCTTCAGCCATCGAGGACACCCTCGAATATAGTTATCGACTGCAACAATGGATAACTGGCCATGTTTCAAACGATTTCGATTGAGGCACGAGAAAAAATGAAGAAACCCAAACCCTAGAAATCCCGCTGCGCCTGTAATAAGAATCTGCTTCCCCGGAAATGCCTCGACGCGATCTCCGAGCGCATTCTCTATTTTGCGCAAATCCTCGTCCAGCCAATCTCTGGCTTCGTCATATAGAGGCGAAACATCACTCATGCAAAACCCCTTATTCTTTCATATTTAAGAGGATGAATCTTGGTAGAAACCCACATTGATCAACACTACCACATCTTCCACGGTGCTTTGCCTGACTGCCAGAGATCCTCTAAATATACTTTCTCCTTCAACGTATCCATGCAGGACCAGAACCGATCGTGCCTATATCCCATCAGTTGATTATCTTTCGTAAGTTGTTCGATAGGCCCTCGCTCCCAAGCCGTATTATCGTCCCTAATATAGTCGATTACCTTACGCTCAAGAACATAAAATCCTCCATTAATCCAACCTTCATCACCGTGAGGCTTTTCCATAAAATCGACTATGTAGTCCTCCTCAAATACCAGCCGCCCGAACCTTGCTGGAGGCAAAACCGACGTCACCGTGGCCAACTTTCCGTGAGACTTGTGGAACTTAATAGTGGCTTGAATGTCGACGTCTGAGACACCGTCACCGTATGTAAAAAGAAACGTGTCATCTGCTTCAAGCCATTTTCTAAGCTGTTTGAGTCGACCCCCTGTTTGGGTATGCAAGCCTGTATCGACGAGGTGCACCTTCCAATCTTCATGCTGCTTCCCATTGTGAATGGTTGTTTTTCCGCTTTCCAGATCGACCGAAATGTCCTTATTAAACGCGTAAAAGTTCATGAAATATTCCTTGATCATTTCCCCTTTGTAGCCAAGTGCGACAATGAATTCCTTTATGCCATGGGCGGAATAGATCTTCATGATATGCCATA
>CAZJOQ010000253.1:0-4363 GCA_964547625.1 uncultured Nitrospira sp.
TGGGCAAGCCCGGGGTCAGACATGACTATTGACTTAAAAAAGACTCCCGCCCCGTTATCTATACGACCTCTGCCACAAAGCCACGCGATTCTACGGGAACGATCGTGGCCTGCGGCGAGTCAAGAAAATCGAGTGCATCCTCGTTGAGGACCTTATCTAGCCACACCGTATTTTTCGCTAGCCTCGAATCAGAGCTGATACGATCCACAACCTCCTGCCCTCGAATATCCGAGCAGCTGCGGTCGGCTTGCATTTGCTCTTCAGAGGCGCAGAAGGAACGAGGTAACAGCCGGTGGATGAGCATGCCTCGGAAAAAAACGAGGATTTCTGAGCCAAACACGGGCTTGATCACCAGGTGACAAAGCATCCCGCTCTATGTGCGCATCGTAATTGCCTGGGTGTTCGGCGTCTTGGTTGGGATGCGGCTGGGAAGCGAGGCGGCTGTCCTGGACGTCCCGGGCAAACTCGTGTTGCGCCTCTTTGGGGCGCTCGCCCCGGCGCTGATTCTGGCGGCGCTCGTACACACGTTCATGCGGTATTAAGCCGCTTTCGCTGGCCGCCAACGGAGCCCGACGTTCAGAAGCTCTTGCAACAGATCCTTGTACTGGTAGCCGACGTTCTTTGCCGAATCGGCGAAATCTTCATCTTCCGCGATCTGTGGGTTGGGATTCGCCTCCAGGATATATAGCTGCCCGTCGGCATCCATGCGCATGTCGATCCGCGCATAGCCGCTCAAGCCGAGCGCACGATAGACCCGCTTCGCCAGACCCCGGATTTCCTGAATCTTGGCTTCCAGCAAGTTGTCGGCTTCTTTTGAGATGATCCCATATTTCATCTGATACTTCCGGCTCCACTTTACGCGCTCGGTGGCGATGCGTTTGGCGTCTTCCGGCAGCTTGTCCATGATGAGTTCCCATACAGGCAGCACTTGCAACTGTCCGTTCCCGATGATTCCCACGTAGAGCTCGCGCCCTTCGATGTATTGTTCGATCAGAGCCCCGCTCCCCACGCTGTTGTGGACGAAGGCGACTCGTTCGGCGAGCTTCTCGTCGTCCATGACGATCGAGGCTTGCGAGATTCCGAGCGAGGCTTCTTCGTTGACTGATTTCACGATCAACGGGAACGTCAGCGATTTGGGCCGCTTCACTGCCCGGCCTTGAGGGACCTCCATGAACTCCGGGTAGGGAATCCTATGAAAAGCCAGCACTTTCTTCGTCAGGACCTTGTCGCGAGCCAGCAGGAGTCCACGCGGATTAGACCCAGAGTAGGGCAGGCGCAAGAGTTCGAGGTACGACACAACATGCTGATCATAGACGGCCGCGCCATCGAATTCTTCCAAGAGGTTGAAAGCGATATCAGGTTTCCACTGCTCAATTGCTGAATGGATCACGCCAAGATCGCTTTTGACCCCGAGCGGGGACACCTCGTGGCCCAGCTTTCTGAGGGTCGATACAACATCGTATTCGGTCCGCCATTCGACGGTTTTCACGTCATACCCGGTCACGTCCTCGGGTGGCACCAGATCTTCGTGCATGAGAACCAACACGCGCAGTCGCTTCATAAGGCTACCCGATGCCGTCCGCTCCGTAAGAAGTTCATGGTGTGCACGGTCAGGAGAATGGTGAAATCCAGCTTGGCCTGTTCCTCCGCGACGGGCACCCTGAGATCCAGCTCCCGGCATCGTCGGATCATGTCCTCCAGCACCTGGTCGATGGTGTATTGATACTCACCGGTCCAACTCGCGACCTTTCGACGCACTTCACGGCGAAAGCGATTGAGAAAACCAGCCGCGCTGGGCTTGGTCGCGTGGCTCGGCAGGGCGGAAAAGAGTCGCTTTAAATCAGGGTCATATTGTAACTGCCGGTCGATGCCGTAATGTCTCCGCTTGCGTTCATAATGTTCGCGCAGGGTCTTCTTCAAACTCGAGAGCGAATCGACTTTTTCTGATGCCGTGACACAGGGCGACACTCCTTGAAGTTCCTTCATCAAGCCATCGACGTACTTGAGCTTCTTGAGGACGGGCCAGCCTCGATATCGTTCTTCCCATAAGGAATCTGGAGTCAGCCACACAGCAAAGGTTTCGGCAAAGTCCTCGTCCGGATGACTCTGCGCGTACCATAAATCCAAGTGGCGGACGAAACTGCGGCTATAGGGTCGTGGGGAGTAATACATCGGGTATCGCTGAGATGACTTGCCGAAAATCTCCTGGCGTGTCCTGCGGCGACGGAGCTTATACGCGTTCTCGATGGCATGACCGGCCTCGTGACGGAGGATCCGCAAACACCACTCTCTTGTCCCGCCTTCTACTTCTAACATTTGGTTGAGTTCGAGTTTTGCAAGTCTGGGGTGGGCAAGATAGAAGGGGATGGCGATGCCGGGCACTCCATCGGGCGTGAACCACTCGTTGGAGAGCCAAAAATGGGGGCGAAATACTAGTCCGCGTTGTTCCAGTTCACTGGTTAGTTCAGCGATCGGTTGTTCGAGAAACCCTCCTGTGAGTCCTAGATGCAGGTCGCACATCGGGAGATCTAATAATGCTTCATCGGGCCAAGTAGCCCATGCGGGCTCATCCTGGCCGATGACCGGATGCTTGAGCGCGTCAACAACCGTGCGTTCCATGATCGACACGTTTTCCAAACAGCCAAGATCAGCTGTCTATGGAAACTATAGCAGGTGGAAGGACCTTCTCGCGGTTGGGGGTTAACGAAACTCGAGAGAGAAGGATAGGGCGAAACGGTTACGAACCGTCCCAGCTTGGGCTGATAGGACGTTTTCTACGACGCCTTGGTTCCAGGAATGTGAGGGAGTCGCGTCACCAGCTCCGGTATGGCCTCGCAAATGTGGTCGATGACTGATTCCACATACGCCCGCGCCTCGTCGATATCCCGCTCCCAGTCAGGGATGGCTTCATGCAGGTCCAGGATCGGGGTTTCTTGGCCGAGCGATACTTCATTGAAAAGCGGAACCTTCAAACCGAAGCGTTCTTGGATGAACTCGCGATGCCCCAAACCCATCGCGATAATGAGGTCATTCTTTTTGACCAATTTCTTGGTCAATAGGCGTGGGATATGGGCGGAAGGGTTGATTCCCTTTCGGATCAATCGGTTAGAAATGACCGGATGAATCGTTTTCGACTTGGCGTCGATGCCCGCCGATTGGACTCGGTAGGGGGATTGTTGCCCGAGATGAGTTCGTAGCGCATATTCGGCGGCCATGCTCCGGAAGACATTGCCGGTACACACAAAGAGAATTGATTGCACCACGGGTCGAGCGTTCACCTTATCCCCAAACAGGCTTGTCGACAGAATTACAATGGAGCAGCTACAATCCTGGCATGATTGTCCCTAGCAGACCAGCATCTGCGGTTAAGTTAGACGAAGACACAGAGAAGATGCAAACACGCCTTTGCCGGCAGGTTGGTCAGGCTGTTGCCGCCTATCGCCTCATTGAAGACCAGGACAAGGTGATGGTCTGTCTGTCCGGCGGTAAAGACAGTTACGGGTTACTGGATATCCTACTTCTTTTGCAACGCCGGGCTCCGATTCATTTCGACCTCGTTGCCGTCAATCTCGACCAGCGGCAACCGGGCTTTCCGGAACAGGTGCTGCCTGAGTACCTGGCAAGCCGCGGTATCCCCTTCCATATCGAGGCACGCGATACTTACTCTATCGTGAAGCGATTAATCCCCGAGGGACAGACGACGTGCTCCTTGTGCTCACGGTTACGGCGAGGACATCTTTATCGAATTGCCACGGAGCTTGGCGCGACGAAGATTGCGTTAGGACATCACCGCGATGACATCATCGAAACGTTATTCCTCAATCTTTTTTATACAGGTAAGCTGAAGGCCATTCCTCCGAAGCTGCGCTCAAAGGATGGACGACACATCGTCGTCCGGCCGCTGGCGTTTGTCAAAGAGACCGATCTGGCTCGGTATGCGGAGTTGCAGGCCTTTCCAATCATCCCCTGTGATTTGTGTGGATCCCAAGAGGATTTGAAGCGAAAGAAGGTGAAGGACATGCTGCAGGCATGGGAGCGAGATTCGCCGGGCTGTTCCGACAGCATCGCGGCCGCTTTAGCCAACGTTGCCCCATCCCTCTTGATGGACTCCCGACTCTTCAACTTCGCATCACTTATGCCGGCCGGGGGTGATCAATCCGAGGGCGACATCTGGTTAGATCAAGATCCGGATCCAGGTCTCAACTCGCAGGCCTCTCCATCCACGCGATAAGTTCTGCCACTAGCAGAATGCTGAAAAAGTCCTCCAGCGGTGTTCTCGCGTCACGTAGAGGCTCCGTACCGAAGCGTACGCCTTGTATCTTGGAATTGTGGTACATGAGATTCTCGGAATGTGACAGATCGA
>CAZJOQ010000254.1:0-4343 GCA_964547625.1 uncultured Nitrospira sp.
CAGCGATGCAGCCTTCTCCGGATTCCTCGTCATCACGCGAACCGGCTGTCCCTTGGCAAGCAGCGCCCGTGCGACGGCCCCACCTTGTTGACCCGTTGCGCCGGTTACCAATATCGGTTTGGTCTGGGTTGCCATCGTGACTCTCCTTTAGCTGCGTACTGATGGAGGCACTATATAGCGGAGCGTGATTCTTGCGCCGCGTCAGTCACAGATGTCAATGTGAGATTCATGGGACGGGAGACGGGAATGGACACGGGGATGTGACGGTCGGAAAGGAACGCGAATGCGGCGAGCGAGGCAGACTGAGAAGATCGACAGGCAGAGCGCGAACACGTGGTTGCCGGGGGCGAGGGGGCGGCGGAAGATGGCACGGTGTTCTGGCCCCAAAGAACCCCTTCTCGCTCTGATACTGCCGACAGACCGCTTCGAGATATTCTTCCGTCATGAATCGGCAGCCATGCTCATGCTTGAACTGAAAATTCCGCTAGCCGTCACCGGCGCGGTGACCGCGATGGGTATGTGGCTCGTCTCCCGTGCCCTGCCCACATTCTCGTTTGCGCCACTGTGAGTCGTGGCCGTGGGAATGGGACTCACCGGTGTGGCGATCACGGGATCGGCGATGCTGTCGTTCTGGAGCGCGCACACCACCGCGAACCCCATGAAGCCATCTTCCGCATCGTTCTTGGTGACGTCGGGCATCTATGGTTTCACGCGCAACCCGATGTATCTCGGCCTGTTGTTCGTCTTGGTCGGAGGGGCGCTGTATTTGGGAAACGCCCTGGCCTTTCTGTTTCTTCCCGCTTTCATCCTCTACATGAATCGCTTCCAAATCGAACCGGAGGAACGAGCACTGACCGCTCTGTTTGGGCAGGCGTTTGTCGCGTACGCATCTCGGGTGCGTCGGTGGATATGAGCTAGAGTGATGGGCGGGGCAGGGGGGAGGCGGTTCAGAGAGAAATGGTTCTCACGACACCTTTTCACTTCGAGTGTTTGGTGATGCGATGGTGCCCGTCGTGATGAACATTGCAAAGAGTCATAAGATTATCGATCGTGTTTTCTCCTTTGTCGCGGTGATGTTGCTTATGATGGAGCTCAAGCATTTTTCTGGGGTCATCCGGTGAAAGCATCCCCCGATGCCAGCCACATCCCGGTTCAACGCACCTAAATTTGTCGCGCTGTAAAACTGCAACGCGAGTAGAATCGGGGATTGAGCGATCGTGCTCGTAAGCCTGTCGGTCTTCTTCCAGGACATAGACTCCTATGGCTAGATCATCACGTCCACTATTCTTAGTTGCAATTGGCCAGCCTTGTTCCGTCCGAAGTTCGCGGACGCGGCGAGCCCATTCTTTCTTATCCTTGGCCAAATATTTTAGCTCTTCGCCTGTAATCTGTTGGCCGACATTCTTGCGGAAATACTCGATAATTTTTTCAGTTACGGAAACCTTTTTCTTTCTGATCACATTTAGAACATTCCAACGGTGGGCAGCTTGACGATCTTGATCGGCCCGCATTAAAACGTACTGGTCTGGCTTGATTGTAGATGGATCGACGCCAAGGGCGGATTTTAAGCTGGCGATGTCGGCCATATTCCCAGTGTCACGGGCGTCTTCGACCATGTCGCCGAACATCACACCTGAATAAATCCACCAACCGAACTGAACGCGAAGCTCTCTGACACGCCGTCCCCATTCCCCGATCCCGGAAACAACCATTAACTCGTCCCCTTCGATAATGCAGCGCGGGTACTTTCTCAAATAGAAGAGAATACGGTCCCTTGCCGATGCTGTCCTTTCACTTGGTATGAGAGAGCTTCCCAGATCTCTCAGCAGATGATAGGCAGGAACAAGAGCTTGGACTTTTGCGCGAAGATTGGGAGACTGTAGTTCCTTCTTAAAATTAATAAGAAGCTTGAGCAGATTTGCTCGAATGGTTTCTATCTCCCCTTGTTTGGATCTTCTTGGCATGTCGGTGCAGTAGAGTGAGATTTTACGGATCTGCAAGTTGAACTCTGCACCTATATATTGTGGTTGACTTCAGAAATCAACCCAATATACTGTCATCATACTCTGGGGTACCTCTCGTCAGTATTCTAGATCTCGAACTTCATAGAAGAAGCTCCAATGGCCAAGAATCTTGGCGTTAGGAAACGAAGCGCGATCCCTCCGGACATTGATCGCATAATCGGTCGATATCCGGAACAGGCTTACGCTTTACTCAGGCAGTCCTTTCCAAAATCCTCATATAGCGGCCTCCATTCAGCAGAGAGTTTATCTGTATACGGGAAGAGAAAGTTCAGGGTGATTGATTTGTTTGCGGGTGCGGGTGGCTTCACCCTGGGGCTGTGCAAGACCGGAAGGTTTGAGCCAGTATTTGCAAATGACTTTAATGCATATGCTGCTAAAACTTATAACGCGAATTTTGGTGACCACTGTTTACACGGAGATATTAACGACCTGCTGGCAAACAACTCCTTCAAGTTTCCTGTAGCGGAGGTGGTGATCGGTGGCCCTCCCTGCCAAGGGTTCAGTCCTCTAAATAAGCAACGTGAAGGTGATCCAAGGAAACAGCTTTGGAGAGCCTTTATGGAAGTAGTTCGTCGTGTAAGCCCGGTCGTGTTCGTCATGGAAAATGTTCCTGAATTGCTGTCGTCAGCAGAGTTTGTAGATATTAAGGCACTTGCTGAATCAATGGGCTACTTTGTGAATGCTGGCATTCTGAATGCAGCGGATTACGGAGTGCCGCAGCGGAGGAAGCGGGCTATTATTGTAGCTAGTCGAAATGGTTTGCTTCCGCTGCCGACTCCGACGCATTGCAACCCCCAAAAATCGCCAACGCTATTTCAGGCTGGCTTGCTACCATGGGAAACTGTAGCGCGAGCCACCATTGATCTACCTGAGCCGGTGGGAATCGAGCTCAGGGTAGGGGCGGTTCCTCCTCCGTTGGATTTGCACTTCGGAAGGACACCGACAAAGCAAAGTCTCTCTCGTTATAGGTGTGTTCCTGAGGGAGGCAATAGATTTGACCTACAGAAAAAACGACCTGATCTCACACCAATGTGTTGGATTAGAAAGAAGACTGGCGGAACCGATCTGTTCGGTCGCTTGTGGGGAGACCGACCTGCCTTCACGATACGGACCGAATTTTTCAAGCCGGAAAAAGGGCGATACCTTCACCCTCAGCAACACAGACCGATTACCCATCGTGAAGCTGCTCGGTTGCAATCGTTCCCTGATAGTTTTAAGTTCACAGGAACAAAGATTGAGATCGCCAAGCAGATTGGGAATGCCGTTCCACCATTACTTGGCAAGAAGGTCGCGGAAGTTCTCCTCGAACATCTCTGACATTTTCACCCTCTCGGTCATATGATGTCACAGGGGCGTTTCTGTGGCTGACGTCTACAGTAAAGCCAAACGTTCGCAAATCATGGCAACCATCAGGGGGAAACACACTTCTCCTGAAATCCTCTTAGCTCAGTTGCTCAAAGAGCTTGGACTCAAGTTCGATGGCCACAGAAAGGACTTGCCTGGGTCGCCGGACGCGGTTCTGCCGCGAAAGAAAATAGTCTTGTTTGTGAACGGTTGCTTCTGGCACGGTCATGGCAATTGTTCGAGGGCCACTCTCCCTGGGACGAACAGACTATTCTGGAAGGAAAAGATAGAAAAGAATAAAAGGCGAGATGAAAGTCAGCGAAGAAAACTCAGAAAAATGGGATGGAGTGTATTGACCTTTTGGACCTGCAGACCATTGTCTTTAAAGATCCTATCGTCTCGGTTGCAGCGATTTGTGTCCTCATAAGGAAATCTAATCTGCGGCCACCATGCGGCATTGTTCCTGCGGCTGGATTTTATGCGAAGTAAAAAGCGCAATTTTGCCGTCAGGTACTTTTGCGGCTTCACCGCCATTCATAAGTAGACACAAGGGGGTCGATACAAAGGGGTCGTGAGGCTTATTGAGACTGCGCTATACGTTCTCAATGAGAGGCTAGGTTCGCGTTGGAGGCATGAGGCATCGTCTCGCTCCGTCTTGCACGATCACGAACTCATAGAACCGGCTTTCCAAGGCTCCGTTGAAGAGCAGAATGCGTTTGAACGGCGTCAGGCGGCGGCCTTTTTCACGCGGACTCGGCACGATAGCTGGTGCCAGGATTCTGAACATCAGACCCAGGTCATGCTTCCAATGAATTCGGAGATGTGCTGTGTAGCCTCTTGAATATCATCGAGGTAGTCGAGAAATTCGCGTGTGCGCTTCACAGACCAGCGACTTCGCTAAGAATATGACGACCGATAAGGGGCTTACTGATTAGTTCACTAAATAGTGCGTAGTATGGTATCCTGCGCCATGCC
>CAZJOQ010000255.1:0-4322 GCA_964547625.1 uncultured Nitrospira sp.
CTAGCTGATCCAGTTTCGCACGCAACCGAATAGCCTCTTGTTCAAGGGGCCGGATTTTCTCCTTCTGATCACGATTCAGGTCTTCAACGGTCCCTTTGACCCAGTCGGCATTCTGGCTAAGGTCCGCAAGGTATTGAATCACCAGCCGTTCCACATGGTCAGCGTTGAGATGTTTGATCGTACAAACCGCATTGGTGAGATGCATGGTCTTTGTACAGCGATAGTAGGCAATGCGGTAAATCGATCCGTCCTTGTGACGCTTTTGGGTGTAGTGCGGAGACATGAAGGATCCGCATGCGCTGCACTTCAACAGGCCCTTAAGGAGAAAAGCACGCTGAATCTTCGTTGTCACCCGGGTGTGTTCCCGGTTTAAGGACTGGACCTTGTAAAAGAGGCCTTCCTCGATTAAGGGCTCATGTTCACCGGGGAACATCTGATCATTAAACTGAATCTTCCCGTGGTAGACAGGATTGCCCAGGATGTAACTGATCGTCATTTTCCCCCAAGGCTTACTGGTGCGAGTGTACCAACCGCGTTGGTGCAGCTCTGCACGGAGCCGACAGATCGAGGGGTCTTGGGCAAACCGTTGAAACATATACTGTACGCAGGCGGCTTCATCAGGATGCTTCACAAGCTTCTTGTTTTCGTTACGATACCCATAGGGGACGTTTCCGCCATTCCACAGCCCTTTGGTTGCCCGTTGGTGCATCTTGTCGCGTGTTCGATCCGCAGTCATTTCGCGTTCAAATTGGGCAAAGTCGAGAAGGATATTCCGAAGAAGCCTGCCCATGGGGTGGTGGGTGTCTAAGCTCTGCGTGATAGAGACAAACTTCACCCCGTATCGATCTAAGAGGTCCATCAAGACATGAAAATCTTTCACTGACCGGGTGAGGCGATCAATCTTGTAGGCGAGTACACAGGTAAGTTTCCCAGCACGAATATCCTCAAGAAGCGCCTTCAATGCCGGTCGATTTAAGGTATCGGCGGAAAATCCCGCGTCCTCATAGACCCGGTAAATGATGTATTGCTCTTGGCTCTTACAGTAGGCTTCCAGTTTTTCCCGCTGCGTTTCCAGAGAACTGTATTCTGTGTCCGCCTGGTTCCTGGTCGAGACGCGAGTGTAGAGGCCACAGACGGTCGGCTGGGTTGCCATTAGGAGGCTCCTCGGGTTCGATTACGAAGGAATATCGCTTCGAGACACTGGGCTACCCGAATTCTCAGATCATAGAAGAGAAAATAGCGATAAAACCCCCACCAACGACGCAGATTCTTTGGGTCTGTGAGTACATAGCGAAGGATGCGGAGCATCTCCTCTTGCGACGAGAAATTCCCCACGAGACATAAGAGTGCAAAGATATCTGCTTCGTTATCTTTGATCCCGCCAACCGTGGGGAGAGACACGTTCTGTACGTCTGCGAGGTGCTCTCGGTGTAGATGCACATGGCCTAACTCGTGAGCTAATGTGAGTTCTCGAAGAGGGCTCGGAAGGCCAGGCTGCAAAAGGATCAAGGGACTTTCATCCATGGCTGCGAGCCCAGGAATTCGTGGCGAAAGGTCAGCCGGAATAATATCTATCCCTTGGCTACTAACAAGTTGCTCCAGCTCTGCGAGTGATTGAACCTGATGGGCTTTTACTACTAGTTTTAATCTGTGCAAGAAGCGCTCTGGTCGGCGTAACCGCCACGCCATATGTGCGATGTACTCACGGAAGGTCATTGCTTATCCACCTTTTTCCGCCGCCGAGCCATGATCACAGCTTGTAACTTCTTCATCGCTTGTTCGACTTCGGCCTTCGTTGTGGCGTGGTGAGCGCTGAGCAAGGCTGGCACCAAAAACGCCGGAACACGCTGGGCTTCTATCAACAACAGTTCGGGTGGATCGATCTGAAGCACCGTGGCGAGCTTAAGGATCATTCCGTCATCAGGTGGAAGCCCTCGCTCCCGCGACAATAAGCGCGAGAGATAGGCAGGAGAAATCCCCACCTCATCGGCAACCGTACGTAAACTGAGGCCGGTTTTGTCCATTTGCTCACGTACGAGGTTACAGAACCCTTCAGGTAGATGCGGTACCTCTCGATTGGCATTCTGGTCCGACATGAGGCGTGTTGTACCGTATTAGTTGACTACTAGTCAACACATACTCACGTAGGATATTGACCTATGGGCAACACCTGATTAGAGTGAGTGCCCATGAGACACGCATTGGTGGCGAATCGTCTGCAAGAGTGGCGCGAGAAAAAGAGACCACGGCGTGTCTCCAAAGCGGGGTTGGCGCGACGATTGGGGATCAGTCGCTCGTATGTCACCCGGTTGGAGCAAGGGAAGGTGGCCCCCTGTCTAGAGCTAGCGCTTCGGATCGCTCAGTATTTTGGGTGTGCGGTCGAAGACGTGTTTTATGTACAGGGCGACGCCTGACCGCACGTGGGTTTCTTGTTTCATGATGTTGCCCATTGGGCATTTCTGCATGAAGATTGACGTTCACCTGATTCAGATTAATCCCGTGGACCGTGTAGAGCGGGTGGCTTCCTTGCGACGGCTGCTCATGGGAGGAGCGCGTCAGCTAGCACGCCAGGCTCAAGACCGGTCAACAGAGGAGCAAGCGCTCACTTCGCCGGTGATCCTTCGGCGCGTGATTGGAGGGGACAATGATACCGAGTGACCAACCCGAAACCCCGATAAACCCTGATCCACCACCGAATGGCTCGGCCCGGCCCGCCAAACCGGAATGGACTCGGAAACAAAAGCGCGGCTATCACCGAGTACGATCACTCTTGTGGTTTTGGGAATCTCATGACTTCCAAGTCTTGTGGGTGACACTCTCCACCGGTCCCGGGGGCAACGCCGACCAGCTCACCTATCGGCATAAGCGGCTACGTCAGCGGATTGAAAGCCAGCTGGGATATCGTGGTCTTGAATATTATCAGGTACGCACCGAGGAAGGGCATGGAGTGCTCCACGTGTTTTGGGCCTGGCGCGTACCGGCGGGCGAGCGTTCCCGTCGGTTTTGGATCTCCCAGGAGTGGCTCTCTGCCCAGTGGGAGCAGATTCATGGGGCACCCATTGTCTGGATCAAAGCCTACAAGCCTGGGCGCCGGTCGCGGAATCGACTGAGCCGATACGTGATCAGTCAGTATGTTCAAGACCAATGCGGGTACGTGAATATGTCATGGTCATGGAAACGCTCACTCGGCTTTCCGTTAGGGGCAGTGTGGAACACACTCCGCAAGATCTGGCAGAACCGGAACAGGGTGCGGGTGATGCGATCCCAGCATGAGGTCCCAATGCTGGTCCTCGTGAAGACGTGGGAAGATCTGCTCGCAGGCCATCCAATCTTGCTTGAAGAGCGGATTGTAAGGCTGGTGCTTGGACGGGGACTTGTCCTTACACCGGTGTAACGGGGAAAAGAATGTATACGTGCATCTTCCAAATCGACACACTCTTTGGGAAGACCTCGTGCGGACACAACGGAACGGTATTTGACCGTGCCCGTCAGGGGTGGCTCTGCCCCACTCACTCAAAAAACCGCCTCTGTGAATTCTGTCAGGCAGAACCGGCTTGGGCACGAATCGTGTCTCCCAACAGCCAGGGGGTAACCTACGAGACCTGGCTCTGCTCGTACTGCGCCGGCTGTCGAATGCTCAATCGCCGTACCTGGTAATGCGGCCACACAGTGAGGAAGAGCCCCAGCCCTTCTTTCATCCCCGAACATGTTCCCCTGTCGCCCCTTCACCGTCTTGGAGGGGCGAGAGGGGAATGCTGATAGGCTGGCCTCTATTACATCGGCGGTGGTGCAAGCGTGCCTCCAAAGACAATCTGCCTGACATGTAATTACCTCAACTTGTGCGACAGAAGCTTGACTTCTGTGTGTGGAGTGAGGCGCGGTTGCTCGACCGCCAACCAACTGGCCAGCCTCTCACCGTGCTTCACAGTCTTACTTCTCCATGATGACCAGGAAAGAGGATCGACGGACTCAACGAGAAACCCGAAGGCCGGTCCGAGCCGCAAGGCCCGGTCCGGTCTTCGGGGGTTCGGGGGCCGAAGGCCCCCGCTTCACTTGATCTATATGGTCAGAGTAGCACGGACAGATGGCTTAAGAAATCCTCTGAGGTTCCTGTCCAGAACACCTGTAAGAATTCCGGCTCTCAAGCCCTTAAAATTGCAGCCTGTCAAAACTAGCCATCGTGTGTCCCTAAATCAGATGCATTATGGACTGGCCTCCGCTTCAATCTGCTCAATATCTTCATTCGTGAGCATATATAGTCGATAGACAATTACTGATTAGTTCACTAAATAGTGCGTAGTATGGTATCCTGCGCCATGCCC
>CAZJOQ010000256.1:0-4310 GCA_964547625.1 uncultured Nitrospira sp.
TCAGGCCTGGCTAAGAGTTGGGCGTAGGCTGCATGGGCAACCACATCTCGATGCGGCCACGTCTGCCAGAGATCAAGCCACTGAGCTCGCTGCTCCGGAATCGCGGCATCAAGGAGGAAGAAGGTGGATTGGTCGGTAGTCATGGGCGATCGGCTGCAGTGTTCCCACAGCCCAGTGGCTGCTGCCAGAGAGCAGGGAAGACGCTAGGATCAGTATAGTCGGGACATCCGTCTTCACGTTTCGGCGCGAGATCGTCAAGGAAGATATGCCAGGGAATGCCCTTTTCATTGAGATAGAGGCGATACCGATTGCCGGCGTCCTGTAAATGCACCGCAAAGGCGAGTCGTGTCGTTTCACTGGTGTTCGGCCCACTCCCGTGAATCAACCGGCAATGATGCACGCTGAGTTCTCCCCGGCGGAGGGTCATGGGAATCTTGACGATGGGAGCGTGATCCGGAAACCTTCGTTCCAGTTCCTGAAGGTCCTTGCACCGAAAGGTGCGCAGGTCTTCGGTTCCTGACCAGAGATGGCTGCCGTCGACATACAGCAACGGTCCCATCTCAACCGTGCAGTCCTGGAACGGAATCCACATCGTGAGCAGGTTGTCTGATGTGCAGGTCCCCCAGTAGGCCCGATCGGTATGCCAGCCGACGACGGATTCGTTTTCAGGCAACCTGCCGGGTTTGTCCACCAGCGTATCGGCGAAGTACCGGATCGTGGAACTTCCAGTCAAACGGGCAGCGATGGCGCCTAAGATCGGGGACAGCGCCAATGTTCTGATCTCTGCATTCTGAAGCGCCACGACCTCAGCGTTGCGTATTCCACTCGCATCGCCAGGCTTCCAGTCAGAAAAACCACTGGTGGGAGGAAGAGTCCAGTCTCGTTCGCCAGAGAAATGCCGTTGGATCCCAAACGACGCGTGGTCGAGCAATGCTTCGGACAGCACCCGTTTCGATCGATACCAGCCATGTTGACGATAAAAGACCACGTCTTGGTCAGAAGGCAGCAAAGCTTCTTCTTCTGAAGTGAGGAGCATCGTTGCACCTAAGGAAACTGTAAAAAGGAGGGGCCTAGTGGTAGGCTGTGGCTCTCGTCGCCACCTAAGAAAACTGAGGGCGCATAACTGATTGAGGGTCGACCCTGTATAAAACCGTGACTCCTGCCCCCACGTCGATACAGGAGCGACAATGCCCGTCCCTGCCGATCAGAATCAATTCCTCTTTTGGGCTCATAGAGATCATTCTAAAGGCAACACACATGAATCTTGGGTATTAGCGGAAGGGCCGATCCAAAGGGGTAGCCTTGATATTATCTTCAAAATTACCTTCCCTGGCCGAGAAGCCCAGGACGTTCCTGCGCGAACAACAGTGGTCGGCCATGAAGAACCCACGTCGCCAGTGCGGTGAGTCCAATAACGGGAAGAAGGAACGGGAGAAGGCTGACCGTCAGCATGAGATCGAGGGCGCGCTTGCCTGGAAAGAATCGCGTAATCGTCTTGGAGGAATCGATGAGGTCGCTCATATGGAGATCACTTATCGTGAGGCACGGTGTGCGATGAAATTATGAGATGATCGGAAGCCAAGACCGAGTCATTCCGATTTTCAAGATGACGATATTCGGGGAAAAACTCAGACGATTCAAAGCCACATATCCTATACCTAGCAGCTTCCTGACTCAATATCGCATTCTTCGACTCATCAACAACAACGCGATAGCTGTAGAACTGACCCCGCAATGGTGAGAAGCCTGCTTTGAACTGTAACAGCGAATCTTCATCGGCCCCTACACCACCACCAAAGTGAAACGCGTAACACGATTGCTCTTGGGCCCAGCGCCACATGAAATCCACCACTAACTTCGAAGGCGAACGGCGCAGGTACTGCACGGCTGTTGCCCCCAGATGGTGTTGAGCGATCCTCTCGGTGACGATCAGTAGACCAGCTGCCGCGAGTTCATTGGTGCTGGTCAGCACGCAGATGAGATGTATGCGGTCGCCGAGCTTTGCCCGCAGATTTTCGAAGTATTGTATCGAAAAGAGGTACTGTTTTTTGGCACCCACCCGTTGCATATTGGCATGATACAAGGCGATGAATTCATGAAATCTACTCCAATCATCAATCACACTATGGAACCCTAATCGAATGAGTCTTTTGATGTCACGTTGATGATTAGTCGACATCTGCTTCCATATGTGCTCTTTGGAGTGAGACAGATCTATGTAAACCGTTGGCCCGTGCCGTATCAGGCGGCCAAACTGTTCTAGCGTGCCATGCGCCAGCGGAAACAGTGGGTGTAGACGGACGAAGGCCGTCACAATGCCGCGTTCCCGTGCGATATGGCAAAAAGTATTGAGAAACGAGGGCAACTCCTCTTGCGAGGACGACAGCAAAACCCCGGGATATCCGTAGGGAGAAATGCAATCATACCAATCGGTTGGAGCATTGAGCACCGCGGGCAATGAACGAATAAGTAAGGGAATCAGACACGCGGCCGACCGGTTTTCTGCGTAGAAAGCCATTGGTGTCGAGCCTTCTTCAGCGGCAGCTACCTCAGCATACTCAGGCAAGGCATAAAAATCATGATTGGTTCTCATCAAAAAATCTTTCCATCGAGCATCATGGTGACCGATGAACTCGGAGATCATGCGAATGGTCCCCTCCCTCTCTCGGAACGACTGGAGCTGGTGAACTGAGCGCTTCGTGTACGTCGCCTCAGCCTAACTGTATCGCTAGAAGAGTCATCCCGCTGATTTAGGCGAGATGCTTACCGGTTGGTCCCTGCCGATTGCCTTAATTTCTCAGCGGAAATCTGTATGCACTATTTCATCGAGCCCAATCCCACTTCCATTAGTCCAATCGAGGTCGATCGTGACTGGCAAGGTGAGAATCATGAGCGCAAAGGCAAATGAGACAGCCCTTCTTCGGTTGCCGCGCGTGAGAGTTCTTCATAGACGATGGTTGTCACTTTTGGATGATGTTAAAGCAACGATGAGCGGTGCGATACGGTGGCTGATGTATTCGGCCACAGTCCTATTGGCAAGCGGAGTGAGATGGCAATCATCGGTAAACGCATCTTCCTTGATTTCTCCAAAGATATTAGTTAGGTCGATGAATGACGCTCCCACATCGGCTGTCACCCGCCGAAGCTTTTCGGCGACCATGGGTCGGGCTCGGTTTTTGAACTGTGGGTAGTTGACCGGCTTAGCGTTTGTGGCTTCGGCCAGACGTTCCTTCTCGAACTCTGTCAGTACTTTCTGCTGTTCAAACAGCAGATCCGGTTGAAGCGTGAATACCGGTACAATTCCTTCGTATAGGAGCATAAGGGCATTCCGTTCAACCATCCGAATAAAATTGGTTTCAGCGTTCGTTTCGAGATTCCTCAGAGCATCGTCCACATCCAGATGCAAACGGGGCTGCGGGCGAATATTCTGGACTGCCCACCAGAGTGGGCGCAATTTCTTCCCCGCGAGGTACACGAGATGACTCTTGCGATAGAGCCAGAACCCGGTATAGCTAACCCATGCCTTTAGGGAAGGCTCATCCAGATACAAGTGCGACCATTCGCGGTAAGGATAATCGCGGAACTGATCATACCCCTTCTCCCACGGATAATAATCATTCGTGCCGTCAAGAAAGATGATCATGTCAGGGTGGTACTTCAGAATCGCTTGGTTGAGATAAATCAAATGATGATGACTGGAATGGCTGGGGATACCGGCATTGATCACCTCAAAACGACGAGACGGGATGTTGCGGTGAAGTAGTTCCTCTATGTAATGATCGATGGTCTCGTTATTGGTGAGCACCGGGTATTTGTGTTGCCCCTTCGGAGACAATGAACCCAAGCCGTATGCAGTCGATCCTCCCATGAGGAAGATGCGGTAGGTGTCGGGAGGTTTTGTCGTGGAGACCTCCTCGGTCCTTCGAAATCCCTGTCCATTGTGGTTGACACCTCTGGTGTCTTGATAGTGCGGGGTCGGATGGATGTTCTTGTAATCGTCAAACTGATGCATCATCAGATGACGACCGTCGTATCCTTCCGCAACCCGCAAATAGACATACGAAAGAAATTCCAATAACCCTAAGGCGAAGCACAGGGCCAGGATTGAACCCGCGAGTACGGCTCGCCGTGAGATTCGGGAGCCTGGATGAACCACCTCCGCTATTTTCTGTACGGTCCGGAGAGATTCCATATTAGATATCCAGAACTGTGCCCTGACGACTCATATCAACCAGTGGTGCTACTTGATGGCTAATCTCCTAGCCGAGATTATTCATGATGAGCCCAACAAAACCGTTCGAGGCACCTCT
>CAZJOQ010000257.1:0-4292 GCA_964547625.1 uncultured Nitrospira sp.
AGTTTTCTCGATGCCCTCAGGCCAGGGTAAAGAAAGGCAAGGAGAGAGAATAAAAGCGCAATGTCTTTTGAACAACGTCTCAAAGAATTGGGGCTTACATTACCCGCTCCGCCAAAACCAGTTGCCAACTATCTACCGGTGGTCAGGGTTGACAACCTCTTGTTCCTCTCTGGGGTGTTGCCGTCACGCGATGGTCAGCTCGTCATGACCGGCAAGCTCGGACAAAACTTGTCTATCGAGCAGGGGGTGGAGGCGGCGAGAGTGGCGGTGTTGAACGGTCTTAGTATCATTCGGAGTACAACCGGATCGCTGGATCAGGTGGAACAGATCGTCAAGATGGTTGGCTATATCGCATCCGCACCTGGCTTTGTCGATCAGCCTCAGATCTTGAACGGCGCCTCAGATCTGCTCGTATCGCTCTTCGGAGACGCAGGCCGTCATGCACGTGTTGCTGTCGGCGCCGCGGAACTTCCTCGCCATGCGCCTGTGGAAATCGATTTGATCGTGCAAATCACTTCGTAATCCATCTTGACTCTGCAAAAAATCGCTTGTTAAAGTCGACCTGCAGTGTTTAAGAAATCTGTTTGTCCTTGGTGCCTCCGATTAGACCATTAGACCATTTATGTATCCATGTCGTTGACTACTGCATTACTCGTTTGGCTCCTACTCTTTGTCTGTGAGGGGAGTAGCTTATTGGCCGGTGCTAAGCAAGCGACCATTGCGCTCTCCTCCTCTACGGCAACTCCTGGCTCGACGCTGGTCTTGAGTGGGGAAGGGTTCGGAACTTTTAAGTCGACTCAGTTCAATAAAGTAGTCGTCAATGGGGTTTCAGCCTTGGTACAGCGGTGGGAGCCGGAGGCCATCGAAATCAAGGTTCCGTTCAAGGCGACAAGCGGGTCGGTTGAGGTGCTGATCGGAAAGAAGACTCTGCTCGCCGGACATCTGGGGATCGTTTCCCCGTTTATCGAAGCTATCTCACCCACCGAAGCAGAGCGTGGCGCGACCCTCCAGATCATCGGTCGTCACTTCGGCATGTCGGCAGGTGCCAGAGATCCCAATACGATGTTCGGCGTGAATGATGTGATGGTGGGCGGAGTCAAGGTCCGGGCGCGTCGATGGAAGGATGACAAGATTGAGCTCGACATTCCCCCGAATGCGGTAAGCGGCGATGTCGTGGTTCGTCTCGCTTCATCTGATCCTCTGCCGAGTGGGGCATGCTGTTCACCCGTTGAGTATCTCGTCAGTAATCCGGTTCCACTTACACTCATTCCGTCTTTGCGAGTGGATCCGCTCAGTGGTCCGGTGGGGACGAAAGTCGTCCTGTTCGGTCAGGGATTCGGGGATATCAAAACATCGATGGATGATGCCGTCTTGATCGGCGGGCGACCAACCACGATTTCCCAATGGAAAGACGATGTCCTTGTGGTCCATGTCCCACTCGATGCGGAGTCTGGTCCGGTCGTGCTGCGACACAAGGGACGAGAGCGGGTTGTTGGTCAGTTTACGGTGCATGTTCCTCGCGCCACTTCCATGAGTCCGACCAGTGCGCCCATCGGGACGTTGCTTCGCATCAACGGCGAACACTTTGGGTTTTACTCCGAGAGTGGTTCCACTCCATATAATTTCATGGATTTCAATACCGGTGAGAATCGAGTCGAAATCGGCGGAGTACCGGCCGTCATCTATCGATGGAATGACGACCGCATCGACGTCTGGGTGCCGTTCAGCGCCAAAAGCGGCAAGGTGGTCATTTACCGAAGCGCTAATAAACCGAATGTCGGCGGGCTCTGTTGTGCCGAGCGAGGGACCGTGGCGGTCGAGGCTGGCGACTTCACGCTTGTCACGCCGGTGGTCGAGTCCTATGACCCGAAATCTGCAGGCTTGGATGCCACAGTCACCATAAAGGGGCGAGGTTTCGGGACCTTTCTCAAGACGGCTGAACATGCCGATCTCGGATTGAATCAGAAGGCCTATAAACGCCGAACAGATCTTGAAATCAACGAACCTGATGCGAATGACACCGTCGTCTCAAATGTTTCACGGACGGAAGTGCTCTTCAACGGCGCTGCCGCTCTGGTTCAGTCATGGAACGATCACGAGATCGTGGTCAAGGTGCCGCACCGTAATCTATATGGGATCGGAAAGAAAGGAAAGTTCTTTGATGACCTCGCGACCGGTCCGCTCGTGGTGCGTCGAGGGTCATGGGACTTGCTTCCCGATGGGACCTGCTGTTCGCCGAAAAAGTGGCTGACGCTCGAAGCCGGACAGTTCACCATCGAAGCAAAGGGGCTTCCTGACGATGGGTACTGGAATAACAACAGACCGGATGCAAACACCAATCAATAATGCCGCTTCAGTGTCACTTTAGCCAATCCCTTCGTCGTATCGCATGGTGCACTCTCTTCTTCGCCATGCTGTGGCCTCCCCAATCCACCGAAAGCGCAGACTCTACTCTCTCCGTGACTACGCAACTCAGTAACACGAAATCCACGTTGCTGAGTATTCAGTTTCAGACGCTCCAGAATGGATGGGCTGTGGGGACTGGAGGGACGATTCTTCGGACCACCGATGGCGGAAAGCAATGGAAGCGGGTGCCGAGCGGAACTTCTTCTTTATTGACCTCCATATTTTTCGTTGACTCATCGAATGGATGGGTGGCTGGGGCAGGGGGGCTATTGAAGTATACGACTGATGGCGGACATTCATGGTCCTCGCAACCACTGGATACTCAGCAAGCGCTATACGGAATCTATTTTATCTCTCCGATGGTGGGATGGGTAGTAGGGGGAGGGGGCACGATTTTTCATACAACCGATGGCGGTAAGCAATGGGTCGAACAGATCAGCGACACGACAGCTGTGCTCTATGCTACCCACTTTCTCAATGACCGGCAAGGTACGGTCGTCGGCGCGCTTGGTACCGTCCTGTCGACCAACGATGGGGGTGTGACATGGACCCCACAAGAAATGCAGCACGCGGTCACCCTATTTGATGTCTTTTTCACAGATCCCAGTACCGGCTGGGTGGTCGGTAATGCAGGGGCTCTCTTTCAGACGATAGACGGCGGGGCCAGGTGGGTTGATCACAGTTTACCCTGCGGAAAAACTTGTACGAGGCTCACTGATTTATTGAAGGTTCGATTCACGAGTGCTCAAGAAGGCTGGATTGTCGGGGAGCGCGGCATGCTGTATCAAACGGCCGATGCCGGTCTTACTTGGAGCGAGGGTAGGGTGATTGCTCCAAGTTCGTTATTTGGTCTCAGTTTTGCTGATGCCTCAGGTGGATGGGCGAGCGGAGAGAATGGGACCATCGTTCATCTTCAAACAGGTCGTTAATCTCCTATCCATATTGGCTAGATCTACTCCTGGTTCTCGATGGGTCAGTCCCACCTAGGTTTCTTCGTGGAGAAAAACCTGACAAGCCACGATGTGAGATGCGCCTTGTCACGGGAAGAGTCAGAAGCCTGCTCATACCTGAAGCTTTAGGATAGACTTCTCCCCTCCATACCTGACCTGTGGTCTTCGCAGCACGTGCTATACCGGATACAGAAGTCAAATCCTCTGTATCCGGTATAGCGTGATTCAATACCGCTAATTTCGAGACCTTCAGCCGGGCATCCCGATGCCACTGATACCAAAACCGAGTACTTTTGACATAGTAGCCATGAATGCGACTACCAACCCGACTCCAATGAATCCGAATAACACCATTTTCAGTAGGTCCATGGTGTGCCTCCTTTCTAGCTGTTGCCCCTATGAAGTCGATAAGGGTGTAAGAAAACCTGAGATCCAAGTATGGAAGAACCATACATCGAGAAGAACTAGGTAACTCACTAGTTTTGACGAGAAAACTACCCGGGTGCCGTTCGACCTTCTCTAGAAATCCACGCCGACTATTTCGCATTGATATATTGATATATGCTTATCACTTTGACTCCGGTGACATCAATTCGGTGAGGGAAACGGGGCTTTTCTGTGCCGAGATTCCCAGCAAGGTTTGAAAGGCAGCCATCGGGGTCTTGCGCCGGTTGAAGCGAAAGACAAACTCATTCAAATAGCTCGGAAGATGCTTGGGCTCAACCCCGTGATGCGTTCCGTTCAGCCACGCCTTAAGATTGCTGAACACCCGGTGGATATGGGGAAAGCGTCGAGCGGCATGGCTGGGATCACCGACGACGCGGACGCGATGTGTGTACTCTTCCAGGGCTGACTCCGAGTACCCACGCCAACCGTCGGTTCGTACGTTGCTGCCGCCTTCCACGTGTTGCGTTAGAAACGCACCCAGCGCCAGCC
>CAZJOQ010000258.1:0-4252 GCA_964547625.1 uncultured Nitrospira sp.
ATGACGCGATGGAACACATCGCCCAGTATGGCTCGCAGCACACGGAAGCGATTGTGACGACGGATTACGGACGCGCCATGCGGTTTCTCAAAGAAGTCGATGCCGGCGCCGTTCTGGTGAATGCCTCCACTCGACTCAACGATGGGTATCAGTTCGGGCTTGGAGCCGAGATCGGCATCAGTACCTCGCGGATTCATGCGCGAGGCCCCATGGGATTGGAAGAGCTGACCTGCTCAAAATTCATTGTCCTGGGAAGCGGCCAACTCCGCGAATAAATGCCCTCGGACGCGCTCGCAGTCGCCCTGAACACTCCTGGTCATCTTCAGTTTTCCTCTACCCGCGCACTCGCTCAACGTTTCGATCAGATCGGCGGCCGTGTCAAAGCTCTGCCGACCGGGCATCTCGTCTTGTATCGACCTGATGGACGACGGTTCCTTGCGACCGATCCGGCCGGGCACCCTTTACATGAGTGCGAATGGGAGTCGACGATGGCAGGGACCACCTCGCTGACGCGCGCCAGGGTTCGACTGGATTGGGGCCGGTGGGTCGGAATTAAGCCATCTGGATTGGTACATGAGACGCAGTTGAATCTTGCCTCGAGGCCCAATTGGCAGCGAATTACTCCCGATAATCTTCGCGCCATGGCGTCAGGGGCGCTACGGGTGCCCATGGACGAAGTGCGGTGGTTCTATCGGGATGAAGACTTCAGCATCGACCCTCAAGGGACGGCGACCATTCGACAGCGAAAGGACGCACTGTACATTCTCGATGATGGAGGATTCGAACAGGCGCGCTTCATGGCGTGTATGGGAGCCATGCATTGGGACCAGATCGATTTTCTTCCGGTGGTCGAGCTATTCAAGTCGCTGTTGCCCGGGACGGGCTCTGCGGTGTTCGAGCTTATTCGAGGGCTCTATGACGACCAGAACAACGATCAGGCTGCTCCAAGACCATTGCGGTATCGCGGGATCCCCACGTATCCGTCCGAGGCAGCATTTCGTCTGTTCAGCAGCTTTTTCGCTCCCAGGCAGTCGATCGGCGGCGACCCGCTCGCCGATTTCATGAATCCCTCAAAGTCGCACGCGATGGTGTGGCTGCCCGCTCCGCACCAGCCGGTACGGTATTTTGATGAGAATCAGGGGGGGTGTCTTACGGTAAAGGACGGCGTCATTCAAAAGGTCACGCTCAAGGACGATCCGGCCGGCCTGCCATACATGCGATCGAGCGGTCGCCATGTTCTCCCGTTGGATCGCGGTGTTCAGGTTCGGGCGGGGCAGGTGATCTTGAAGGATCGTGAGAGGGAAACGAGGGTCGCGTTGGCGACCGGCCTTCAGGTCGAGACCACGTCCTCGCTTCAACAGCCGCTCAGCCCCGTGGATTGGCGAGCGGTCTTCGTGGGGGGGATTCCGGAGATTCGTCCTGCCGATGCGTTCGAGGCGGTGCCGCTCTATCCGGAACAGGACGACGAGATCGGCGAACTCGCCGCACAACCCTTTGTCGCAGACTATCTGGACGACCTGGGAGAGCAAGACCGTGAAATCGGAAGGTTGCGGTCACAGGCTGAACGTGTGCTTATCGCCAATGGGGATGCCGCGATTGCGACCTGCATTCTCTTCGATCGGCCACGCGACTACACCGTCCATGTCCGACACGTCGCCTATGCACAACGGCAGGCTCAACAACTTTGGACGCAGTGCGCCGCGGTGAAAAGGTGGGATTGGTTGCACCGAATTCGAATGATCACGGCTGTTGACGAACCGAGCACAGGTGAGCGCCAGTATGATCTGGAGTATTGCTGGCTCCCGTATGATGTGTTTGGCGCTCCGGCAAACTTGATGTCGATGATGGCAAGATTGAGGGATAGGGTACGACCTCGTGGTCATGTCTTTGTCGTGGGACCTGCCGAATTGGGGGAGTCTTTGGTCGCGGAACGATGGGAACTCTGCTGGGATCAATCCGTCGCATCACTTCCGACCTTCCTCATGCATAAGGCGATTCTTCCCAAGGCCAGGGTGAAATCAGGGCTTACATTGTTTCATGCTAGGCGAGCCTTGCTGTGAACATGTCGCTCTGATGAGTCGCGTAGTCGAATTTAGGCGCTGCCTTTCTTCGGTCATTTCGGTACAATCGGCGCCCTAGGGCGCATATCAAAAATCATGTATCCACCGTATTATTCATCGATGGAGGAGGAAGATCATGCCAAGTGTGTTGGATAAGGTGATCGAGAGAGAAATAAGAAAAGAATTGAAGGATGCGTTGGGCAGGTTTGAACAGCAACTGCGACAGTCCGGAGTCACCGACGAAAACGTCAAAAACCGTGTGCGGGGAGCCAAACAGTTTGTGGCGTTTCTGTATGGCCGGTACCTCAGGTAGTCATGGTTCCGTTCTCCTGATCATGGATCGGGTTCAGGCCAGGGAGCAGCGTTTGGCCTGCCCAGCCGAACGAAGGCGGTCGTGCGTACACACATAAGCAAGGAGGGTCCGATGACCACGCGCGTTCGATATCTATGATCGCGATTCCCGCATTCCTAAGTGGGTTCGGATCGGGAGGATGATCGTGGCATAGCGCTTCCGCGGAAGGGCTCTTTGGTCTCAAGGACTCGGCACCCAGATTGGGAGCTCGTTGGTTGAGATGCAGAACAACGTGGATGACCTCCAAAACACTATGAATAAGATGAAGCAGGTGGAAGATTAATTGTCTTCACTATCGGCTCAAAGTCTTAGCTAGAAAGCTGTTGCGCCGAACACTGCTTGACAGGGAATCACGCAGCCCTCTACACTCGCGCACCTTTCGGATTAGGGAAACACGTGCATAGGGGTTGTTCCCATGCTGCTGTTGGCCTCCCGGTTCTTCCTCCATCACCAACGAATCCATTCCTATGAGTGAGCGCAAGGACACCACCGGTGCGCGCAGCGTCCGCTTGAAACCTGACCACCCGCCTGGCGCCGGAGTCGATATCCTTGCGCGGCTGCAGCATCAGATCCAGCAGACGTTGGTGGGAGGAGGAACAGTGCCGCAACTGAAGGCGAAAGGGTACATTCGGGGCGGCGGTACCGGATTCAGTTGGTTCGCTTCTCCAAATCTTCTTATGCGAAGCATGAATGGCTGACTATCTCGCCCATGTGAGGCGGAACGACGATGGCTCATTTCTCATCCATGAGCTTGAAGAGCATTTGCGTGCGGTAGCCGATCTCGCGGGCGGGTTTGCTTCGACCTTTGGGCATGCTGAATGGGGGCAACTCGCAGGGCTCTGGCATGATCTGGGGAAATACTCCTCGGCATTCCAAAGCTATATCGCCCATGGAAGCGGCTTAGATCCTGAGGCACACATCGAGGGTGGCAAGGGTCGGGTCAATCACTCTTCTGCGGGAGCTCTCCATGCTGTCAAGAAACTCGGTGGTAAGGGGCTACTCTTGGCCTATCTCATCGCAGGACATCATGCTGGCTTGCCGGACTGGCACCCTGACGAGCATGCCCTCTCATCGCTGTCTCAACGGCTGGAGGATAGGCAACACTTGCAGGCTATTTCAAGCGTGACTGTTCCCACAGACGTTCTTCATCCTGCCATTACTCCGGCCACCAAACCACTTGGGGGCGAAGCAGGCCTCGCGCTCTGGCTGCGAATGCTGTTTTCTTGTCTTGTTGATGGAGACTTTCTTGACACTGAGAAGTTCATGGATGGCGAGAAAGCGCAGTCTCGCGGGACATTCTCTCCCATGGAAGAGCTTCTGGGTAAATTTGACGAGCACATGACTAAGCTTACTGCTGAGGCCAAGCCAACGCCTGTAAATCGCGTGCGTGCTGAAGTCCTACACCAGTGCCGAAAAGGTGCGTCGGACACGCCGGGGCTCTTTTCGCTCACGGTTCCGACCGGTGGTGGCAAGACACTTTCCGGCCTGGCGTTCGCGCTTATGCACGCAGTTCACCATCAGAAGCGGCGTATCATTTACGTCATTCCTTACACCAGTATCATCGAGCAAACGGCAGAGATCTTTCGAGATATCTTTGGTGAAAACGTCGTTGAACACCACAGTAATCTCGATCCCCAGAAGGAATCTGCGAAAAGCCGTCTCGCAACGGAGAACTGGGATGCACCCATAATCGTCACAACCAACGTTCAGTTTTTTGAATCGCTGTTCGCTGCAAGGACTTCAAGTTGTCGCAAACTTCACAACATCGTGAATAGCGCTGTGGTATTATCAAATTAGGGTCAGGCATGACTATTGAGTTATGTCCTCTAGGGGTACCTGT
>CAZJOQ010000259.1:0-4241 GCA_964547625.1 uncultured Nitrospira sp.
CACTTCCTGCTTGATCTGCATTGCGACCCGCTCAGGAACGCCTGCCCGACTGCACCACTCAGTCCCTGAGATTGTAAGCTGACGAGCATGGACCAAATCCCCGCTCGATCGCCGACACACGAACCGACCGGCCTCGACCCTGCGCGAAGCCGCATAATACATATCATGATGGCCACACTCAGATCATCGGATCGCGAGCTCCCCGACTACCGGTCCTTAACCACAGGCACCGAACAGAGAGCATGGCACACCACGCTCCTTCGTCTTGCCTTACCGTTCCCACGGCGAACGATCCGTCACCGGATGTTCTTCTTCCTGCCTTTCATCAGCACGATCACGCCGACGATGCCGATGACGACTGCCAGGCTCCCGAGCAGCAAGAATGGATCCATATCTGTCCTCCGTTTTGGCTCCTCCCGCGTCAGACACCATCTCCTCAACGGAATAACGCAACGGCGATAATGTACCGACTTCAACCTACCACGCCAACTTACCGTGGATCTGTTCCGGCTCGGCTGCCCTCTTGACTCTGTCCGGGTCCCCGCAGACCGGATCAACCTCGACCATGAATTCAGCCGTCACCACAAGCGCGGCCGGCGCAAACTCGTCGATGATGTCCGTTTCACACGGTCTCCCTTCTTCTTGTCTCCAGCGACCGTGAAACTTCCCGTCACGAGACCGGAAGGGTCGTCTAGAACACTCTGACCGGAGTGTGCAGTTTGATCGGGCGCTGTACCGACGGCTCCAGCGGCGCAACGAGTGTCGGGCAGTCTTTGACGTTCGGTATGTGTTCTGAACCATCCTGAGTAAGCCCGTCATAATGAGCAACCTCACGGGTGACCCATCCACGATACGTTCCTGTTCGCATCTGAAGCACCCACTCACCCAGGGAGATGCATTCTCGCGACTGAACGCGAAACGTCGCAGGCAGTTCCGTGATCCACTCCCCCCGTTTATTATGGAAGCCGATACGCGTGACACGATACGAACCTGCCGGAAGTTGCACTGCGAATGGACCGTTGATTGGAAGATGGGAAATCTTGAACCGTTCGCCATCGGTTTCCTCTTCCAGCCACCAATTCATATCGACAATCTCCTTCAATATGACCGCACGATCCCCCTCCTTCCGAACGAGTTCAATTTTCCCCAGCAACCATCCGTGATCTTCGTCCGTATCCAGCATGATGATGTCCGCGGGCGAGACGGATACAAGGGCGGTCGTACAACCAAGTGCCGATCCAACGATCACAAGAAACACGGACATGAGGCAAAGATGGCGTAGGATTTGATCACTCATAAACACCTCCTCTTTTCCCTTAGAACACGAGAACCTTCCCGAGAGAACCCTCGGCCGTTCCTCTTCGCACGAAGAGTCAGACGGTCCTTAAGACTCATGACACGCACCCCGCTCAGCGTGGATTGATCACCTACGCCTACATAGGTCGACAGGCAACACGCCGCTTGATGCCATGGGGGCTGACGCAATCGGCTGGATAGAGGGTGCAACCGGCTGGCCTCCATGACCAGAACTTCATTATTGATGTCCCTGCATTCCATGCCCCCAAGACCGTTGAGAACAGTGTATTCGCCGCAACGGCGTGGAGCGGGCCGAACGGGGTTATGCTTCATGAATCAGCCCCACGCTCATTTGCCTCCATCCTTTTGGACCGCCTCTTCCGGCTACGGCGCTTCCATTGCAACCGTAACCAGGTTTCCACTTCCACAACAGCGTAGACCGTCACGGCTGCCGCCAGGATCAGCCCCCAGGCGGGCCCGTCGATCGGAGCCGTGTGAAACAGCCGGTTCATGGCCGGGAGGTACGTCAATAGGAGTTGCAGCGCCGTCATGGCAGCCACGCCGCGCCAGATCCAGGGGTTACTGAACAGGCCGACATGGAACAAGCTGTGCTCCAGCGACCGGCAGTTGAGCAGGTAGAACAGTTCCACCATGACGAACACGTTCACCGCCGCCGTGCGGGCTGAGACGATCGACTCGGTCCGCTCCAGTTCCCAGAGAAACACACCGTAGGCGCCGGCCAGCATCAAGAGCGACACCATAACGATCCGCTCGATCAGCACGCCCGTCAGGATCGGCTGACCGGGATCACGGGGAGGCCTCGCCATGATTCCCGGCTCCTTCGGTTCGAAGGCCAGCATCAAGCCCAGCGCCACCGCCGTCGTCATGTTGATCCAGAGAATCTGGACCGGAAGGATCGGAAGCACCGCGCCGAACGCAATCGCCGTCAGCAACACCAACCCTTCGCCCATATTGGTCGGCAATGTCCAGACGATAAATTTCGTCAGGTTGTCGAAGACGCAACGGCCTTCCTCCACCGCCGCTTCGATGGAGGCGAAATTGTCGTCGGTCAGCACCATGTCGGCGGCCTCTTTGGCCACTTCGGTCCCGCCGCGGCCCATCGCCACACCGATGTTTGCCTGCTTCAGCGCCGGGGCGTCGTTCACGCCGTCACCGGTCATGGCGACCACATGCGCGCGAGCCTGCAACGCTTCCACCAGCCGCAACTTCTGCTCCGGAGACACTCGCGCAAAAACCGCCGTGCGATCAGCGGCGTCGGCCAGTTGATCCTGAGGGGTCGCGACTAAGTCCTGGCCCGTCATGGCGATCAGTGCGCCGCTTTCAGCATGCGTGCGTCCATTTAATCCGATCTGCGCCGCGATGGCTCGCGCCGTGACGGCATGGTCACCGGTGATCATCTTGACGGCGATCCCCGCCTGCTGACAGGCGCGCACCGCTGCGATGGCCTCCGGTCTTGGCGGGTCCATCATGGCTTGAAGACCGAGGAACGTAAAGCCGCCTTCTACCTCCCGATCCCCCAGTATCGTGGTATCGGCCGTCAACGGCTTGCGTGCCACCGCCAGCACGCGGAGTCCACGTCCTGCAAAGGCATCTGTGCAGTCCAGGACTCGCTGTGGATCAATCCGCTGATCGGAACCGTCCGCGGCAACCATATGATCGCAGAGCCGGAGCACTCTTTCCACGGCCCCCTTGAGATAGATCGTACCATCACGGTCCGATTCCAACCGATGCAGCGTCGCCATGAACTGCCGCTCCGACTCGAACGGAATGACGTCGACTCGGACACAGTCGCTCCCTAGGCGATCCACATCGATGCCGCCCTTCCGTGCCGCCACCAATAACGCTCCCTCTGTCGGATCCCCTACGATGGTCCATCGTCCGTCACGTGGCACGAGTTGCGCATCATTGCACAGGGCTCCCGCGAGAAGACATTCCCGCAGTGCAGGAGTCGCATTGATCGCCCCCTCCACGCCGTCGGCATGAATCGCACCGGTTGGCTCGTAGCCGGCGCCTTCCACATCGAAGATTTGGTCCCCCGCGAAAATCGCTTGGACCGTCATTTCGTTTTTCGTCAACGTCCCGGTTTTATCCGAACAGATGACGGTGGTGCTGCCGAGCGTTTCCACCGCGGGTAACTTGCGGATGATGGCATGGCGCCGTGCCATCCGGCCCACGCCGATCGCGAGCGTGATGGTGACTGCCGCCGGCAAGCCTTCGGGGATTGCGCCGACTGCCAATGCGACGGCCGCCATGAAGATCTCCGTGGCCGGCAGGCCGCGCCAGAGTCCCAAGGCAAACGTCACGGTGGCCAATCCCAGAATGGCCACCGTCAGCACCTTGCTGAACGATGCCAGCTTCTTCGTAAGTGGGGTCGCGAGCTGGGTCGTTTCGCCCATCAATTGATGGATGCGTCCCAATTCCGTTTCAGTCCCTGTGGAGACGACCACCCCGGTCCCCTGTCCATAGGTGACGAACGTGCCGGAGAACGCCATGTTCTTCCGATCCCCAACGACCGTCTCAGGTGGCAGGACGTGATCGGCCTTCTCCACCGGAAGGGATTCCCCGGTTAGTGCCGATTCATCCACCCGTAGCTCACGGATTCTCGTCAACCGAAGGTCTGCGGGAACCTTGTCGCCGGATTCCAGCAACACGACATCCCCGGGCACGATGTCTTCAGAAGGCAGGCGGATCGTCCGCCCGTCCCGTCGGACTCTGGTCTCGGTTGTCATCATGGAGGCCAGGGCGTCCAGCGCCGCCTCCGCGCGCGATTCCTGAATGAACCCCACGACGGCGTTCACGAGGACGACACCAAAGATCACGCCAGCGTCCACCCACTCGCCTAACGAAGCCGTCACGGCCGTCGCGACCATCAACACGTAGATGAGCGGATGGTGAAACTGAAGGAGGAAGCGGATCAACGGCCC
>CAZJOQ010000260.1:0-4228 GCA_964547625.1 uncultured Nitrospira sp.
CTCTAAGCCAGGCCCGATCAGAGGAAAGCGGTTTCACCCTCGTAGAGATCGCCATGGTTGGGGCTATTATCGGTCTCGCGGCCGCACTGTCTGTCCCGAACTTTCTTCAGATGTACGCAAAACATGAGCTGTACGAAGCGACCACAAGCCTCTACAATCGACTAATCCTCGCCCGGTCTTCAGCAATCAGCCGAAATGCCATGATCGCCGCAACCCCGACCAGTGCTCCTATGGGCAAGGACACGGTCGCGTTTACCGCTCCGCTGGGGCCGGAAACTCTTCCGGGCACAGTCAGATTTATAACGCCGCTCCCTGTCAATCCACTCGGCTTTACACCTCGAGGGTTGAGCACCGCGCCCTTGGCGACGCAGACCATTCAATTACAGAGCACGCGAGACCCGAATCTGATCTATACGATTTCACTGATGCCCTCTGGAAAGGTGACGTGGTGTCGGCAGGCGATCAATCCGTGCGTCGTCAATGAACGGTCGTGAGCAAGAAGGTGGACGGATTATGAAGCTACACAATGAAAAGGGATTTACGTTGGCAGAAGTGATGATCTCTGCTGCTATTCTAGGTGTGGGCGTCATGGGCATGGCCGCCATGCAGGGCGTGTCTTTTTCGAAGAACGTGGATGCCAACGACTTGTCGGTCGTCACCAATGTTGCGGCCGACATGATGGAAAGAATCCAAAGTAATCGACGATTCGCGTGGGCCTACAACAATATTGATACGACGGGACCAGGGAACTGTTTGGCGGGTGGAATCCCAGCCCCTCCTCCACCTGGGCCCTTCTTCTCTGTGGCGCCCTCGATCCCCGCGACAAGAGGAATTCAAGGTGATTGCACCCAGTGGCGAACATTGGTCCTGGCCACGAACCTATTAAACGTGCGTGGCACGGTACTAGCTGCTCCAGTGCTTCCACTCAGACCCGATTCCAGCGCGGTGCAGTTGACGGTACAGCTTCAGTGGAATGACCGTGGCGCAGGACAGCGCACACGAGCGGTCGCGTTCCAAACGCTGATTGAACCGGAATAGCCATCTCATGATGAGTTGATGAATGAGTACGCGTGTGCGTGTGACGATCTGTAGGGAGTGCGCAATGAGACCATCGCTAAAATTGTTGGCCTGGAATCAAAAGGGCTTCACATTGGCGGAGATCATGGTCGCGACCATGATGACCGCCGCGATTGTTGCGGCAGGGTTCGGAGCACTTGTGGTTAGTCAAAAAACCACACGCATTACCGGACAGGTCAGTAGCACCCAAGCGACGGCTCGAAATGCCTTGGATATGATCACGGCCGATCTGAAGCTCGCTGGGTTCGGGATGCGTGGCCTGACGACCACGGTAGGAGGGTGCCACATCAACGGTACTCCGTTTGCCCTTGTACCAGGCGATAATAATCCGCTTGGGGCGGATGCCGGGCCGGATACCATCTCGATGGTCGTGCCTATGACCAATTCCATCGCCGCAGTGGGACCGTTGTGGCAAGTCTTTGTCCCGGGAGCCCCTGGAACCATCGGAGGTCTGCAAACGTCGATTGCGGATATTCCCATGCCGGCCAATGCAACCACAGCGATGGGAAATGCAATTCCTGGTGGTGGGGCGGCATTACTCGGCATGCCGGTTTCAATCGGGGGAATGGCAGGCTCGATCATACAGGCCGTCAATCCAGGAGGTCTCACTCTGAATCCAGCCATTCCTGCTCCTACGGCTTTTGGAACGGGAACGCAGGTGTATTTGTTGCAATGCATCACCTATCAAGTGATTCCTCCTCCGGATAATCTGAATTTATGCCAAGGAAACGCTCCTTGTCTTGTCCGTGGGGCTGTTCCGGCTGGACTCGTGGGTCCAGGGGGTCCCCCCAATTGCAATCAGATGAACTCAGGATGCACTCCCATCATGGACGGAGTCGAGGATCTCCAACTGGCCTACGCCTGCGATGGTTGCGACCCCCGTGTCAATGGCGGAATGCCCGATTTGCAGCCGGATGACCTCAATCTGTCGAATCAGTTCGATCAAGCGGATTTCATCACGGACCGAAATTGGTTCGGCACAGCCGGGCCATACGGCGCCTTCATGACGCCGAGAACGATTCGCCTGGTACAGGTGAACATCGTAGCGCGTCAAACCAGAGCCGATCAGGGGATGGGAGAAGGTCAATCGACACCTATGCACACGACCACCTTCCCGGTCATCAGCGATCACAACCATGCGACCGGGCTCTTTGCTCCAGGGGATACCGCATCATCGGCGCAGCAGTCGGACTATTTCCAGTTTCGTCGACGGATCTTGACTCGGACGGTCGAGCTCCGGAACCAGAGGCTCTAATCATGGTGAACTCTTGTGGCGGCACAATCATCGCTCGGTCCTGCAGAAATGAGCGCGGCACGTCGTTCATGACGGTGATGCTGCTGATCTTAATCATCGGGGCGCTTGGGGTTGCCGCGCTGACGATGACAGGGATGGAAAACTCCATGGCTGGCGCAGTGCGCATGGTCGAGGAAGGAACTTCCGCCGCGGAAGCCTGCGTGGGGTCGGCAGTCCGAGCGATTCGGTTGACGATCGACGATCCGCAAATGACAGGGCCAGCCGCAGTCCTTATCGCACCCCAGGGACCGGTACCCGCGACCAATCAGGCAGTGTTTACTCAGGAAATCAATGGCACTCTTCGGAACAATGCGGATATTGCGGTCGGGGCGGGCAATGACCCGAATCTCGTCATGAACGTCAATGGATACACGGTGAACGGAGACATCGATTTTCTGTACTCCAAGCGTCGGGCAGGTAGCGATTTCGCCGATGCAGAAAAGCCGACCTACGATCAGTACTATCGGGTCGATTGTGTCGCGGCCAACGCGGCGACCGGCGCGACGAGCCGTGTGATTGTGACCTTCGATTGCCTGAACACGACCGGTGAAGGGTGTGTCAAAAGGAGCGCGAACGGCACATAGTTGAGGGGGGAGATGATTAACATGAAGATCGGCTCACTCAGGCATACCTCTACAAACCTCAAAGACGCCAGGATCCGACATCAACGATCCGCAATACTGGCGCTGCCACTCGCAGTTGTGATGATGTGTGGTCTCGCTCCAGACTCGACTCGCGCGGATCAGCAACTTCCGATGATAACGGTCGACTACCAGAGCGGAACCATTACCGCCATTTATGAAACCACGTTTCAGATCGACCATAGGATGTACAGTTTGACGCCGGATGCCATCATTCTTGATGATCGCGGCAAGCAACTGGATGCGGGGGCGCTCATGGCCGATCTGGAGGTCAAGTACCACGTCAAGAAAGACCGAAACGATAAGATCGACCGCATGATTGTCTTCTTGCCGCGTTAAGCCGTGTGCGACGCAGACTCGATGTCCAGAACAGGGGAAATGGAGGGTGCCATGAAACGCCGAAGTCTCGCAGTTCGTGGAGCCATCTTGAGTGCGCTCATCGCAATCTTGACTGGACCGAGCCTAAGTCCGGCCCAAACAATGGACCAGTATGCGTCTGCCCCTCCGTTTGTCTCGGATCAAGTGGCGCCAAACATCATTCTCTTGTTGGATAATTCCGGCAGCATGGCGGAGCGGGCTTGCGATGCGACTTGGTGCGGTGTGTTGTCCGGCGGCGGAACGACGCCGGTGAATCAGAACTTTGTGGCGACCACGACCTATGGCGGGTTTTTCGACTCCCTGGGCTGCTACGCCTACGATGCGACGAACACGCGTTTTGAATTCGCGGTGGGGAAGGCCACGGTTGATGTGGGTTGCCCTGCCACGACACAGTGGGACGGGAATCTGTTGAATTGGGCCACATTCCTACGTATGGATGGGCTCAAGAAGGCCATGTCGGGCGGGGATTGTGTGGTGACTAGAGCGGCCGACGGAACCTGTCCGCCGAGCGGAGCTCCGGCTAAAATTACGATTAAAGCTCAGCAGCGGTTTGACCACACAGGTCGTGGGCACGACGTCATGGCGATCTCGAGCGGACCGGGAAACGGATACCAGAATCGCATTCCCACTGCGGCTACTCCCGGTACTCCCGGGACAATCCGCATCCAATACCGGGGCGGTACGAGCGGGATGGGCGGCAGTTTCTGCATCGACGACGACGCGACAGCTCCCGGCAACACGGCTACCTCGTGCAATGACGGTGATGGATTCGCCGAAACACAATATTGGCTTCGATTCGTCCGGGATGCGGAGCCGACGGGCACCATTCAGCAGGTCG
>CAZJOQ010000261.1:0-4189 GCA_964547625.1 uncultured Nitrospira sp.
GACCGCGTTTGAGGGCTTCTCGATCAGCGGCACTGCCCCGGTCGGCTCCTTGCTCAACTGGGCGGCGACCTTTTCGCCTTGGCTTGCGGAAGACGCCGCCGAGAGGGTATCGGTCGTCGGCCTACTCGATGTCGATGAGACTGGGATGCGACTTTCGCCTATCCCGTACCCGACGGTGAATGTTAGTGAAAGCAACATGCTCGTCACACACAGGATGCATTTCATGATGGCTGATTCCTTCCCCGGTCCAGACATCCAGCTCATAAAGATATCACACTACTCAACTTTCCCCCTTGAATCAACCTTGCGCTGACTTCATGCTTCTCATCCGAACAATCCCAAAAACAATCTCCCACCCTTGCCTCATCCACTACTGCGCCGCCTTCACCGAAGGAAGAATCGTCAGATCCAGCGCAGGATGCGGATTGATACCCCGGACTGCTTCCAAATAGCGCTGCTGAATCGCGCCAAGGATCGGCGACTTCTCGGACAATGCGTATCCATCAATTTTTGCGACCAATGTGATCTCATGAATCGTGCCACATATGCCAAGTTCATCGGCCACCAGCAACTCGGTTCGATCTATCGGGCGGCGCATGAACTTGATGCCCAAGGATTGAGCAAGCGATTCCACAATATCGAGCGTGATGCTCTCGAGCGCACCCTCCGTAGCGGGAGGAGACACGATCGTGTCGTCCCTGACCATGAGGAGACAGGAAGCCGTCGCCTCGGCAACGCGTCCGGACTGATTGAGCAACACCATGTCATCATATCCCCTGGACTTCCCTTCGATCCGCGCCAAGAGGGAGACTTGATAATTGCTCCCCGTCTTAATTCGAGCCGGCATGGCCGTGTCACTGCTTCGTCGCCAGGTGCTCACTCCGATTTGGATCGACCGCGGACCGCCCTTGTCCTGATGATAGGCGGTGAGGACAAGGTCTGCGACGGTATCCTCGCCCCAATGGCCCTCCGTTACGAACAAGGTGCTGCGCACCCACATGTCTCGATCGGGGACCGCTAATGCGCCAATCAGCTGATCAACGGCATCACGATAGTCCTCGAATCTGTATTCGCAGGGGATATGAAGCAGGCGAGCCGACCTCCTCAGTCGCTCGTAGTGCTGCCGTAGCATGGCGACTTTGAACCGTCCGTCCGGTTGCCAATATCCCTTGAGCCCCTCAAATACATTTCGCCCACGTGTGACTGCTTCACAACCGACATGAAGGCAAGCATCCTTCCAGCGTGTCAACCTTCCGTTCATGTAAACGAATTCTGGCTCCTGAAGTTTCGCCACATTGCCCTCCCTAATCGGTATTCAACTTATCCAGCTGAGATATATTCCACACGAACCTGCATAAATTGTGCGGTACATCTAGCTCACAACATCTCCCTCTTCGAACAAGGCCCCGCAGCGACAAAGCCGGCCGGCGAACGCTGGCTTGAAAATGTGATCCACCTTGAGCTCTGATCGAGCGCCCACTCCGCTATGCCCGTCTCCCTCATGCTGTCAATGAGGCATACATATAGCTTTCGGGCGATCCTCGTCTGTGGTTACTTACAACCCTCTGCGGCATAGATTTCCTTGCCAAAAGGAATCGGAGAAACTTGTCGCGAGTCTCCGGCTACAGAAATGAAATCGACGACTTCGGAGGCGGATGCTCCTTTCTTCGCTCCATGTTCCTTCGCTCAATTTCCAGCGTACACTGCACTCCCCTTGTCCGTCGTACCGTCATCGTAGAGGGCCACTAGTCCGTCAGAGATATGTGACAAGTCCGTCACTCGCATGTAGTCGCGCATGGTCGTTCCAGTACACGCCTCGTCAGACTGAGGAGCGCCTCGTTTGGCTCTGACATCATCGATATGGACCACTCTGAAATCGATGCTGAACCGTGTCTTTCCAGACGTATTGGGCACGCTCGAATGCATCTGCGCCGCGGAGAAGAGGATGATCCCCCCGGCTGGCACAATCAGACGCACTTGCGGATCAAGCCTCAGTGGTTCCAAAGGCTTAGGTAAGACACGTGGATCCGACGTGACAAGTTTGGCTACATGAGCGCCGCGACTTTGCTGGTTATGGGCATAATAGTTGAATCGGTTAGAATCGTTCTTCACAGGGGCGTTCCAATACTGCGGATGGAAGGCCATCGCATTGTCCGAACGAATATCATAAATGGGAATCCAATAGTTGATTTGGCACGGTGGTGCCGAGTACCACGTGTCCCGATGAGGATGCCAGGCATATGCGATTCCCGTCGTCAGGTAGTTGTCGCTTGTCGAGCTTCTCATCTTTGGGACATCAAAATAGGACTTCTCCGGATCGCAACCGAGTTCATGCAGAAGATTTCCGAGGTGACGTTTGGACTCCGGATCGTGAATAAATGCCGGCTTGAGCTTTCCAAGAATCTCCGCATACCTCTCTACCGACATTTCATACTGCGCCAACTCAGGATCGAGCGGGGAAAAAGCTGCCTCGATCATTTGCCGGGCATGCGCGATAAACGCGAGCGAGCTGGGCAGAGGAGAATACGCGAACAATTGCCCATCAAAAAGCATCTGTCTGCGGATATCATCGGAAACGGCCGCGTCGTAGTACACGGTGTTGTTCATAGCCCTACTCCTCTTTATTGATCGCCTACATCCGTGAGAGATTGGAGAAGTCCATGCTGCTCCAATAACACAGCAGCCCTATGAATAGTGGTGAACGGATACCCTGCGCGCTCGGCAATATCAAGCAATGAATGTGTGCCATCAGACATATTAAGCACCCATAACAAGCTCAACTCGAACACTTTCGACTCTTGTTGACCTGCCACATCACGGTATAGGCCGCGCCGTCCCAATTGAGGTTCACCCTTGGAGCTTTGGTTGATGTACGTCCTGTTGTGATCGAGTATGTCGAAGAGAGCGAGGCAATGCGAGTATGACTCCGCGAGTGACTCCGCGCTGACAAAATCCAAATTATCGGCCGACGTATGATACTCGGGATATTGACCATGCGGTGTCCGCATCAGACAGCCGACAGGAAGGTTGAACGCCGGCGAGCAATACTGGCGCTCGTCGTAGCCGTACGGGAAAAAATCGATCACGCGATGGCCCGGCTCGTCATGGCGAAGGACATGTTGCATGGCACGATCCACTTCCGCATTACCCCGTCGGCTTTTCTTATAGGTCGTCGCTCCCCGATCTCCCACCCCTGTGATTACCAGTCCATGCTTGATGTTCTTCAGCGCAGCTTCATTTCGTGCCATCCACGTAATAGCGCCGATGGTCGCAGGGATAAAAATAAATCGATACGAGTATCGTCGTACCTTTTCCGCCATCGCTTTCGCGAGAGCTGTCGCGACCGCCAATCCTGACAGGTTATCATTGCCAAGGGACGGATGACATACGTGACAGGAGATGAGGATTTCTTCTTCCGTTGCGCCCTGGAGATAGCACTCGCCGTACGTCAGCGCGCCAGGGGACAAGGTAGACTCAATACACACTTCTAATTCTACTCCCTCCGGCAGGTCAGACAACTGCTTCTGCGACAGACAAAAGCCCCAGTTCTCGCGGTAATAAGACGTCCGGTACGGAATCCATGTCGGATGGTCAGGAAGCGAGTGGAGATGAGGTTTCAAGTCGGCAAGCGTCATTGTTTTATGGATCGGTACGCTGTAGTTGACGACATGAAGATTACACTGTTGAAAATCAATAAGGCGCTTGCCACTAAGATCCTTAATAAAAGCGTCGGCAATATTCCATTCCAACGGGACAGACCAATCGAATACTTGCGCACCACTTAGCACTTCATGAATATCGAGTGGAATCTTGTTCCCTATATACGCCAACGTCTCGCGCACACCATTACCGGTAATACTACGGCACAATGGAAACAAGTCGGCCATGAAGTCGTGCATGGCTTGGCCCAAGCCTGTAGGCGATTCTCGCTCTTGGCCATCCCTCTTGATATGCTGATGTTCCACCTGGCGCTCTTTTTTTAGCGACTATTGGACTGTGACGTCGGGTAGAGGAACGACAAATCGTCCACCCCATTCTCGAATGAACCGCATTTGATCCATAATTTCATCCTTGAGATTCCACGCAAGAATGAGGAGATAGTCCGGCTTCGTTCCCTTAACTGCGTCGGGCGAAAGGATCGGGATGTGGCTGCCCGGCAAACACTGTCCTTGCTTATGCGGACTTCGAT
>CAZJOQ010000262.1:0-4187 GCA_964547625.1 uncultured Nitrospira sp.
CCTAGACGATTTGGAAGAAGTCTCCACCTGCTTGATGGGGTTCACCAAAGTATCACCCTCAAAAACTTCTTATCGGATCTTAACCGGTTAGTCTGCCTTGAGCAACATCCGTCTAACCCGCCATTGTTTGAGCTTATGGAGTAGGGTCGATTGCCGGTGTCGCTCATGCACAGGATCGGTGAGAGCCAATGCGCTCGAGGCAACACACCACGATGATCTTTTCCTTGCAGTCTATGTCTGAGAATTGTCCGTAGACGATGGCTTCTCGACAGCACCTCTTCTTGGAAACAATAAGGCGGCTCCCGGCTTAAAGGTGAGGTAATACCATACCCATTCCAGCATCACCCGTACTCGGTTTCTGAGTCCGATGAGAAAAAAGATATGGACAAAGCACCAGATCAACCATGCAAGAAGTCCCGAGGCACGGAGTGGGCCGACCTGGGCGACGGCTTGTGCACGGCCGATCGTGGCCAGCATGCCACGATCTTTGTAAACGAAAGGTGAGCGTTGCTGCGGAACAGTGCCTTGGTTGATTAGGCTGGCCACGTGCCTTCCCTGTTGTATGGCCACTGGAGCAACTCCGGGCAATGGGTTTCCATCCCTTCCCTGGCAGTGTGCCGCGTCCCCGATGACGAAGATCCACGGATCGTCCGGGATTGTCAGATCAGGTCGGACTATGATCCGCCCTGAAGAATCCTGAGGAACTGATAAGGTCTTTAGAAGAGGGGAGGCTTTGTTGCCTGCAGCCCAGATGATATTTGTTGATGGTACCCATTCTGTTCCTACCATCACGCCGTTGTCCTGAATCGCACTCACCGGGCTGCTCAACTTGATGGTCACGCCCATGCGAACGAGCGCATAGGCGGCCTTCGTCGAAAGTCTGGAGTGGAATCCCGGCAGAATGCGAGGGCCGGCCTCGACAAGGACAATCGAGAGGGCATCAGGTGGTAAGCAGGGAAAATCTTTGTCAAGGACTCGTCTGCCGATTTCGGCCAGCGATCCGGCCAGCTCCACTCCTGTTGGACCGCCTCCCACGATGACGTATCTGAGATGTTCCCGTGCAAGGGTGTTGCCGTTCGCTTGTCCCGCCTCTTCAAATGCGAGCAACATCCGTTCGCGCAATTGGACGGCATCGGCCATCGTCTTCAGACCAGGGGCCCAGGATTCCCAAGCATCATGTCCGAAATAGGCGTGACGTGATCCTGGAGCGACAACTAGAACATCAAAGGTAATCGGGTTTCCCTTTCGCCGGCGAACGACTCGATCGATTTTGTCGATCGACAGCGCGTCGTCCATCAAAATGCGAACATTGGGATGTGCCCGGAACAGGGTCCGTAATGGCCAGGCAATGTCCCCTGGTGACAAGGCCGCGGTGGCCACTTGGTAGAGCAGCGGTTGAAAAAGATGGTGGTTCGTGCGGTCGATCAGGGTGACATCGGCTTTCCGCAGAGCGCGCGCAACGGTCAGGCCTCCAAACCCAGCTCCTATGATGACAATCCGCTTGTGAGCTATTGGACTGTGTTCTGCTTGCGTCGTATCGCGTCGACTGGTTGTTGAGTGTTGTTGCATGGTGCAGTCTAATACCCCTCTCCCGTTCGAATCTAGGAGATTGCCTGCTGTCAGATCTCAACAGAGTCGGAGCATCGGGAGGGAATCGAAAAAACTGGCTTGATTGGCGATTGTTGGCGGGGAGAGCGGAGGTCTACTGGACTACTTCCCACAAGCCGTGGAAGGGTGCTTGAGCGAGAGGTGGGAACACTATCGATGAATCAATCTTGGACATCATGCTGCGCGACGGATGGGGGCACGATCTTCAACAGCATTCGCATGCGTAGCATCTGTGGATGAGGCGTTGCGTTGAGTGGGTGGTTGCTCACACAGTAGTCGGGCGCCGGGCTTGAAGGTGAGATAGTACCATGTCCATTCCGACATGACTCGTATTCGGTTTCTGAATCCAATCAGGAAAAAAACATGGACCACACACCAGAGGGTCCACGCCACGATTCCTGATGCGTGGACTGGGCCGATCTGGGCGATAGCTTGAGCGCGGCCGATGGTCGCCAGCATGCCTCGGTCCTTATAGGTAAACGGTGGACGTTGCTCAGGCTGGAGGTCTTCATTGATGACCTTGGCGACATATTGGCCCTCTTTCATGGCGACTGGGGCAATCCCTGGCAAGGGTTTCCCATCGCGACCAAGGCAATGAGCGGCGTCACCGATGACAAAAATCCAAGGATCATCCGGAATTGCCAGATCCGGTCGTACCTTGACCCGACCGGATGAATCTTGAGGAGCCTCCAGAGTGTTCAGCAGGGGCGATGCTTTGTTACCCGCTGCCCAGATGACATTGGCAGACGGGACCCATTCGTTCCCGACCATCACTCCGTCCGAACGAACGGCACTGACCGGGTTATTCAGTTTCACCGTGACTCCCATGCCTTCGAGTACGGCCAGAGCTTTGGCCGACAGCTTCGGATCGAAGCCTGGCAGCACGCGCGAGCCCGCCTCGACGAGAACGATCGAAAGATCCTCCAAGCGCAAATGAGGGTAGTCTGGCCCCATGGCCTTTCTCCCAATCTCGATGAGTGATCCGGCTAATTCGACTCCTGTAGGCCCTCCTCCAACGATCACGAAGGTGAGGCGATTCTGCGTCCCGGTCTCAGCCCGTTGCCGTTCTGCGACTTCGAAGGCCAGCAGCATCCGCTCACGTAAATGAACGGCATCAGCCATGGTTTTGAGTCCCGGAGCCAGCGCCTCCCACTCATCGTGCCCAAAATAGGCGTGACGCGATCCCGGGGCGACAATTAAGGCGTCAAAATGAATTGGGGCGCTGTCTTGGAGACGGACGACCCGAGCGGCTCGATCAATTGACAACACGTCATCCATGACCACACGGACGTTCGGTTGTGAACGGAACAGTGTGCGTAACGGCCAGGCAATGTCGCTGGGCGACAGCGCAGCGGTAGCCACTTGGTAGAGCAACGGCTGAAAGACATGGTGGTTCGTGCGGTCGATCAAGATGACATCGACATCGCGGAGGAAACGCGCCACTGTCATGCCCGCAAATCCGCTCCCAATAATGACGACGCGTTTTTGAATCATTGGATGAGATAAGCGGGTAGGATTAATCAAGAATCCACTTTCACCATTTGGAATGTTTTCGCGCTCTGTGGAGAGCGGGAAACTGTCAAATGCTTCCTCCAAATCCACTAGAGTACGCTCTCTCTAACCATCGGCAAGTCTCGCTTGTTACTTGAGTCCATGAGAGGGCGATACGTTCCGACTAGCCAACACGACCGGTGCTGCTACACTTACCTCATTGGACTTAAAGACGTTTATTTGTGAGGCGTATCGGCTCGTACTGGGGGAAAAGGAGTGTCTTGTATGACTGTGGAAGCCATTCACGCAATGAAAATAGTCCGACTTGCTTGTTTCACCGGAATCTGTGTGGCGGTGGGAGCCTGCTCCGGCGGCTATCATACGTCGAACGTGAACAGTGAGAAGAAAGTCTATCGCGTTAATGACCAGGGCGCCAAGACGCTGGTGTACGAGACCGATCCGGCCGGGAACATGACGATACACGACGCTGATGATCCAATGGCTAAGCAGCAGGCTGCCGCGCAAGAATTGGCGGAACAGGTCAGTGCAAAGAGGGCTGAACATCTCGAGCAGCTCAGCATGGGACCCAAACGGCAGCCAAACGACCCCATCTATGTGACCCTTGCCCTACCGGAGTTGGATGACAATATGCAGCGCGCAGAGCGGTCAAAAGGGGTAGTGGCGGAACAGATTCGACGTGAATTCATTGGAGACCCTATTATTAAGCTCACCGATGAACATCGGAACCGGTCAGGTCTCTTGAAGCCGCGCATACGAGTGGATGCCGTCGAGGTATCACCGAAGGTTTCGTTAAGAGAAGCCTACGGGGTCGATCGAAAGACAGGCAAGCGGAGCAAAGTACTGGCAGTCGTCTTTGAGGCGACTATCACGTCGCAGGTTCCGCCGGCCACCTACACCGTGTCAGAATCAGGCCATGTTTTGAAGAATGTGGAAGTGTCCAAACGATTTGCAAAACAGGTTAAACAAGTCATTTTGGAGAAAATAGGCCCCAACATTCCTGCCCAGTGAGCAGACGTCCCCACACTTATCGCGAACTAGCTCTCCCAAATACCCCGCGACTTGAAATA
>CAZJOQ010000263.1:0-4174 GCA_964547625.1 uncultured Nitrospira sp.
CCTAGGGTGAGTTTAATTGAACCGCATGAACCGAGCCGTCTGAACTCGAACGGAGCATGACACATACGCACCATTGTAGTTATCGATCCGGCGGCACAAAGAAGAGCACCTTCGCCGGGTAAGCCGCCCGTACGCGCAGGAATTTGAGAATGCCGAGAGATGAAACGCTGGTGTGCGTTATCCGCCGAAACCCATTACGCTAAAACGATAAATAGCCGGCGGCACAAACAAGTATTGCATATAAGGGTAATCGAACACTTTCGGTGTTTATCCCGTCGTCTTAATTTCTAGGCTCCGGGTCGAGCAAGCTCTGTATGGTCGGGGCGAGAGGATTTGAACCTCCGACATCCTGCTCCCAAAGCAGGCGCGCTACCGGGCTGCGCTACGCCCCGACTTGTTGAATGCTATCTGGAAGTGTACGGCTGTTTCTTTGCATAGTCCCGCGTGACAGCCCTCAGGCTACTGGACATTCCTTTAGCCAAGCACACATCTGTGCAAACGCCTTCCCGCGGTGACTCATACGATTCTTTTCTTCAATCGTCAACTGAGCCAACGTCTTGTTGAATTCAGGCACGAAAAACACCGGATCATACCCGAATCCGCGCTCTCCAATCGGCTGTTCTGTGATCACACCTTCTAGAATACCCTGTGTGACATGGACATCGCCACTAGGAAATGCAATCGCGGCAACCGTCAGGAATCTTGCCTTCCGGTTCACGGGCGGAACGCCCGCGAGCTCCATAAGCAGCTTCCGACAATTCTCCTCGTAGGTGGCATGTTCCCCCGCATAGCGTGCGGCATATATGCCAGGTCGACCTTCCAGTGCATCGACTTCTAGTCCTGTATCATCGGCAAGCGCAGGAACTCTCGTGGCCCGGGCGATCTCCTTCGCTTTTTTTATCGCGTTCGCTTCACAAGTCGTTCCGTCCTCCTCCACCTCTGGTGCGGTCGGAAAGTCTTCCAACGTTCGGATACGTATCCCAATCCCTCGGAGTAGGGCCCCGAGCTCTCGGCCCTTATCCGGGTTGCGCGTAGCAAGAACGATCTCGTTAACCGACTCAAGCAAGCGCACCGATCAAGTCTTTCTGGATGGCCGTTAACCGTTGGATCGCTTGCCACCCCAACGCTAAAAACTCGTCCATGTCCTGCTTGGCGAAAGGGGTGCGTTCGGCAGTTCCCTGCACTTCAACATACTGCCCTCGACCAGTCATCACCACATTCATGTCGACTTCGGCCATCGAGTCCTCGGTGTAAGCCAGATCCACCATGACTTCGCCACCGACCTTTCCAACGCTAATCGCGGCCAGGTAGTCAGTCAATGGGATCGTCTTCAACAGCTCCTTCTTTTTCAATACGGCACAGGCATCGGCCAACGCAATGAAGGCGCCTGTAATGGATGCCGTTCTCGTCCCCCCATCCGCCTGAATCACGTCGCAGTCGACCCAAATGGACCGTTCTCCCAGTTTCGATAAATCCGTGACGGAGCGCAAGGCGCGCCCGACAAGACGCTGAATTTCCAACGTTCTGCCGCCTTGCTTGCCCTTGACTGCCTCTCGAGGGGATCGCTCATGAGTCGCCCGTGGCAACATCGCGTACTCCGCAGTAACCCATCCCGTTCCTTTGCCCTTCAGAAATGGAGGGACTTTCTCCTCAACTGATGCCGTACAAATAACCTTCGTATCCCCCATTTCGATAAGCACCGCGCCTTCCGCATGTTTGATAAAGTGCCTCGTCACTTTCACGGGACGGACCTGGTCCTTCCGACGCCCATCGAACCGTACTAGCCCAGAGATTCCACTCATGTTCTTTCGCCCCTTCGTCAAGAATTAGGAGGCGAATTATAGTGAAGGCTCGGAGAAAGCGCAAACTGCCTGTAGAACGATCGCATTCGAGGGGGCAATGAGCTCATGCACGCTCGTGCTGTACAAATCCAGCCCATCGGATTTGGCGAAATCTGTACAATTCCTTGACGAGCCGGCGGCTCCTGGCATAGTGAAGGAACACAACCTATGCACAACGCGGAACTGCACAAAGCCTTTTCAGCTGCGTCGATTCCATCATTGCTCACTTGAAACAACCAAGGATCCAGGATAGGGACAGTTCGCCTCCCTAGGTAAGAATCGATGGCACAAACGCTGCATGGCCCCGTAGACATCTTGCCACCTTTAAGTTTGACGCCAATGAGCCGATAAAGAAGAAGAAGAAACGGGACAATACTCGGCCCCAACCAGACACAGACGATTCCACTCATGGCAACACTTTTCGATCAGACCACCCATCAAGTGCTCCTCGACAATCGCAATATCCTGGTCGTCGATGATGAAGAGCCGATCCGACGCCTCCTCGCTTATCTTCTCCAATCTCATGGCTATCAGGTAGAAGGTGCGGGAGACGCACGGGAGGCTCGACAGAAGCTCGAAGAGAAAGCATTTGCCTTGATGCTCTGCGATGTCAACATGCCTGGAGAATCCGGCATGGACCTCGTGCGTTACACTGTTACAGAACATAAGCATACGGCCGCGATCATGGTCACAGGACTCGACAGCTCAGTTCTAGCCAATGCGGCGCTCGAGGTAGGCGCATTCGGATACATCGTCAAGCCGTTCGAATCCAACGAAGTACTGATCGACGTTGCGAACGCGCTCCGCCGCCGCCGGCTCGAAATGGAAAATCGTCTCCATCGCGAAAATTTGGAAGACATCGTCCGCACGAGAACACTTGCGCTGCAGCAGGCATTGGACTGGCTGGAACGGACAGAAAAAGAGCTGCGCCTGTCGCGGGAAGAGACCATTCAGCGACTTGCCATTGCCGCGGAATTCAGAGACCATGCCACCGCCAAACACATCCAGCGCATGAGTCATTATTGTGAATTGCTCGCGCGAAAGGCCGGGCTCTCTCCCGATCGATGTGACTTGATTCGAACGGCCAGCCCGATGCATGACATCGGCAAGATCGGCACGCCAGACCATGTGCTCTTAAAACCGGGAAAGTTCACACAGGAGGAATTCGGCGTGATCGCGCAGCACGCAGAGATCGGCTACCGGATTCTGAGCGGGTCGGATGCTGAACTGCTGAAAGTTGCAGCGGTGATTGCCTATACCCATCATGAACGCTTCGATGGCACCGGATATCCACGAGGCTTGAAGGGCGATACCATTCCGATCGAAGGCCGCATCGCGGCCATTGCCGACGCCTTTGATGCGCTCACAACACAGCGTGTCTACAAACCGGCCTTTGAACTTAGCCACGCGATTGAACTCATGCTCAAACATCGAAGTGAGCACTTCGATCCGGAGTTATTGGATGTCTTCGTTGCCTCGAGTGACGAACTCGCGAGGATCCATGAGCAATATGCAGACCGTGCTAATTCGGATTCCCTCAACGAACTGTGACCCTGCATCCAACACCTCTCCCGGTCGCTTGATTCTTGACGATTCGTTGACCGATTGCGGGTTCACCCCTATACTTTTCTAACTTTCCAGACCATCTGGTCTGTTCCAACAATCGACGCTGACGAGTAAAGAGATAGTTGAGTATGCCCAAAAAGCTGACTGCGGTTCGAAAACGACCCCGAAGCCGAAACTGGATCGCCTATCTATGCGAAGCCCTCGTCACCTCCGGCGCCATGCCGACTTGGGAAGCCGCCACATACCTGACTGAAAACTTGTTCGGTGAAAAACCGAATCCACGCTTATTGACGCCATCAAACCCACACGAGGTCACCGCGCAATTGCTGCATCGCCTCTACCAACCAATAGTGGAGGCCGCCTCTAGAGACATCATGCTTTCCTCGGCTTCTGTGGTACACATCTTTACCGACATCAGCCTCACTGGTAACTCGGCGGTTCTCCTCGTCTTATTACCCGGACATCACAAGCCTCAAAAGCTTCTCGTACTAGATGCTGCCAAAGCATGGGACCTCGTGTTCCCAGACGCCGAGTCCTTCAACGCATGGGCCGAAGAGCGCTACCGGCAACTCCTGAATGCTCTACGGAGCGCGATGGTGGATGTGGAGGACGATGTGCTCAAGTCGGCAGTCTAGGTTCCTCGACATCGGGGAAACTGTACGCAAGGCACGGAGAGAGGTTCCCGGTGGCAACGGTATGACCCCGCTGCCACCGGGAGCTGTCACATTGTTCAGGTAAGCAACCTATTGCTTGCTCACCGTTATTTA
>CAZJOQ010000264.1:0-4169 GCA_964547625.1 uncultured Nitrospira sp.
AACTCATTGACACGTTCCGGGTCGAAGCCCACGTCAACGCAGCAAACCAGGAAATTCTCTTCGCTGTGGTAAGCGATGGGGCGGCAGGAGCTTCGAAGGCTAAAGTCGGGGCTGAGTTAATCAGCGGCACGATGCAGTACATCTTGCGCTCGTGGGTGGCTACAAGCCGTTCGGTTTCTGAGGTCGATCGAGACTGTCTAGAAACCTGGGTCGGGCAAGCGCGGGAGGCAGTGACGAACGATGCCGCGACGAGTGGCCTGGATATTTTTCAATACTCCTGTACCCTCCTTCTTGCCGTGGCAGGCCCCGACTGCAGCGTCTACGCACAAGTCGGCGACGGCGCTATCGTGACGGGGGATGATTCCGTGTTTCAGTATGTCTTCTGGCCTGAATCGGGAGAGTGCAATAACATCACGTGGTTTGTGACAGACAAAGATGCCTTGGATCACCTCCAGGTCAAGATCCACCAGGGAAAGCCGCAAGCCATAGCACTCTTTTCTGACGGTATCGAGCAAGTGCTCCTGCGGTTTCGGAACCGTATCACGCGTAGTGACATCTTCAAAGTGCTCTTTGAACGTTTGGCAAAAGAGGTGGCCGGTTATTCGGAGACGGTCGCACAGGAGCTCGACGGATTTCTGCGCAGCCCAGCCGTCCTGGCGCGTGTCAACGACGACCGGACGCTAATCCTCGCTCGACACGAGTAGACGAAAGGTCTTGATGGGTGCGAGGCCTTCAAAGTACGGGGCCGTCTAGAATGTTCGCAGGGAAGGGTTAGCCAAAACCGGACGCCGGTCCGTGCTCTGATAGCAGGTGACGTTTAATAATTACAGAAGTAAGGCTGATCGTGCTGCAACGCGGGTGCTTCCGAAGAAAGATCTCAGCGTTCATCTGCGATGCCGTGAACTTCCTGACGACTGCCTCCAAGAATACAAGAAAGACTAGATGGTCTCCGAACATTTGGTATCCTTAAGCCATGCGTTGGCAGAAGCAAACCCCTGTGGTTGCGGTTCTAGCGCTCCAGCCCCTTTTACTCCTGGGCTGTACAACCACGGATGTGGCTACGCGGGAGGAGTCCCCCTCGGTTCGACAACGGGCAGATGCCGTCTTTCAGACAAGGCTCCAGACCCATGGACACGCCACTGCACAACTGGGGCCGGTCCCCAGAAGGCGTGGGATGGCAGGAGATCCCTCTGCATTCTCAATCGAACAATCAGAGCGCCATACGTGGCATCAAACCAACGGTCCTGCTCTGATCACCACGGGCTGCGGCGATCTCCTTCTCGATGAGATAAGCCTTAACGTGGAATTCAGATTGCCTTCACGTTTGGCTAAGAAATTGAATCGAGTAACGGCGTGGTGCGACGATCGCCAGAACGTCTCCGGCAACGTCTACGATACCGTCGTCAGAAACGACTAGGGGGCGGGTCCTCCTGAGACTTCTGAACGGCCTGGCAACGCTGCGAACGTGTCGGTGGAAGGTGAATAGTGGAGAGGGTCAGGTCATGGATATGGCCCAATTGTTAATTGGTGCCCTTTGGGGGACTATAGTTATCTCAGCTGCAATCTACTTTGCGAAGAACTGGTTGCAAGGGCGGCGAACCCGGTTGCGAATACAACGCACGATGCAAGTTGTTAGCGATTTTGGTGAGCATGTGGAACATTTCCCGACAACGAGACTAGAAATTAGAGATGCATCCTGCCTGCCGCATCCGAAGAAAGAAATCTGTGATGCGCTGATGTTATCGATTATTTCAGAGGAAATGAATACCGAAGTTGATTCGAAACTGAAGGAAGCTATGCGGCTTGCCCTGACAGAAATTTTGCCACAGTATCAGGAAGGAGTCGGATCGGAAGCTCTTTTCAAGTTGGGGGTTGATCTTAAGTGCTTGCCAGAAAGCGTAGAGGAGTCTTGCACGGCGATTGTTTCGGATAAGTGTCGAGCAAACGCGGAACAGTATGAACAGATGGAGCCAACAGTTCACCAGGAACGCGCCAGGTACTGGGAATTCTTGAAACAACTTGACGAAGGGTCTAAGAAATCCAAGGAAAGACAGCGTTCCACGACTGTTAACAACGGTGATCTGGGAACGTGGTTACGAGAATGGCACAGCATCGCAGATGATGGGGATGTCCAAGCTCAAGTAAGCCTCGGAGAACTGTATTGGTCCGGAAGGGGCGTTGAAAAGGATCTTGCGCAAGCATTCATGTGGTTCAAAGTCGCATCATCCAGTGAACATCCATTGTCCCAAACCGCTGCTGTTCGAGCGAGTGAAATTGAGCAGCGGCTATCCAAGGATGAACGATCGAAAGCGAAGGCCCTGCTCAGAGGATGGGTACCTGCGAAAATCCATCAAACTGGCGAACGCAAAATGATTCGACTCTCAAAGATAGAATTGGGGCCCGTTCAGAGAGAAGCCCTAACGGCAGAACAACGTATCAGGGTTCAAAAATTTCATGATGTACTCCATGGGGTCTATCCATTCACCTTTGAGGAGCTAGTGGAGTATTACGTGCGTGATACTGACCCGGATTCAGAAATTGCCATATGGGAACGAATCGCTGAGGCCTTCCGAAGTTATTGTGAATTACGAACGCCAACGACGGCTCAAAAGAAGGCGGTGTATGACCTTCTTTTCCAACGAGCGCATGGCCTGGGCGAAGCAGATGTCTTGGCGCGTGTGGAATTGAGGGGGCTTCCAGAACGCGAAGCAAAAGATATAATCCGAACGTTCTGAACAAGGGGAAAGGTGGGGCACCGTCGGCTTCGCTGTAACCTGGTTATCGGACCGAATACTCATGGACGACCTTGATAAAAACCCTTTGAATCCATGGCTGCGCGGGGTCTGCGGACTCTAGTTGCAAGAAGGATCGTGGAACAGCACGTTCGGATCCTGTTTCAATGCACCCAGATGGTTTCATGAAACGCTTGGCTATCGACTGGATACGCTGCCCATGGTTAAAGGCAAGGAACGAAAAGAACGGAAAATCTTTCAGCTATTCGCGGAAGCTGCCAGCTTGTTAGTTATTCCAAACTCAGTCAAGAATGAACAGCCGCCCGCGCCTGACGTCCTTTGTAAGATTAATGGCGGGGGACATGTGGCGTTTGAGCTGGTTGAAATAGTGACGCCGGCGCTTATGCGAGAAATGGAGAATGGACAAAAGTTGAGAAAAGCTTTGAAAGCTGCTTGCAATACATACCCAGAAATACAAGACAGGTTTCATGACGCTATGATCCATGTCGGCTTTCTCGATGGAGTCACGATTAGGAAACGTCTCTCGATCGTTAATCCACTGGTTGATCTATTCCGTCAGCATGCCCAGATTGATGAGGGAGATATCCAAGTTCCGAACAACCTGAAGAAGATCGTGCGAGAGATTTCGGTGGCCCGCGGAGTCTCCCGCGGCCCAGCGTTTGATGTCAGCGAAATGGTCAAATGTACGGATGATGTATTGGGGAGGATCAAAAAGAAGTGTGAGAAACGGTACGAGAGTAATCACTTGATCGAGCTACTAGCATATTACACAAGCCATTCTGATCTCGATGACTTCGAGTGGCAATCGGAGTTCCATGACCGTGTCGTCAAGATTTTAGCGGGGAGCCCGTTCAAACGAGTGTGGGTTTACGATTGTTGTGAGAACACGATCAAGTATGTCCATCCTGCTTAAAGGATGGAGGAAGAGACCAAATCCACTTGGCTGACATCGTGCTTCCCGCCAGATTGTTTCTTAAGCATTTGGGATAGGATTGGCATCGTGGCCGGATCGAGGAGGGTAACGACCATGCGCCAAGGCCATCAAAGCACGGTACCACGATGGCATGCTGCAACCGCTGGAACTATTAAGGTTCCAGAATTCAAAGTAAGTGTTACAACACGTGTCAGCAAACTGAGTAATTTGCTGAAGCTGTAGCATAATTTCCTCGTCATGTGAAAAGTGTTTGGTAGCAGGAGTGCAGATACCGACCTAATTCTTGTTTCACACATGTCGTCCCGACCACTATGGCGTGATGATGGTCTTGGGCGATCCCGAAAGCTGTCCTAGCCTTGTCCCTATCACTGGTCGCTAGCTTCGTCTCGCTTACGAGGCAATTAATCGCACTCCCGTACAGCTCAACCTCTAGTGTAGTGCGTCATAAGTGGCTTGACTTATTATCTAGCATGGGTATCTTC
>CAZJOQ010000265.1:0-4115 GCA_964547625.1 uncultured Nitrospira sp.
AAGCATTCTGAACGCTTCGTGGGACTCACGGTTGGTAGTCGTTGTCAATAAGGGCTGAAATAGTGTATGGGTTATCCTACGCCTGAGTTCAGCCCAGTTGTGATCCCGTCTGGCTGAGGGGCGGACTCATGCGACTTTCGATCTTTTGGCGGTTGGTTCTGACGGCTCTGGTTATCATTACCGTGATGGGGGGAGTCAACTTATACGCGCTCTTTCAGCTTCGCCAATTAGCGTCCATGAGCACGCAAATGGCCTCCTATCATTATCCAGCCGTCGAATCTGCGAAGCGATTATTGACTTCGCTGTTCGCGCAAATGAATAGTGAGAAGAAATTCGCCGCCACAAAGGATCACACCTTTCTAACGAACCTAGAAGAAGAGCTGGGCGAGTTTCAACGAAATCTCCAACTTCTGCGGAGCCAAGAGAGGTCCCCCCAGGGGTTGAACCTTCTTCAGGATGCAGATGAATTGCTCGCAAAACGTTTGGTGCTTTATCGTGCAGAAGTTCATGGGGTGGATGGGGATGGCCTTCGCGACGACCCTCAATACGCGAGCCAACGCGATGCCATTCTGGATCAGATGTCAGCCTCAATTCAGGCCTATATCGATCTGCACGAGGCCCGGATGAGTGTCGAGGTGAGTGAATCACGAGCCAGCGCTGCGCAAGCAGAGGTCGTCACGGAACAGCTCGTCTTAGTGGCGCTCGTCTTCGGGCTGGGGCTTGCCGGGGTGGCCAGCTACACCATTTTGCTTCCGCTCCGCCAGCTGCAAGGCCATATCAGAAAGATCGGTCAAGGGAATTTCGGTGGATCACTTCAAATCAAGGCTCCCGCTGAATTGCGAGAGTTGGTTGATACGGTGAATTGGATGGGCAGAAAGCTGCAAGAGCTCGATGATATGAAAGCAGAGTTTTTGGCGCACGTCTCTCATGAACTACGCACGCCGATGGCCTCGATTCAAGAAGGTACACACTTACTCCTTGATGAAATTCCAGCTCCGCTGGTGCAAGAGCAACGTACGATCCTTCGAATCATGGCCGAGAGCAGCCGGCGGTTGATTCATCTGATCTCCACGATTTTGGATTTGTCGAAAATGGAGGCAGGGATGATGGAGTATCGCATTGTCCCGGTGGATCTCCATCGTATCGCCGAAGTCTCCATCGACAAAGTCCGGATCCTGGCAGACTCCAAACACGTCCAGCTTGTACTGGAACATATTGGCGATCGGGTGTGGGTCAAGGCAGATGCGTCTCGTCTGGAGCAGGTGTTGGACAATTTGCTGTCGAATGCCTTGAAGTTCAGCCCAGAAGGGGGCGTGGTCAAAGTTCAGATGAAACCCGATGCACAGGCAGGAGTCCTTGAGGTGTCTGTTTCCGATACAGGACCTGGGGTGCCTCCGGATGACCTTCCCCATATTTTTGAGCGTTTCTATCAAGGTCGTACAAAAGTCAAACACACGGCGGGAAGCGGATTAGGGTTGGCCTTAGTTAAGAAGGTTGTCGAAGCTCATGGCGGAAGGATTTGGATCGAGAGTGAGAAAGCCAAAGGTGCAGCTGTACGGTTTATCCTACGGTTGACCAGGCCGGAAAAGGCTCAGCAACAGTGAGAAGAATCTTAGTTTCTAAGACCCCATGTACCGTCCTGCTTTCCGTCTTGCTGACAGGATGTGCAGCCTGGACCACGGCTGTTCCATTTTCTCAACCGTACTTTACGACTGAACCACAACATCTCAAATACTTTCAATCGCTTGCAAGAAAACAGGAGGATTTGATCTCGAGATGTATCCGATCCAGCCCTTGTGACCATATCTATTTTACTCGTGCCTTGCTTGGTCTCTACGAAAGTCGCGAAATCGCTGAGAAAAATTTCAAAATGGTGATAGCAGTGGATCCCACGGGGAAGTTTGTAGCGTCGAGCAAGGCGTGGGTTCAACTATTACAGCAACGTGTGGCGCCAGGAGCGAAATCATGGCTCGAGGCTGTCTCGACTGGCCCTGCCATCGCGGGCGCTCATACATCGCTGGCCGCAGCGGCTGACACGCTGGTGCGGGACTTGCTTGATCGAGAGATGGCCATCCAACAGCTCCGGTCTTCCCAGGGCGACGAAACGGAGACAGTTGAGTCTTTGCAGCGAGAACTCGTGGATCGAGATCAAAAGATTGAGTCGCTCCAGACGAAAAAGGACCTCGGAAAAACGTCTGTTAGCCCAGCCTCGATTCAAAGTCTCCAAAAGCAGCTGGCGGAACGTGACAGAAAGATCGAAGAGCTCGCTACACAGCTTGATGCGTTGAAACGAATCGACCAGGAGATGCGTGAAAAGGTGCGTCCGATCCGCCCACCGGTGACGACGATTCCTATTATGCCTGGCCCTGACACAACGCCATAACGAACCCAGAAGGACTGTTGAATTTATGGAGAAAGAAAATATTCTCGTAGTCGATGACGATGAAGGATTGCTCCACTTGCTGAAAATACGGTTATCCGCCATGGGATATTCGGTCGCGTCATGTACGACCGGGCAGGATGCTCTGGGAGAGGCCAGGAAAACGATGTTCAACTTGGCCATTACAGATCTCCGCCTTCGTGGGGAAGATGGGCTGGATGTGACCGAAGAGCTGCTAAGAAGTCATCCTGGACTACCGGTGATTATTCTTACTGCGCATGGGAGCATTCCCAATGCTGTAGAAGCGATGCAGCGGGGGGCCTTTGGGTACCTGACGAAGCCGTTCGACGACAAGGAGCTGAAGGAGACGATTGAGAAGGCACTGTCCCAGCAGCGGATGAGCCAAGAGATCCAGCGACTCAAGTCATTGGTCAAGGAACTGTACGGACTCGACAATGTCATCGCGCGCAGCCCGGCGATGCAGCGGCTTTTCCAACAAGTCGCGCAAGTCGCCGATTCGGACGCCACTATCTTATTATTCGGAGAAACCGGGACTGGGAAAGAGGTGATGGCGCGCGTCGTCCATACCAACAGCCGGCGCAGTAAAGGTCCTTTCGTGGCGCTCAATTGCGCCGCCATTCCGGAATCGCTCTTTGAGAGTGAACTGTTTGGACATGTGAAGGGTGCCTTTACAAGCGCGCATGGTGCGAAACGAGGATTATTTCAGATGGCCAACGGTGGCACGCTGTTTCTCGATGAGATCGGCGAAATACCATTGTCGATGCAGGTGAAGCTCTTGCGCGCTGTGCAGGAACGAGAGGTCCGCGAGGTCGGATCTGAGACGTCCGTCAAAGTGGACGTGCGCATCATTGCGGCGACGAATAAGGATCTCGGTGAGGCGGTTAAAAACGGGACTTTTCGTAACGACCTGTATTACCGTATTTCCGTGGTTCCTCTCTTTATTCCGCCCCTGCGGGAGCGACGTGATGACATCCCGCTGTTGGCGCAACATTTCCTCAAGCTCAGCGTGAAGCGGGCGAACAAAGAGGTGAAGGGTTTCAGCCCGGCTGCGCTCCATCGTCTGATGATCAATCCTTGGCCGGGTAACGTACGGGAGTTAGAAAATGTGGTCGAAAATGCCGTAGTAATGTCTCGGCAGGAGATCCTGACGCCAGATCTGTTGCCGGCGGTCAGGATCGCGGCGGAATCCTCGCTTAAACCGCTCACGGAGGCCAAAGAGGAATTCGAGCGCACCTATCTGAAGAATGTCCTGCAGCTGACCGGTGGAAACATTTCACGTGCCGCCCAGTTTGCCGGCAGATACCGCGCCGATTTCTATAAAATGCTGAGGAAGTACGGCTTGCATCCTTCCACCACGAAGGGGAAATTTGACTCGGATGTGGAGGAGTTGGAGAATGAAACGGATCTCACCGAGGCGGAGCGGTAGCCCCTACGCCAGGGTTCTTCCACAGTCTGAATGGCAAAATCAGAAAGTTGCGCCCTTGTTGGGCACAGCTTTTTTTGTATGACAGACTGCCTCCACTTGAAGCTACCTCGGCAAGTTCGTTGTCCATAATAGACGCGCCCGTAGGATATCGTCGGTGGCGGTTCAGTGTCGACCTGATAAGGGAGAAGACTGATTGGTATTGTTTTGAACGCACTGCCAGGTTGCCGGCCTTCGTTGAGGGAGGGGGCTTATCGAGAGTCGTGCGTTAGGCGGCTGAAGCGCTTGAGG
>CAZJOQ010000266.1:0-4103 GCA_964547625.1 uncultured Nitrospira sp.
GCGGTCGGCGGCTATATCGCGTTCGACCGCTGGGTCTTGAGCAATGAGTTGCCGGAAGGCTTGATCCAAGCGAACGGCCGGATCGAGGGCGATCATGTGGCTATTGCAGGCAAATACCCCGGGCGCATTCTGGAGTTGCTGGCACGTGAAGGGGACCAGGTGACGAAGGGACAAGTCCTCATCAGGCTGGAGGACGCGCAAACAACCGCGCGTGTCGAACAGGCGCGCCGCGCCTTGGAGGCCGTGGAGGCGGAAGTTCAGGCCGCTCACACAGACCTGGCGTTGCTGAACCTTGACGTTCCGTTGGCGATCGAAGCGGCCGGTGCGGAGGTTGTCGAGTACCACGCGAAGGTTGCCAAAGCGATCGCCGTGGAGCAGGAAGCGAGAAGCGACGCGCGGCGGTTTCGCGAATTGGCCGAGAAGGACCAGGCGACGAGACAACAGTGGGAACAGTCCGAGATGAGATGGGACGTGGCCAAGAGAGAAATTGCGATCGCCCGCGCGGGGCTGGCCCAGGCAGAAAACAAATCGGCGCAAGCCGCCCTGGGATGGAAACGCATTAAAGTGAAGGAGGCGGAAGTCACAGCCTTGGAACGTCGGCGGGACCAGGCCTATGCCGTCCTGGAAGAGACCCGGAGCATGTTGGCGGACCTCACGATTACCGCCCCGTCCGGCGGAACGATCACGACGCGCATGGTCGATGTCGGAGAGGTCGTCTCAACCGGTGTTCCTCTCCTGGAATTAGTGAATCTCGATCGATTGTACCTCAAGGTCTATGTGCCCGAGGTGCAGATCGGAAAGGTACGGCTGGATCTTCCGGCAAAGATCTATACGGATGCGTTTCCCGACCGTCCGCTTGACGCGACGGTCCGGTATATCGCGTCGAAAGCCGAGTTCACCCCGAAAGAAGTCCAAACGCGGGATGAGCGAGTGAAATTGATCTTTCCGGTCAAACTGTATCTCAACGAGAACCCCGATCATCGCCTGACGCCGGGACTTCCCGCCGATGCGATCATTCGCTGGAAAGAAGATGTGGCGTGGACGAAACCGAAATGACAGGATTGAGCAACAAGGACTGAGGACCGAGATGCAACAGCATTACGGACCTTCTATACATTCATCTTCAACTCAGTCCTCCGACACGATCGTCAACGTGTCCAATTTCGTGAAGCGCTACAAGAAAGAAGTGGCGGTCGATGGAGTCGATCTTAAGATCAGGAAAGGCGAAATCTACGGCCTGATCGGTCCTGATGGCTCGGGCAAGAGTAGCCTGATGAAGGCGATCGCCGGGGTGTTGGCCTATGACGGCGGTGCCGTCGACGTATTCGGGACCAGGATCGACTCCGAGCGCGCAGCCGAACGAATCAAGCCGAACATCGGCTTCCTGCCGCAGGGACTCGGGCTGAATCTCTATCCCGAACTGTCCATCGAAGAGAACATCGACTTCTTCGCGCATCTGCGTCTGGTTTCGGACAAGGACTTGGCTGAACGCAAGGCCAGACTGCTGGGCATGACCAGACTCGAGCGATTCCGCGACCGTCCGATGAAAAATCTCTCGGGCGGGATGAAGCAGAAGCTTGGATTAATCTGCACTCTCATCCACGAACCGGACCTGGCGATTCTCGACGAACCGACGACCGGTGTCGATCCGGTCTCGCGCCGTGATTTCTGGTCGATCCTGGCCGAACTGCTTCAGGAAAAAGGCATGACGGCTTTGGTCTCCACGGCGTACATGGATGAAGCGGCTCGTTTTCACCGGCTCTCGTTTCTCTCAGGAGGGAAGGTGTTGGTTTCCGGGACTCCCATGGAAGTGCAGGCGCTGGTTCCCGGCTCTGTGGTGACGTTCGAATCCACGCCCCAGGTCGAAGCGATAGCCCGGTTGAAACGGTCGTTTAGGCAGGTCGAATCGTTAGGGCGTCTCTTGCATGTCTTCACCCACACGGTCAATGAGGCAGAAGCTCGACTCCAGATCGAGACCGCCCTGGGCGATCTGACTCCTACGACGGTCAGGGTGGAGGAACCGGAATTGGAAGACGTGTTCGTGGCGTTGCTCCTTCGAGGTGCCGAGCATCAAACGGCATCCGGCGAGCTGCCGAGATCGACAGCGGCGCACGGCCATGATGGGTTGGCGATCGAGGCCGAAGGACTGATCAGGGATTTTGGGTCATTCCGCGCGGTGAATCGAGTGAGTTTTCAGGTGAAGCAAGGGGAAATTTTCGGTCTGTTGGGCGCGAACGGCGCGGGCAAGACGACCGTCATCAAGATGCTGAACGGGATCCTCTTGCCCACGGGCGGGACCGGACTCGTGGCCGGCGCAGATATGCGGACGGCGGCCGGTTCCATCAAGGAACGGATCGGGTATATGTCCCAGGCGTTTTCGCTCTATCTGGATTTGACCGTGGAAGAAAACATCAGGCTTTTCGCCGGAATTTATGGACTCGACAAGCGCGCCATGGCTGAGCGGTATCGGTGGATCATCACCATGGCGGGGCTGTCAGGATATGAGTCGAGCCTGACCGGCCGATTGCCGATGGGAGTCCGTCAAAGGCTGGCGCTCGGTTGCGCCTTGGTTCACAGCCCCCGGGTCTTGTTCCTGGATGAACCGACCTCCGGCGTCGATCCGGTCGGACGCCGCCGTTTCTGGGAGATCTTGTCCAGACTCGCGCGCGAGGATGGCGTCGCGATTCTGATCACCACCCACTATATGAGCGAAGCGGAGCACTGCGACAACCTGGCTCTTATGTATGCGGGGCGGATCGTGGCGGAGGGCTCTCCGGCGGACATGAAACGCCAAGTGGAGCAGGAGGCGGGGCGGCTGTTTGAAGTCGTTGCCGATCAACCAGCCAAGGCGTTGGTGCATGTGCAGCAAGCCGGGTTTGACGGGGCGGCGCTCTTCGGGACCAAACTCCATTTCTTTTGTCGCGACCCTGGACGAGACAAGGCCTGCGCGTGCCAAGCCCTGGAAGATAGCGGAGTGCGCGTGACAGCGATCGCCGAGCGGCCATTGAGTTTGGAAGACGTGTTTGTCTACCGGGTCATGGCGTTGGAACAGGCGGCCAAGCAAGAGGCGGCATGAACCTGAGACGAATCACGGCAGTGGCGACGAAGGAATGGAAAGAGACGGTCCGCGACCGCTTGTTCCTGCTTATGGCCTTTCTACTGCCGCCACTCTGGATGGTGGTGTTCGGGTATGGGCTGGTATTGGACGTCGAGCATGTCCCGTTCGCCGTGTTGGATCGAGACCAGTCGTCGCTGAGCCGCGACTACCTCTATCGGTTCATCGAATCCCGATATTTCGACTACCGCGGATCCGTTCACGATGAACGAGACATTGATCGGTTGTTGGGTGACACGGCGATTCGCATGGCGATCGTTGTACCGGATCGATTTGCAGAACGGCTCTTGGCTGGACGGTCCGTGACCGTCCAAACCCTGCTGGACGGTACCTTCCCGTTACACGCCGATACCTTGAAGGGCTATGTGATTGCGGTCAACCGTGCATTCACGCAAGAACTGCTCACCGATTTCCTGGCGCGCACAAAAGGTCTTGGCCCGGAGGAGGCGCGCCGATTCGCAGAGCCTGTGTCCCTCGAGACGAGGTACTTGTACAACCAAGAAGTTCGGAGCACCTGGTCGATGGTCCCGGCCCTGATCATGTTCGCATTGATGGTGGCGTCGCCTTTGCTCACCGCCTTGGGAGTAGTCCGAGAAAAGGAAACCGGCTCGATCTACAACATCTATAGCGCGACGGTCAGCAAGGCGGAATTCTTGATCGGCAAGCTCGTTCCCTATTTCGTCATCTCAATGATCAACGTCGCGGTCCTCTGGTTGCTCGCCGTCTGGCTCTTTCGAGTGCCGTTCAAGGGAAGTCTCACGGTATTTTTCTCGGCCTCTTTGCTCTTTGTTCTCTGCACCACTGGAATCGGGCTCATCGTCTCGCTCTTGGTGCGGACGCAAATGGCGGCGCTGATCATTACCATCATTGTTGCGATGGTTCCGACCTTTCTCTTTTCCGGCCTGTTGGTGCCGGTGTCGTCGTTGAGCCCAGGGGCTCAGGTCCAGGCCCATGTGTTCCCCGCCATGTACTACACCGACGTGGTGCG
>CAZJOQ010000267.1:0-4058 GCA_964547625.1 uncultured Nitrospira sp.
CTAGCAATGCAAGCCGCACTCGTTCTAAACCCTTGCGTAAGATAAAGGAAGCCTGTTATGACCAGGAACAGCCTGCAGGGCTGTAAGGTGACCAAGCGCATCGGGGCGCATTCAGTGATCGACCATTTCATGAGGCAGACTTTTTCGGCCATCATCTAGGAGAGACCGGCATGACATACCCATTCATTTCACGTCTCCCAATGGTTCTTCTTGTATTCCTCACCGTGCTTATCGTAACGCCTACCGGGCTGGTGTCCGCCCTTGACCCCATAGATGGTGAAACGGGGCAGCGGTCTGGTAAGGCGGGACAGTGGTCTGGTGGGACTGGGGTCGGCTTCTTGGGGGGCACGCCTGACGGAGTGGAATTCGCCCTCAATGGGCACCTGGACTATTTCATATCGGAGGAGATCTCCATTGGTCCCTTAGCCCAGTATGCCGGTGCGGGCGACGATTTTCTCTTTGGGCTTACTGTCCAGGGCAAGTATTGGTGGCCCATTCCTGGCATGAACAATCAGACCAAGCTTGTCTTGCAAGGCGGGATTGGCTTCGTGCGTGCCGGCGTTAGGGAGCCTGAAATCGGCTTTGCTGATACCTTCAGCTCGTTCTTGATTCCTCTCGGCGTCGGAATCGATCATGCGGTGAATGAACAGGTGTCCGTAACGGCCGACTGCATGCTCAATATCACATCGCTCGGACGGGAGTTCCGCGTCGCAGGGCGAGAAGCCGATTTTCACACGAACGTGATGCCTGGGTTGTATTTTGGCGTGAGGTTCTGAGTCGATCTACGGGGTCGCTCGTCTCGTAGACTCCGGGAAGGAGACACACGAGGTTTTCCGCACGCCGCGGTTCACTATTACACGACATGCGTCTTCGCATCGTGAGCTCTCCGTGTGCGGGTTCTGAGGCACGTATTCATTTTCGTCCCTCTGGTGTCGACTCCGTGTCCGGAGTCGCCCCCATCAGGAGTCGACTTTTGGGATCGGATCTTGAATCATGCATGCAGCTGAATGCAGGTCGGTCTTGCCGCACCTATCTCAGGCAGAGCATATCCTTTAGCCACAGTTGCCGACCACGACAGAAAGATACCTGACCTGGGCTCCGGATCACCTCACACCTTGTTCTGTGCATGAGCCAATCCGCTTCATCCGTTAGCGTTGCCAACAGATGTTTCCACCCAACCCTATTGGGTAATTCTTCCTTCCCCACCCACAACTCGTTCATCGACTTTCCTCTCCAACTCCCCTATCATTACCCTTGATCGCACACATTCCAGCTTTCTCCGTTGAGCGGCGCAAACAGAGAGCCACTGCATACAACAGTCAGCTCCAACAGTGGGAGGATTTCATGACCTTCACCCCTTCAACCTACGTGAATTTCGTCTCAGAGGACACGGCCGCTAGAGAACGATTGTTCCTGGAGTACATCGGCTGGCGTGAAGACTTCGACATTATCATCGTTGGCTCGGGAATTGGCGGCGGAGTGCTCGCGGATGACTTGGCTGACCGGCTCGGTTCGCAGAAACGGATTCTCGTGCTGGAAGCTGGATCGTTTCTCTACCCTACCCATGTCTACAACATCTCCCGCATTCCCAACAGCAGCCTGGCAAGACACTTCGGCTGCGACACGTTCTGGCAGGCTGGGCACAACGGTGCACAGAACTACATTGGCGAAAAGCCACAGCTGAACTTCGGGGGTCGATCGATCTTTTGGTCGGGATTGATCCCAAGTATCCAAGGTTGGGAGCTGGACTACTTTCCGTCACGGGTTCGGCAAGACTTAGCGAGCGGTCTGCTGGACCAAGCCGGGCAGACGATGAACGAGTCCACGTCGATGGGGGCTACAGCCCAGGCCGTGGTCCGCCGGTTGCGAGAATCGTCGCTCCACGCCGACTTCGTCATCGAGGAAACCCCACGTGCCCTGCACCAACCATATTTGAAACCTGACGGCACGCCAAAGGATGAGTTCTTCACTGAAGGCACCGGGGTGTTCAACACCGCGGAGCTTCTGGTGAACCAGGTTGGCCTCACGCCGGGCGTGAGCCACGGAGACGGGCCGGGCCTCCACTTGCTCCTGAACCATTACGTCGAGGATGTGCAGAATCACGGCGGCCATCTGACGCTCGTCGCTCGTAATACTCGGACTGGGCAGGCCCGTTTTTTCACGGCCGGACGGGTCGTCCTTGCTGCCGGGTCGATCGAAAGTCCGAAACTGCTTCGCCGCTCCAGCATGTTTCCATGGTTACCACAGGACGTGAAGAATCTGGTAGGCCGTGGGCTCACGGATCACCCCACGTCGAATGAGATTACGACGTTCGTGACAAACACCGGCAGCGTGCCGCTGGGACAGGATGATCATGCCAAGATCGTTTTCTACTCGAGAGGCCTGCGTGATGCTAATAGCGAGATCCACTTCCCCTTTAACGTCGAGATGAACCTGAACCACGAGTACTGGCACCTGAGGGAGAACGATCCTGAGGCGGCCGCTCCGACTCCGCCCGGCGGAGCTGCCAGGATCGACATCAAGTTCAGCTTCGGCAACTGCCTTGACGAGAACAACGAGGTCAAACCAGCCCCGCCGTTTGGGTACGTGCCGGAGCTTGCGTTTAGGAACCAGAGTTGGGCCGACTATCTGGCCGGATCACGGTTCCCCGCGCTGGCCGGGTGGCAGAAGAATCCCGAGCAAATCTGGGACGTGCTCAACCAAGTAACCCTGCGAATCTTCTCGCAGTTTCAGTTCAACGGCCAACCTGCCCAGCCGGCCGACAACGCTCGGTACGGGCAAGGAGGCAAAGGGTTTGGCTGGGGTACCGTGCACCATGCGGTCGGCAGCTTGCGGATGCCGTACCGGCCACAGCTCGATGCGCCGTTTGCAGGCCACTCAGTGGTGGACGAAGACCTGCGCGTGGTCGGAACGGATCGCCTCTATGTGTGCGACATGTCGGTGATGCCGCTCAGCTCCGCGGCCAACCCGGTGCGCACCCTGGCCGGGCTCGCCTTGCGGCTCTCGCGGCACCTTGACTAAGTGGCCTCGCGGCAGCGTGATGGGCGTTACGACGATTTCTTCTCTTCGAACGCGCGGAGGAGATCGGAGACGGAGAGGACTCCAATAATCGTGGCATCAGCGGTCACGGGCAGATGTCGGATGCCCTGCTTCTTCATGAGCGACCTGGCATCGGCCAATGACTCGTCTTCCTCGATCGTCACGAGGGATCGGCTCATGCAGGCGGCGACGCTTGTCGAGTTGGGATCGAGACCTTTGGCAACCGCTCTGCGAGTAAGGTCCGACTCGGTGATGATCCCGATATAACGGGATCCATCGTCGACGATCAGCGAACCGATTTTGTGCTTCTGTAAGAGCTGTCCCGCTTGTTTGATCGTTGCATCTTTGTGGATGCTCCGTACGTCATGCGACATGTATTCTTCGACCAGCGTCTGATCTTCCCCTTTCCCCTTCCTCGTGGCCTGCAACCGACGACGCAATTCGAGGTCAGCCAGGCAACTTTCCAATACTTGTCGCCGTTGATGAAGGCTCTCGCGTTCCACATTGTGCGTTCCGCTTTCTTGCGCTTCTTCCGGTAAGAGTGCTGACTCCCCGGTTTTCGCAAAGAAATAGGCCTCCGATTCATCGGACGCACCACCGAACACCTGGCTGATCAGTTCTTCAGCTGCTTCGTCAAAATCTTCGAGCGAAGCCGACCCGCGCTTGCGTGAAAGGAAGGGCTGGAATTTCACGAGCTGCTGCTTGAACCGCTCGACATACCGATCGAGAATGTCACTTCGCGTCAGCCCTGTTCGCACTCGTTTCGGCATTGGACCCCTCCTAGGTTGTGACCGCGAGAATACCCTAAGCCGCTACGAGGCTCAAGAGGGCCAAGGGTACGCTCTTTCAGACTTACAGTACCTGAATTTTATGTCTTGATTTCTTGACGGATGGCCCTTATCCCATTGAATGTGGATTTGAGAAAAGATCTCTCACAGAGTTAGACCACTTATGAAGCTCCTGGTCCTCGTCGTCTTGTTCATGTTCAGTTATGACCTGGGCTATGCGGGATGGGTCGC
>CAZJOQ010000268.1:0-4052 GCA_964547625.1 uncultured Nitrospira sp.
GACAATCTGCGCATCGATCGGCCACTCGGTCAAACCGGACGGTTTGGCCCGTCCGGCGACACGGTGTGACGGACGCTCAACGGCTTGACCTCACAGCCGATGAATGGGCCACGCAAGAACGGCTCATCGTATTCGATGGGGTCTGCAAGTGGTGCAACGCATGGGTCGATTTTACTATCGCGCGCGATCCTCAGGGAATGTTCAAGTTCGGCACGCTGCAATCTGCAAAGGGGCAGCAGGCTCTGAACGACCTTCGGCTTCCCAGCATCGACTTTGAGACCTTTCTCCTTCTGGAACAGGGCCGTGTCTTCACCAAGTCAACTGCGGCACTAAGAATTCTGAGGCAGCTATCCGGCCTCTGGCCGTTGTTCTATCTGGGCATCGTGATTCCACGTCCGCTCCGTGACGCCATCTATGATTATGTCGCGCGCCGCCGCTACCGGTGGATGGGGAAAGCCACCACCTGCCGTGTTCCGACCCCAGCCGAACGAGACCGCTTCGTGTGAGCAATCTGGATCCGGTCAGTTCTTCGAATGGGCAGATTCAGGCCGAAAACAAAGGCTGTAAGCGAGGGAATAAAGCCAGCGATCAGCAGCACCAATACCAGAGGCAGGAAGCTCGGCCAACTATCGATGCCCATCAATCCCCGTTTTTCAGCGGTCCGCTCCAGCCGCGTGTTAGGCGGCTCATCGTCCAAGTACCACATCGATCCCGTTCATCACGAGCGCGAGCTTCTTGGCGGGCAGTTTCCCGGCACGTTCACTCAGGCATTGCCGGTCCAACGCAACGATCTGGGACGTGTTTGCGACGGAGTCCTTAGGAAGGCCGGTGAGTTTCGAAGGCAAGAGCACGTTACCAGGAGCGTCCGCCCAAGTGAGGTTGCTGGTCAACGGTACACAAACGACCGTGGCGATCCTGCTGCGGTTCAAGGCGTCGCCCTGAACCACCACTACCGGCCGCCGAAACCCCGGACCCGAGCCGGTCGGCTCCGGCAGGTTCGCCCACCAGGTCTCGCCCTGCGCGACCTCTACCACTCACTCCGCTCCAGGACTCGGCGTGCCGCCGCCGACACGAACAGGTCGGTCGGCTCCTTCAGCCGATCGACGACGCTATTCATCGCCTCGGTGACCTCGTCCGGTGCGTGGCGCGCGATGTACTCAGACAGCGCCTCCGCATAGAGCTGACTGCGGGACTTCCTCGTCCGACGCGCTTGGCGCTCAGCCGCCCGAAACACGTCAGTGGGCAATGACACGGCTGTCTTCATACCGATAGTATAACTCGTGGCCTCCTGCCTCGCAAGGCCCGGGTCTCACTCATGTTTCGTTCGACCTGAGGTTTCCGAAGGATGAACGGAGGTTTCCCCGCAGCCTGTGTGACCGTCTACATTTCTGCTTCGTTGACCCCGCGAAAAACGCCATGTTAGGGTTGTACGCTAAGTCTGAGGATAATCAAGTGAGCAACCCAGTGACAGAACAGATCGCGGCGCTCAAAGACGAGGACTGGGCGATCCGCCAGGAGGCAGCCGGTCTTCTCGGCACCTTTAAGGACCCGCGAGCGGTCGCTCCTCTGGTTGCCCTGCTCCGAGATGAGGATCGCTCTGTCCGCGAAGCAGCGGTTGAAGCCTTGCGTTCGATCGGAACACCGGCGGTTGAGGCGGTCGGTGCCTGTCTTGATCAGCCTGACCTTTCAGTCCAGGAGGCGGCATCCGCAATTTTGTCCACCATCGCGGATGAACGCGCGCTCACTTCCCTCCTCAAGGCTCTCCGCAGCGGTGATTGGATCGTCCGGATGCACGCGGCCAAGGCATTGGGTTTGATACGAGATACCGATGCGATCGCGCCTCTCATTCCGCTGCTGCAAGACAAGGTCAAAGCGGTGCGTGAGGAAGCCGCCGCAGGACTGGCCGCGATCGGCGACCCTGCCATTCCATCGTTGGTGAACGCCTTGCGACATGAAGAATGGCTGATCCGTCTACACGCCGTAGAAGCATTAGGCAAGACCCGATCGCCACAAGCGGTCGAGCCGCTGCTGGCGATCTTGTTCAATGATCAAGATTCGGCGGTTCGCGAAGACGCGGCGCGAGCCTTGGGTGACATCGGCGATTCTCGGTCTGTTGAATATTTGTGCATGCTTTTGCGTGACCCTGCATTACGAACCGTCGCAGTCGAAGCACTCGGCAGAATCGGTGATACTCGTGCTGTTCCCGCGCTGATCGAGCTTCTGGCAGGAGCCGGTCTTCCGGAAGCGACAACGACCGCAGCGAGCTGCGGAGATGGTTGGAATGAAGATCTCAAGACTCAGAGCGCCGCGGCTCGCGCTCTGGGCCAGATCGGCGACGATCGGGCGATTCCTTCACTCGTCGCGGCTTTAGGACCGACATGGACCAGAGCAGAGGCGGCATCGGCATTGGCTGGATTTGGATCCAAGGTCATTCCATTTCTGATTCCACTCTTGACCGCTCAAGACGACAATCTCCGGTTCCATGTCCGTGAAACTTTGACTCAAGCCGGGTGGAACCCGCAGCGCATGTCGACCATTCATTCGTGAATACCATGTCGAAGGAGACGATTGAGACGCTGGTCTCAGAACTGATTCATGAAGAGGATTGGCGACGCATGCGAGCGACGGCGGCCTGTGTGGCGGGCGGACCTCGCTCCGTCCAAGCGCTTGTCGGGGCCCTACGGTCCGGGCCGACAGAGCTGAAGAAAGAAGCCGCCGCGATGTTGGCTCGAATCAAGGACCCTCGGGCCGGCGTGGCGTTGGTCGAACTCCTTGAGCATGATGAGGAGGCCGTCCGAGCTGCGGGTGCAACGGCCCTCGAGCAGATGGCGGGGATGCTCGATACGGATACGGCCCGCGCCTTGGTTGCCTTGCTTCCTAAAACACCCGATGGCGAACCAAAACGGGTGCTGACTCATTTGATCGGGGCGATTCCAACCGCCATTTTTCCGTTATGTGAGATGTTGAAATATCCGGACGCGGAGGCACAGGTTGCCGCCGCTTCGATGCTGGATCAATTACTGGATCCTAGGTCGGTTGATGCGTTCATCGATGCGATGGGTCAGCCGGTCGTCCGCGACATCGCCGTCGGCACGTTGAAGAAATTGAGCGCGATCCGCGAGCGGATCGATGTGACGTTCAACGAGTTACGGGAGGTCGAAGGAGCCAGCGAGCGCGAAGAGGCGCGGATGGCCACGGTCATCGATCTGCTTGGAATTGGACGCCCAAGCGTAGAGATCCTCATCGAATACCTTGAGGACGATGACTGGCTTGTACGTGAAGCGGCTGCGGACTTACTGGGAAAAATCGGGGATGTGCGGGCCGTTGAACCCTTAATGAAACGGTTGGAACATGACAAGGACACCGGCGTCAAAGAGTTGGCGATCAAGGCGCTCGGGTTGATCGGCGATGCCCGTCCGACTCAGCTCTATCTCGATGCCCTTCCGATCCGCCCATTACGGGTGTATGCGATGGAAGCCTTGGCCAAGATCAAGGATGTGGGAATCTTGCGCCCGCATAAAGAGCTGTTTGATCGGCTCAAGACCGATCGTGACGGCCTGGTTGCCTACAATGCCGGCCTGATCGCCGACAAGCTCGATGCGATCACGGCCATGGAAACCCATACCCACGTAGAGGACACCGAGCATGACTGAACCAGGAGCATCCGGTCGAATTGAGCAACTGATCCAGGCGTTGCACGATGATAATGAAGCCCTGCGCGAGCATGCCATCGCAAGCCTCGGCCAGACCGGGCCGGAAGCGCTACCTCGCTTGATCGACCTAATGGCCGATGAGGATGCGGTCATTCGAGAAGCCGCGACCAGTGCGGTCGTCAGAATGGGGCCATCGGTCGTGGAACCGATGATCGACGCCTTGCAGGACGATTCATGGGCGATCAGAGAACAGGCGGCCTCGGCACTCGGGAAATTGCGTGACAGGCGGGCCGTGGAGCCGTTGGTCGGAGCGATAAAGGACCGAGACGGTGCGGTCCGCACGGCGGCGGTATGGGCTCTTGAGCGGATCGGTGATTCACAGGCGGTACCTGGACTCAT
>CAZJOQ010000269.1:0-4046 GCA_964547625.1 uncultured Nitrospira sp.
TCGGGACGATCACGCTGCACTACATGCCCGATAAAGCATGTCTTGAGCTGAAATCGCTCAAGATGTACATCTACGCCTACCGCAATCTCGGCATTTTTTATGAAAATGCCGTCAACCGGATTCTCCACGATGTCGTAAAAGCCAGCCGTCCTGTTTGGGCCAAAGTCACCGGCATCTTTACGGCACGAGGCGGGCTGTCAAGTCGAATTGAAGCCAAGTTTCCATAGAGCTTGGGCTACCGTGGCTTTTCCTAACCCAACGTGTGCGAAACGGGGACAGGTTTTCATCTTTCCAATATGGCAACGTATGCTATCGGCGATGTGCAGGGATGCAATGATGCCTTGCAACGCCTCGTTCAACACATTCATTTTGACCCAGCAGTCGACTGTCTCTGGTTTGTCGGTGATTTGGTCAATCGCGGCCCAGATTCGCTAGGTGTCCTCCGCTATATCAAGAATCTGGGAAACCGGGCCGTTGTCGTTTTGGGCAACCACGACCTTTTTCTTCTCGCTGTTACCGAAGGTATTGCCACAGTTCGTCCAGAAGACACCCTGCAGGCCATCCTAAGTGCACCGGATCGTGATGAACTCATCGCGTGGCTCCGTCAGCAACCTTTGTTCTATCGAGCAGACCCTTTCGTCCTTGTCCATGCAGGCCTACTTCCTCAATGGTCCATCGATGAGGCAGAAAAACTAGCCCATGAAGTCCACGCTGGTTTACGAGGTCGTTTGTATCGAGACATCCTCCGAGCGCTGTATCCCAGCAAACATCTTCGATGGTCTCCAGATTTGACTGGCCCCACTCGGCTCGCCACCGTGATCAAGGTTTTGACAAGACTTCGAGCCTGTTCACCGGATGGCCTGATGGAATCATCCTTCAGCGGCCCGCTTGAACGGATCCCCATCGGGTACTTCCCTTGGTTTACGATCAATGCCGAAGCTCGTCGCGACAGCACCATTGTCTGTGGCCACTGGGCCGCATTGGGTCTCCACTGCGAAGAGCATCTCCTGGCCATCGATAGCGGCTGTGTGTGGGGACGGGAACTGACAGCCATACGGTTGGAAGACCGAGCGGTATTTCAGCTTTCCTATGACGGTGCGGATATAGAACGGTGATTGAGTCAGAGTTCCCTGATCCTATGCCGCCCCGCTACTCGTCACGCCCGTTTCCTTCCTCGCGTTTTGTGCCGGGACGAACGCCACATCCTCGACAAACTACCCAGGGGCATTCCTACGCTCAACCGAAGCCACAACCATCCCCGTTCCCCCCCGATCAATGGCAACATTCTCAGGACTATCGGTATGGAATTGACCTCTACAATCACGGCTATTGGTGGGAGTGCCATGAGGTCTTCGAAGAACTGTGGAAAATGACTGGACGCCACACGGAACAGGGGAATTTCTTCCAAGCCCTCATCCAGCTCGCTGCAGCCAATCTGAAACTGTTCATAGGCAACCGGCAGGCTGCGCAGAATCTGCTGCAACGTGGACTGGTTCGACTAGAACGAGTGCCGGACTTCTATATGGGGATGGATGTCGCAGGCCTCACCGAAGGAGTACGGCAGCGCATGAACGGCCCCGAGTGCCAGACCCCACTCATGTGCCTGATCGGTATCAGACAGGGATAGGCACCGGCGGGGGCTTCGCTCCGTGATCGCCGACATCCGCTAGCCTTGCCGATTCCAGCCTGCTCGAACAGACGCCGGTCCTTCTCTAAAAAAGTGGGGAAGCTAGAAAGCCCGGCTGCGACACGATACAATCGGCCAACAATCCTCGTCAGAGGAGGTACTTGAATATGAAAGAAACCGTGATCGCGGAACTTTTGAAGCTCAGCCCGGCAGAACGCATCCAGCTTGCAGAAGACTTGTGGGACAGCGTAGCGGCACAACCGGAAAGTCTACCGGCGCTGTCGGACGACCAACCTAAGGGAATCGCGCGTCGCTGCGCGGCGTACGCACAGGACCCAAGCTCGGCCCTCACCTGGAAGGATGTACGTGCACGGCTGTGGTCTCGCCTCGGATGACACGGCGCCTTGTTTTCCGGTCAAAAGCCGAGACCGGACTCGCTGAGGGAGTGGATTGGTACGAAGCACGCAGCCAGAACCTGGGCGGAGTTTCTGGGCGCTCGACGCAGTCATCGCGCAGGTGCAGCGCCATCCCACGCTCTATCCTCTCGTGTTCGGCAACGCCCGGCGGGCGACGTTGCGGCGATTCCCTTATAGCCTGGTCTACACCGTTCACGACGACGTGCTGTTAATCGCAGCGTGCATACATAGCAGACGAGATCGGACCCGCTGGCAGAAACGCATCTGATATCCCTGGAAATCTCTTTCGAGGCATCCCTGGGGGGCGGTCGCCCTTCTGACCAGCGACCGTCCCCTTTCCGTTCCCAGGCACCGTGCTGCGGAGTCAGTCACCGGTGCAGGGGGCCCCTGCCCCCTCCACACCCAATGCTCACATGATTTCACTCACCCAAGCTCAATACGCATCTGCAGTCATGCCATCACGGACACACACCAGACCCCTCGCCCGTTGTTCTTATTCTCAGCGCCAATGGTTTGCTTCATGCACCTACCTACATGAATTCTGACACATGAATTCTATGGAGCTAAGAGACCCGTCCCACGCCCAGGCAACGGATCCGCGCACGCTTAAATCGCGAAAGGCCCGCGCCAGTGATGAAGTGTTCGAGAAGGAGAGAGACTGTCCTACCAGCGAGCTGCTTCGCTAATCCTAACATTCTGCATACTTAATAAACACTTTCGTGCCCATGCTCAATCGCCATGGGGAATCGTACAGACGAAGTCACAGGGGATCAGAGAAGCCTGTCTGCTGCCGATGAGCGTGAGGGCGAACGATCTACTAGTGATAGGATTCTGAATCCGACGGAAACTTTCCCTGCTCGACTTCTTCCTTGTACCGAGCCAAGGCTTGCAGAGTATCGGCTTTCAGATGGGCATAGGTCTTCACAAATTTCGGAATGAAGGTATCAAAGAGTCCCAGTAGATCGTAAATCACAAGGACCTGGCCATCGCAATGTGGCCCTGCACCAATCCCGATGGTCGCGATGGAAACGGCTTGGGTAATCTTTCGCGCCAGATCAACCGGTATCGCTTCCAGCACCAGCGCAAAGGCTCCAGCAGCTTCAATGGCCTTTGCGTCTTCTAGCAGCCTCAAGGCTTGGTCCTCGACCTTGCCTTGAACTTTGTAACCGCCTAGCACATGAACTGATTGAGGCGTCATGCCCAGATGACCCATAACAGGAATACCGATGCTCGTCATGGTTTTGACTCGATCAGCCATGACGGCGCCGCCTTCGAGCTTGACCGCAGCAGCGCCAGCCTGTAGTAAGCGCCCTGCATTTCGCACAGCATCTTCCGGACTTGCCTGGTAAGACATAAACGGCATATCAGCGATCACCAGCGATCGCTGCACCGCACCGGCGACCAGTTTGGTGTGGTACAGCATATCCTCCATCGTTACGGAGAGCGTATTGGGCTTACCCTGCACGACGACTCCCAGCGAATCCCCCACCAAAATCACCCGGATCCCTGCTTGCTCCACAATGCGAGCAAACAGCGCGTCGTAGGCCGTCACCACGACAAGCTTCTTCCGGTCCTGTTTGTACTGTTGGAATTCGAGGATGGTCATCAGCCTATTTCAGCCTTGGTGATGATCTCCGCCAATCGATGCGTGGCCTTGATGGCCATGATGTGCACGCCGTCACAATGGGGCCGTACCGCCTTGATGGATTGCACAGCGATGTCGACTCCGACATCTTCCGCTCGATCTCCTGCCGCTTTAAGCTCATCGATCATCTCTTTGGGTACCGACATGCCGGGGATGTTGGCATTCATAAATTCCGCCATCTTGTGGTTCCGGAGAACAAGAATACCGGCAAGCACCTTCACGTTGAATGGCCGTACCTGTTTCATAAACCCGGCGAAGACATCGGGGTTATAGACCGCTTGAGTCTGGAAAAACTGGGCACCGGCTTTCACTTTCACTTCAAACTTTGCCAACACCGGCCCGACGAGATCGGCCTCCG
>CAZJOQ010000270.1:0-4004 GCA_964547625.1 uncultured Nitrospira sp.
GCGAATAGAGGAGCATGGACGCGTGCCCCATCGACAGCACGAACCGATCCCGGTTGGGCCAAATCGGATCCTCTGGATCGAATCGTAGAATGCGTTGCCATAGACAGTACGCAACCGGCGCCATCGCCATCGGGGTTCCCGGATGGCCGGAGTTGGCCTGCTGCACGGCATCCATTGACAGGGTGCGGATCGTGTTGATGCAGGTCTGATCGAGCTGGGCGTTTGTCACCATAGTCCCCTTTATAGTGGAGTATTCCAGAAGAACTGTCGTCAGTGGTTCTCTCCAAGAATGATGTCGGTCGTTTTGTGGGCAAGCTTGAGTGATCACATAAGAAAGATGTAGCTGCCTGAAAACAACGCTTGTGCGTACATATACTTCTGTTTCGCTCGTGGTCTATAGTGCGACGAACTGCTGATGGGAAGGAGGCCTCATGCGTAAATGGGACAGTGGTGAGCTTGCCGGCATTGTTGGGCTTATCGGGCTTTTGGCCGGTTGTGTGCCGGCGCACCCGTATTCGATGCAGGTCGACGGTGAGAAAGTCGTGATCGACGTGTTACAGCCTGATGAGGTGAAATCGCCGGAGACCGGTGGGGAAAGAATTGCCGCGCCCATGATCGCCGCCGGCGCTGTACCGGTGGCGGTCCACTATGTCGTCAAAGCCACGAGGCCGGTGTTGAACGAAGATACGATCGAACATACGGCAACCTATAGCGGGACTAAGGCAGGCAGCAGATTTTACACAGAAGAAAAGACCGGCCTCTCAGTGCAGTTTGCCGGGCTGAAAATCACCCGATTTATTGTGAACGATGGGAAACTTCAGCCTGCCGCAATCCTGACCTTTTCAGTCGACGCACAAGAACTACCGACCAACGGCCGACTGCAGTTCGTCGGCGACTCGGCGCTCGTCCACTTTGGAAAAGTCAAAGTGGAAGATCGGAAATGGTATATCCCTTGGACGTGGTTCAAGAAGGTCAGAGATCGCATCGATGCCGACGTGAACATTGTGCTTGAGGCACATTGGACTGATGACAACGATGTGTCCCATCGGGAGGATGTGGCCGATCTTCAGCTTCGCCTGAGCGACCTGAAGCTCGGGGATACCACCAATATTGCAACGGTTCGAAGCGAGTGGTTTCCGTTACTTCCGAGGAGCAAAAAGCCGAAGCCGGGGACGGGGACCTATGTCGTGAAAATCAAGGTGACGGAATATGACGACTACGGGAAACTGATCACCGAAGTCTCGGACGAGGTCTCAACCAACAAGGCTGGGTGGGCGCAGAAGATCAAGCCCATTTTCACGCCGCGCCTCTAGCTTTCGGAGCTGTTCCGCGGGCACGGTCCCATCTTGGTCCAGAGTTACACCCTCTATCGGCGGATTCGTAAAATGCTTTGCGCTTCGTCTCGTTCCGGCATATGGCACAGCTCCAGACCGACGTGCAGACGGGCCGATCCCATTCACTGGCGCTCAATGAAGCCGATTTGAATCAGTGGATGCGCGACAATCTGGCGATCGCCTCCGCGCGTCAGGCACAACAGGCCGGAATCCCGGTGCCAATCGGGCACGAGGCGAGCATACAAGAGGTGCAGTCGGTGCTGAAGGATGTCCGCATGAATTTCATGGGCAGTCAGCTGCGCGCCTATGCCGTGTTTGCGCTCTAGGGGAAGGAGATTTCGCTGCAACTCGATGGGACGATTGAAACTCGCGACGGATTCATCCGGTTGAAGCCGACGGCAGGGAAGTTTGGATCCCTGCCTATTCCATCGGCGACACTCGATCCGGTGGTGCAGCAACTCTTTGAATCACCGCAGAACCGGGATACGTTCCAGCTTCCACCTCAGATCGCATCCGTCCACATCGAGAACAGTGCCTTGATCATTTCGACCAGGTAGCACGGGTGAACGAGTGATCGGCTGCGCTTCTGCCGATCGGCGAAGATTCGTATGCCTTGCCCTTGTCATCCACCGTGGAGTCTGAGGCCCTGTTCCCACCCGTAGAGAATGGCTAGGCGGTGTTGACTCCACAGTCCCATGAGCTTTTCATTCCAGTGTTGGCGAGCTTGCGATTCAAGGCTGCTCCACTCCATCTTCCGGTGATCAGCATCGAGGGCGAGGTCAAACCCATACTTATAGGCGAGCCGATAGTGGTTGAAATCATAGCCCGATGAGGCGAAGTGCGATTGGTAGTGGGCTTTAAACGAGGATTCATGGTTTGCGAACGTGTCGGACGATTCTTGATGTCCCCCCGTCGTCCCTTGGTCTGATTGGTGTGCTTGCGAGGCAATGGTCCTAAAATTCCCGTACTGTGGGTGCTCGGCGGGCAAGAGGCGAATGACCACCCAGACGACAGGAATCACCAGGAGGAGGAATCGAAACGCAGTGGAGGCTTTCATGGCGACCTCCTGGCGGGTAGGTCAAGACATCATAATCCAGCGAACCCCAAACTTCCAGAGCATCGTAGTAGATGGAGTGCGAGGACGTATATCGTGAAAGTCAGAGTGACGGAATAGGACGACTACGGAAATCTCGTGAGAGAGGTGTCGGATGATGTGTCGATAGGCAGATCTGATTGGGCGAAGATGATCAAGCGACTTCGATCGTCCCGCTCAGCGCATTTTAGCTGTGGCCAATATGGATTGTGCGGCGGCGATGCCGGAGCGGGCCGCGCCTTCCATAAATCCCTGCCACTCGTAGAAGGAATTTGTGTGCTCGCCGGCGAAGCAGAGATTTCCCGTCCGGACACCTTCGAGTCCGGCTATCGATGTAAATTGGCCGGGACGATAGCAGGTATAGCTTCCCCTCATCATGGGGTTTGACGGCCAATGTTCCAAATGGACAAGGTACTGACCCTGTATGAGGGTCACCGCTTCCATTGTCCCTGGATAGACGCGTTCGAGATATTGTAAGAATCGTTGCGCTTCCACCTGGACAGCAGCCGGGTTCAAGCGCGCACCGCGTTGTCCTCCGGCATAGTCGAGCAGGATTCCTCTGGTGTCGGATCCCAAGCTCTGGTTGGGTTCCCACGTTGTTTGATGATCGGGCAGATTGGAATAAGATGTCCCATTGCTCCCGAGCCGGCGCCAGGGACGGCTTGAAAAGCCGATGTTCATCTTGGCGTTGGTGCCGTATCCCAATGCGTGGATTGCCTGGCGTTGGGCCGGCGGCAGCCCAAGATTGTGACCGAGTTCAACGAGACGTAGAGTTGTAAACGGAATCGCCAGCACAACCACGTCATGGCGAAACGTGACGGTGCGGCCTCCTTGTTGAAACGTCAATTCGATTCGGCCGTCACTCAGACGCTGTACGCGGAGTAAGGTAGTATTGGCGGTGATTTGACCGGGAAGTGCGCGAGCGAGTCCTTCAATGATGCGGTCATTGCCGTCGACGAGATGGTATCGTTCGTCACTGAAAACGCCGAACGGTGTGAAGGTCGAGCGACGGTCGGGATGCATGAAGAGGAGAAAATTCAGGCAACTTTGCTCGGCTGCATCAAGCCCATATTCTGCTTCATAGGCGGCGACGGTCGCAGCCTTGGCGATCGGACCGGCGGCGGTGCCGCTTCCATTGTGTCCTTCCAGGTACGCGAGCAGGCTGGTGTGATCGAGCGCGGCATCATTGGTCGTATGGCCGGTGGCCGTCACCTCACGAGAAAGGCGGCGCAGATCACTCCGCATGACCGCGACGAAGTCGCGAATCTCCGCAACCACCGCAGCTTCCGTGTAGCGTTGTCCTGAGAAGTAGTAGTAGGTCTCCCCTGGCTCCTTGGCGCCATCTTCGACCGCCAGATCGAATCGCTTTGCATACCCCAGCATGGTCTTGTGCAGCGTGTCGATCAGCTCGCCTCCTCGTTCCGCTACTTGTCCGGGGAAAACATTGCGCAGTGACCAACAGCGGCCGCCCAGGCGGGTCGCGGCATCGTAGATCGAGGCTCGAATGCCGCGCATCTTGAGGGTATCGGCGCAGGCGAGCCCGGCCAGTCCTGCTCCAACGATGCCGACGGAGAGAG
>CAZJOQ010000271.1:0-3978 GCA_964547625.1 uncultured Nitrospira sp.
AACAGAGAATCATATTCCGCACCGCTTGGCGAGGAGTTTTTCAGCAGACTGCTAGTGCCAGAGTGACCTCTTGGGATGAACGACACGCGTGCGAGCTTCCCCATAATCGATCAGGAACCATCTCAACCTTATTGCTTGCGAAGGTCTCGATTGCCTACGAACCCCTTACCAACGAACAAGGCTCGTGGCCCATGTCAGACCGCCGCCAAAACTGCCAAGGAGTATCAAGTCTCCTGGCAAGATTTTCCCACCGCGTACCGCATCATCGAGCGCGATCGGAAGAGATGCCGAAGACGTATTGCCGTACCGTTCGATCACCGATGCTAAGCGATCGGACCTGACACCCAAGCGACCTGCGATTTGAGACAAGATGCGCCCGTTCGCCTGATGAAGAACCACTTGCTTAATATCCTCTGTACGAACGCCAAATTCTTTCAAAACATCCAACACCGCGCGCTCCACTCGTCGAACGGCCAACCGAAAAAGCGGTGCCCCCCGCATACGGAGCGCATGCCCTCCCGTTCTCACCGTATCGGATGACAATGGCGCCCGCGATCCGCCGCCAGGAACACGGATGAGTCCGTGATGTGCCCCATCCGCATATAACTTCGTGCCGAGAATCCCTCGCCACTCAGGGCTGTGATCGTCTTCACCTCGAACGATGACTGCTCCAGCTCCATCTCCAAACAACAGCGTTGTAGCTTCATCCTGGCGATCAAGGGATCGTGACTTCACCTCTGACGCGATTACGAGACAAGTCCGCCCCTGGCTACTCTGGATCATGGCTTGCGCCATGGAAAGGCCGTACAAAAATCCCGAGCAGGACGCAGACACATCAAAGGCTCCCACCTGCCGACATCCCAAGCCTCGCTGAACGGCGCACGCGGTTGAAGGAAACGCCATATCGGGAGATGTCGTGGACAAGATGATGGTATCGATGGAGGAAGGCGAACATCCAGCGGCATCGAGGGCCCGACGCCCTGCCGCAATCGCCATATCGGAAGACGCTTCCTGCTCTGCAGCCCAACGACGCGTCTGAATACCAGTGAGTCGTTCAATACCAGCCGGAGATACCCCCGTCATACGGGCGATCTCCTCGTTGGTGACGATACGCGACGGAAGATAGCTGCCAGTTCCAATGATCCGCGGTCGAACCATTCTCCTAAACCCTCATTACTTCTAACGAAATTGCTCACTTTATAGAGAGCGAATGTGCTATCGGATTATAGGGAGCATGAATAGACAGGTCAACCAAACCGGCATGTGATTGATTTTTACCTGTTTCCCTGCTATGTGTGTCGAATATGAGTTTCCTCGGTTTTCATCCCGTGGTTCATCCACCCTCCAAATCCTTACGTGTTCACCTAATCGGGTGTCTGACCCTTGGGTCTCTCTTTCTCGTCTCCTGCGCCGGTGATATTACCCCAAGCGACGTACGGAGTGGGCTCAAGAAAGTCGTCAGTGGAACAGACGAACAAATTTTCATCGGAGATACCGTCGACAACCATTACCACCCCAATGTGATCATGAAGCGGGGGGAAGCGTATTTTGAGAAAGAAGAGTATGCGGAGGCCTTAGTCGAATACAACCACTTCATGGACCTTCATCGCAATCACATGCTGGCTCCCTACGCGGCATTCAGGATCGGAGAAATTCATTTCCGGATGGCCAAGACGATCGATCGGGACCCCGAACCGATGCAGAAAGCCATCACGGCATTCGAACAGATGAGAAAAGACTTTCCTGACAGCCGCTATGATGCCCAGGCGCTACAAAAACTTGAGGAGTGCCACAATTGGATCGCTCAGATGCACCTCTTCGTGGGGCAGTTTTATTACCGACGGGGTTCATACCTTGCCGCCGCTCATCGGTTCGGACAGATCATCAAAACCTATCCAGATAAGCCGGTCGCCTCCGATGCGTTGTATTTCCAGGCCAAGGCATACCATGAAATGGGGGCCGACGATTGGGCCAGGGACAATCTCGTCGTACTCTTGGACAAACATCCAAACAGTACAGCGTCCGAAGCCGGGACCACGTTATTGGAGAAAATTGGCGGGGCACGCCCCACTACCCTTCTTGCACAGAAGTCAGATCCGGTTTCCCTTTCGGATGCCGGCTCGGCAATTATCCTAAGCAGCCGACCGTCTACCCCTAACAGACCATCTGTTTCTTCATCACCATCTTCGGCGATAGGGACACTCGGCGTTCCCTCATCGTTCGACCGGCTTAGTTCTCCCGCCGCAGGTGCGTTCGGAAACGCTTTCACGGTCTGCCGCCTTGGTGTCTGGTGCTAATTCAGTCATCACTGGTTCGGAACCAAGGAAACGCCTCTGTCAACGAGGCGATGGAAAGCGAAGGGTTACGAGGCGTAGGCTGTGCGTTCCACCCGGGAAGCAAACGAGCAAAGCTTGAGGGTGGCGTTCGAGACCAGCACGCACTACTGACCCAAGTACCACCCAATTCCATAGCGCTCCAAGAAACTCGTCACCATCGTGAGTGAGTTCGCATAAATCATCACGCCGACCAGCACCAGCATAACCCCGCTTACCGTTGAAACTCCCCACAAATAGGCTCGCACTTCTTTGAAGTAGGCAAGGAATCGATCCACCCCTAGTGCCGTAAGGAACAGCGGTAACCCCAATCCTAACGAGTAAAATGTTAGTAGCGCAACGCCGCTGAGAAGAGAGTCAGTCGTACTCGCATAGAGAAGAATGGATCCCAGCACCGGTCCAACGCAGGGTGTCCACCCTGCGGCAAAGGCCACTCCGATCAAGAACGATCCCAAATACCCGGCTGGCCTGTTGCGGAATTGAAATCGGTGTTCCATCTTTAGGAACTTGAGATTCAAAATCCCCAGCAGATAGAGCCCGAACACAATGATCAAGACTCCACCGACGCGGCGAATGAGGTCCTGATGGGTGATCAAGATTTGTCCCAGAAAGCTCGCCGACGCGCCGAAGGCGATAAAGACTGATGAAAACCCGGCGATGAACAGCAGGGAATTCACGACGATCGCCTTCTTGAATTTCATTCGCTCAGAGGCATCGGTGAGCTGATCGACCGAGAGTCCCGTGATATATGAGATATAACTTGGCACCAGCGGAAGCACACAAGGGGACACAAATGAGAGAAGCCCAGCCGAGAAGGCGGCGATTAGGGAAATCTGTGGGATCGATTGTGTCATCGTTACGACTTCATCAGCATATGAATCAATTCACGGGCCTCAGGAGAAGCCCAATCGCGAGCGCCGAAGATCTTTTGGCGCACAATCCCCTGGCGATCAAGCATGAAAGTAATCGGCAGTGTGCGAGCCCCATACACCAATCCAGTGCGATACTCCGAGTCATGGAGAATGGGAAAAGTTAAGCCCATTTGCTTCTGGAATGGCCGTGTCACGTCCGCACCCTGAGAATCCGTTGATACTGCGAGAATCTCGAATTCTCGTCGGGGAAACGTTTGATAGAGCTGTTCCATGGCCGGCATTTCAACACGACAAGGTCCACACCAGGTCGCCCAGAAATTTAAGAGAACAACTTTACCTCTGAACTGCGACAAGCTCATCACCTTTCCGGTGAGGTCACGCAGCATAAAGTTGGGTGCTTCGTCACCGACTTGAACCACACCCCGTTCGAAACTGGGTTGCTTCCCAGCTTGAGCGGATTCCGTCTCAGAGGAGGGCACCAAAGCAATTCCACTGATGACCATAAAAGTCAAGAACGATATTGTCAGAGGATGTCGCAGCATATAATTTCAATACGATTCGGCAGGAATTATGCGGTTTTACAGTCTTAACATAATATGGCCGCCAGACTAGGCTCCTTGCATTCGACCAAGAGAATTTCTTATGAACTCAGCCATGTTACAAGCCTGGAAAAACCTGAGTCAAGCAAACGGCGGGTAACAAATTTTTATCCCCTACCATGGAAGTGATGGACAAAATCGATCGATATCTCTAGAATCGCCAAGGTTTGTGCG
>CAZJOQ010000272.1:0-3830 GCA_964547625.1 uncultured Nitrospira sp.
TTCTCACCAACCATTTCGATTTGCCAGCACTGACCATCACCGAGCTGTACCGGTGCCGCTGGCAGGTGGAACTGTTCTTCAAATGGATCAAGCAACATCTCCGGATCAAAGCCTTCTTTGGCACCTCCGAGAACGCCCTCAAAACTCAGGTCTGGAGCGCCATCGCGGTCTATGTGTTGGCAGCCGTGGTCAAGAAACGGCTGAACATCAATGCCTCACTCCATACGATCCTACAGATTCTGAGTTTGACGCTCTTCGAGAAAACGCCCCTTGATCAACTGTTTGCACGCATCGATCCGGAGGATGAATCCGTGGAAAACGCTAACCAGTTGAATCTATTCACGTGATCTCCGGACACTACTGAGAATACATTTCTTTTGAATTCATCAGCAGCGACGGAATTGTGTACCAGACATCACCTCGTGTACCTCGCAGATCCCTTCTTTCGTGTTACCCCATCCGGGCTCTAACCGACCACACCCTCATCAGATATCCTTCCATCAGCGAGCACGAATCCTACCACCCTGCAACCCGGGAGAAAAAATATGAGTTGTTCGCGCTGCCACGGCCTCATGGTCAGGGATCACTTCTTGGATTTCGACGGCACTATTGGGCATATGTGGGCGAACGGATATCGTTGCATGAACTGTGGGAATGTTCATGACCCGGTCATCGAGCAACATCGCCTTGTTCGGAAACAACAGGTACTGGCAATTCAAAATGGCGAGCACGAATCTAGGAAGAACGACCTTGTCCCGGAATCTCAAACGGTCATTCTGCGTGCAGCCTAGATTAAGGCATATGAGTGTTGCCCCACATGCTCTTGGATCTAATGAGGGAAGAGATGGCTTCCATTTTGATCGTCGATGATGACGCCCCAATTCGAGCCTTGTTACGTCGCATCCTTGAAGAGGATGGCCACCAGATTCGGGAAGCCTCGAACGGTGAGATCGGCCTGAGGCTCTATCGAGACGCACCTGCGGATCTTGTCATCACGGACATCCTAATGCCGGAGCGAGATGGGATGGAAGTCACCCTCGCCCTGACACAAGAGTTCCTGGACGCTCGAGTTATCGCCATCACCGGCGCAACTGGTGATCAGAACTTTCTCAACATCGCTAAGCTCTTTGGTGCCCGACGTGTGATCCAGAAGCCCTTCTCACCGCATGAAGTGCGTCGGGCCGTACGTTTCGTTCTTGATCATTAGCCTCCCGAAACGATGAACCTGAAGAGAAGACCATGGAGTTGGCCCAGAACCAAACCGAACCACTCACTCGCCAGCCACCCTCCCGTTGGTCTTTTTCGATTCACGCACCTGTGATGGCCATCGCGACCCCACTAGCATGCCGATTCCCGCCATCAGAAACCCAATGAGCTGGGGCGGCCAGACGTCGGTTGGCTGGCCCAACAATTCCAACACCACCCAGCTCGTAAGACCAACGATGATGGCGTAGAGAGCGCCCTGTGTCGTGGCCCTCTTCCAATAGAGCCCTGCGACCAATGGAATAAATGCTGCCACCAGAGTGACCTTATAGGTGTTCACTACCAGCTTATAGATTGTCGCATCCGACCAGAGCGCAATAGTCAATACCACTACTGCAAATACGAGCAGGACCACGCGCATCAGGCGAAGGAACTCCGCATCATTGACATGTGACAGCATCGGCCGAATGACATTCTCGCTCAAGGCCACCGATGGCGCGAGCAAGGTCGCGCTTGAACAACTCATCACTGCAGATAGAACAGCTCCAAAAAAGATGATCTGTGCTGGAAGTGGCGTGTTTTCCAAGATCAGCGTCGGAAGAATAAGCTGTGAATCCTGTTCCAATAACGCTCCAAACTTGGCAGGATCAATCAGCGTCGCGGCGTACGCGAGAAACATCGGGACAAAACAGAACGCAAAATAAAGCGCCGCACCAAGCAACGAACCCCGCACCGCAGTCTGTTCGTTCTTCGCGGACGTGATTCGCTGAAATACGTCCTGCTGCGGAATAGACCCGAGCATCATGGTCATCCAAGCCCCGACGAATGGAATCCATGCTGTGATGGAGGCGGGCGGAAACAAGTCCAACTTACCAGCCACGGCCGCATGTGAGATAACCGTTTGCACCCCACCGGCCATTTCACCCACAATCGATGCGATATAGAGCAATCCTCCCATGATCACCGAGATCTGAACAAAATCCAGAATCGCCACAGAAAACATGCCGCCAAATGTCGTATAGGTGAGGACAATGACTGCACCGATCATGATTCCCGCGGACTGACTGACTCCGCCTTCGGTCACCACATTGAGCACTAGACCAAGCACCTTGAATTGAGCCGCGACCCATCCAAGGTAGGATGCGACAACACAGAGCGTACACAGAACTTCGATGGTCCGGTCATAGCGATACCGATAATAATCGCCGACCGTCAGCATATTGAGCCGATACAGCCGTGGCGCAAAAAAGAGTCCGGCGAGCATTAAACACATACTGGAGCCGAAAGGGTCGGCCACCACGCCATGCAACCCCTCTTTGACGAATGTTGCTGAGATGCCCATGACGGCTCCAGCACCGAACCAGGTCGCAAATACCGTTGCTGTGACTACGGCAAGAGGCAAGCTTCTTCCCGCGACGGCAAAGTCTTTTGAATTCCGTACACGGGTTGCGGCGAAAAGCCCGATGCCGACTGACAGGATGAGATAGAGGATGACGAACCAGAGCACCACGCGGGCAGGATACGGCTATCTGGCTTAGCAATCAATCTGTATCGAGTTTCTCGAGGAAGAGGAACAACTCTGCCATTAGGAAGAACATGCCGAAAGGGAAGGTCAAAATACCCTGAAGAACCATCTTCGTCCCGTAGGAGGAGCGACGGCGATCATCCAGGTCTATCCCGCTCATGATGTATAGGGCTCAGCGAGAACAGTGTTACCAGTAAGGAGAAAACCTCATGGGATCACCAAGTGAAGTTTAGAAGCTGAGCAATATGGATGGTCCAGCAGGAGAGGGATTGGTAAACATACAAGGACTCCTAGAACGACCAATATCGAGATGCTCCTAGGACAAGACGGCAGCCGGCCAGAAAAAGATGTCCATGAGATTCAACCGGTACCACTTTAGCCCACTGCACTTGGTACAAATTTAAGGAATGCTCCCATCGGGTTTCAGCAACGTGGAGTTCGATCAGTTGCCTGGTTCGCACCCGACTTCCTATAAGAATGAGAACGCCATGCTCACTTCGGTTCAGGCAATATGCCTCACCCTGTTCGATGCTCAGAGACTCTTCACTTGTTGACTCACAGAGACCATAGCCACACACCTTCTGATCATTACAGCGCGCTTCTCGTCGGCGAGAAAGAAATAGCCCCTTGCCCTTCTCCTGCTGAAGGATCCCCGCCATAGCTACCCCAGTCTCAAGATTTCCCAATCCGTCTGGACGGGTTTCGTTACTGACCGTTCTTGTTCCTATACTTGTGCTCATAATACCCCCACAAGTGAAGCTAACGGTTATAATGCTTGAGCAAGCGCCATGCCTATGGATCGCTCAAGCCATATACATGGATTCCGGGGGAATCTGACACCTCCGCTCAAAACGACTCCTCGGTCAGATTCGACGAGCGAAGGAACAATGATTCACTCTTCCGATGTATTTGACATGCATGTCTCTGATTATAAATGCAATTGTGATTTGAATGGAAAAGCATACAGGCTGATATGATCAGCCTTCACAGCAACAGACCATTAGACCATTTATGTATTGTTTCCTGCGTACACCCACCACCCCCACCAATTACATCTCAATGCCTTCCCACCCTATGATTTGAGTACTGGTTCCATGGTTGG
>CAZJOQ010000273.1:0-3828 GCA_964547625.1 uncultured Nitrospira sp.
CGGGGAAGTCACGCCCGGTTTGCGCTGCGTGAATTGCGGCGAGTGGATCGATCCGTTGATTCTGGCCAACCGCCTCGCGAGCCGGCAAGAGTATGATCATGGGTCAGAGGCCTTGCCCGCTATGACAACACCAAACGAAGGATTCGTCCGGAGGATCGGTAGCCGTTCACGCGCGGTGCCCAATGATCGCGAAATGATAAATGTGTGAGGACAAGGCAGTGTTTGATAGCCAAGGAAATATGGAATCTGCGCACAACCTCATCAAGGCTCGCATCGCGTGGTGCCGGCGGCAGCGAGAACAGGCCTGTACGGATTCAGAAGCGGAGCTGTGGCGTGCGGAGGAAGACGGGCTGTGGGACACGTTGCTGAACATGGACCACGCCGATGCCTATCGGTTGAGCACCACGGAGGTCTTGAGACGATATGAGTTGGGCTTGCGAGACGGAAGGGGATTGCTGCAGATCGCGTGTGTAGTGCGTATTGCTCCGGATGTCACGATGGAATCGACGACGGACTATTCCCGCGGGTGATACGGGGCCTGGCCAGTGAACTGCCACGTATGGCCAAAACATGCCGCTGTAGCGTGCTTGCTTGCCAGAAAGGAGGGGCAAGCAAGACCGGTGAGTGCAGATGAGTCAACAGACCGTCTCATAACTAGAGGCGATCAAGTGCTTCTTATGCCGACTAACGAAGGAGGGCAGACGATGAAGATGGGGAAATGGACCTGTTTATTGTTGGCTTTCAGCTTCCTGATGAGCATGCCGGCCTTTGCGGCGGACGACCTTGAAGCGCTGATCAAGGCCGGGGATCATCGGAAGCTGGAGATGTACTATCTCGAAGAGGCGAAGGGCCTCAAAGCCAAGGCGGATAAGTGGGAATTTCTTGCCGAATATTACGAAAAGTTTCCGCAAGAGTATTCGGGCGACCTGGAGACGGTGCATAAACATATCGTCAATGTCCGTGCCATAGCGGACGACTATCGGAAGGCCATGCATGAAGCGCGCGATTTGGCCGCGCGTCATCACTCATTGATACGGAAAGGTCCGTGAGGCCGCAAGAGTCGAAGATTGAGCATTGACATCACATCACACAAGTCTTCTACGTCGAGTGCCGGGAGGATTCATGACGTTCCTCTCCCGAGGGATGGAGGGAGAGAGCCGGCAGGTGTGTTCTGTGATACTCACAAGAAGGAAAAACTGCGGAGGACCTTATGAGACCAAAGTCTCCCACAATGTTTGTTCTAGCTATGCTGGTGTTGGCGCCTGGCACCCTGATGGTAGCCGACTTGGCTTTTGGCGAGGAACAGAACAAGCTCGAGATGGCGGCTGCAGCCAAGGTCACAATCGACCAAGCAATCAAAACGGCATCAGAGAAACTTGCACGCAAGATCATCGAAGCCGAGTTGGAGAAAAAGCATAACAAGCTCGTCTGGGAAGTCGAGGTGGTCACGGCTGAAAACAAAGTCATGGAGGTCCACATCGATGCCGAGACTGGCGCTGTGATCGATGTGGAGGAAGAGAAAACGAAGTCGGGGCGGCTGAAGCAACAGCGGTCGGGATCCGGGGACGTCAGCCAGTAGAGCCCACATACCGTTTCCATGCACAAAGGAGGAGCTCATGATTCGCACGATTATGATCGGTCTTGTGACAGCCGCCGCGGTGGCGTTCATTCCAGCCACCGGCGCGCAGAGTGCCGAACAGGGCGCCAAGCCGTCCACCCAGGCGTTTCTCAAGAACGCCGCCGAGATGTGCCACGCGGAAATGACACTGGGCCAACTCGCCGCTGACCGGGGGGCCAACAAACGCGTGAGGGAATTCGGAGCGCAGATGAAGGAAGACCACAAGCGGATCAGCGATGGGGTCCAACTTCTGGCATCGCGGCACGACGTGAAGCTACCCTCCGAGCCAAGCGACGAGCATAAGCAGAAACTAAAGGACCTCTCGTCACTCTCGGGGCATGCGTTCGATCGCGAGTATATGCAGTACATTCTGCGGGATCAGCAGAATGAGGTGAACGAGTTCGAGGAGGCCATGCGGACGGTGGAAGATCCGGATGTGCTGCGCTGGACACACCAGACCTTGCCGAGGTTGAGGGCTCATGTGGAGGAGGCGCGAGGGATCAAATATGCGCTGCAAACGACCCCGTAGTCTGAGTCCAAGGTCTATGCTAGCGACAATTGCTCGACCGCGAATAACAGGAGGTGAGTGTGTGGTCCTGTAACGCCGGATGAGCCCCGCTCATCATCATAGATTCCCCCCCCGTCTGTTCCTATTGAGGCGAGGGGGAATCTTATATGAACACATCGACCACCACCTTATTTCCTCGAAGGAGCTGTCCATGTTTGCAACGTTACCGATGCAACCCCCATCCGGCGTGTGGCCAAGGTCCACACGCCTCTGTACGCACAGCCGCCTCATCGCCGACGTGCTCACCCCACAAGGCCTGAAGACCGGACAGGTCCGCTGCTTGGAATGCGGTGCCATCTTCGATGATCCCGCTCCTATGCAGAGGAGTGTCTCAACACAGAAAGGAGCATTGTGGTAAGAGAGATAATTGTGCTAGGCTCGAAAGGCCGTATTCTTGATGATCTTGGGATGGTTCACCGTACCGGTCGTTGTGTCAGCCGACTGGTCAACCTGGCACTGGACCGACCGCCACACCGTCGACTGCGGTATGCTTGAGCGGGGTTCGTCGATCCACCGCGTAGCCGACCCCTCCTTCGGAGGCCGCTTCGGTCTGAGTTTAGGGAGAGACGGGGATAAACGCTAGGCGGAACGCGATTGTGGCAGCGACCCAGCAATATCCCCGGCACAGGGATGCGGTCCTACGACACACCGCTCGGTCCATCATTCGATATTCCTAATAGCGTCGATGGCCACTTTCGTACGCCCGATCCCTGGTGGGGGCGTAGAACGGAGGGCGAGCCGATGCTCAAGGACATGAAGACGTGAACCGCGACCCGATGATTCGGGAATTGATTCGTGATCCTCTGGATAAAGTAAAACCTCGATAGGCGCATGGGTGCGCACGTGAACGAACGTCTGAATGGACCAACTATGGTGGGACCAACCTGTATGTCATCTATAATATCCGAGCGCTGGAAACTCTGGTCGGTGGTGGTTTGCCTGATGGGTGCCACCGGAGTTTTGGTTACGGCACCCCTAGACGCGACGTCAGCTGAAGAGCCCGCTGTCCCGAAGCAGGACATCATACTTGGCTCAGATGCACGGACTGGGAAGAGCCTCTTTGAAAAACACTGCATACTTTGTCACGGACCACGCGGCACAGGCGACGGTCTTGAGATTGCTGGAGCCAACGTGGCCGACTTATCTTCACCCGCGACCCAACGCAAGCTGAATGTTGACTTGCTCAGAACTATTCACGACGGGCGCCCAGGAAAGGTGATGCCGTCGTGGAAATCGCGGCTTTCCGATAAGCAGATACAGGATATACTGGCATACATTCGCAGCCTGAGAAAGTGAAGATTCACCCCCCTGCCAGCAGACTATTCTGCAAGGAGCCGTGACCCGAAGACGACACTCTCACTACCTACAGCATGAAGCTCATCCGATCGAAAATCCGTATCAAGAATCGTGATCACTATGTCGATGATCAGGCACAGCTGAGCTTCCCATCCTGAGGATTAGATCTGCGTCACCACATCTTCAGCCCCTTCAATAGCCCTGCGCTTCTTCCACATACATTTTCGCCTTCGCATCCCGCTGATGTCGCATCATATGCGGGACGCACGTCGAATTGGCATCATTACTAATCGGTCAGTAAGTTAGACAACAGCTCCTGATTCTGTCATACTCCGTTCCGTCATGA